>NZ_BMGB01000001.1:1970881-2266981 GCF_014639655.1 Conyzicola nivalis
AACATCGCGAGGCCACGGCCGCCGGGCACGCCCTCGTCCTGGCGCAGGCGGCCGACGTACGACGGGTCCTGTCCGGCGGCCTCGAGCGGGGTGGGCACGTCGGTGAGGACCACTCCCGGTGCATCCGCCAGCAACTCTTTCGCGCGCTCGACCGACAGGGCCGAACCGAACTCGGCGTTGATAGCGAGCGAGTGGCCGCTGAAGACGGGCACGCGCACGCAGATGCCGCTCACGAGCAGCTCGGGCAGGCCGAGGATCTTGCGGCTCTCGTTGCGCAGCTTCTTCTCTTCGTCGGTCTCGAACAGGCCATCGTCGACGAAGTTGCCGGCCTGCGGGATCACGTCGAACGCGATGGTCTTGGGGAACGTCGTGGCTTCGCCGAAGTCGATGGATGACCCGTCGTGCACGAGCGAGCGCGGATCCTGTTCGATCGCCGCCTTCGTCTGGGCGTAGAGCTCTTCGCCGCCGACCAGCCCGGCGCCGGACACCGCCTGGTAGGTGGAGACGATGAGACGCTCGAGCCCCGCCTCGTCGTGCAGCACCTTGAGCACGGGCATGGCCGCCATCGTGGTGCAGTTCGGGTTGGCGATGATGCCCTTGCGGGCGTCGGCGATCGCCTCGGGGTTGACCTCGCTGACGACGAGCGGCACGTCGGGGTCCATGCGGAAGCCGGACGAGTTGTCGATCACGAGCACGCCCGCGGCGGCGAACCGCGGGGCCTGCGCCTTCGACGTGGTGGCGCCGGCGGAGAAGATGGCGATGTCGAGCCCGGTCGGATCGGCGGTCGAGGCGTCCTCGACGACGATGTCTTCTCCGCGGAACGGCAGAGTCGTGCCCGCGCTGCGCGCCGAGGCGAAGTAGCGGATCTCGGCGACCGGGAACTCACGTTCTTCGAGGAGCCGGCGCACGACGGCACCGACCTGTCCGGTGGCGCCGACGACGCCGATTCGTACTCCGTTGTTGTCGCTCATGCTGTTCCGCTCGTAGCTCGGGGGCCCACAGTCGGGGCTCGAAGTGTTGCCCAATTGTACGGGTTGCCGCCGTTCGCGGCCGTGCCGTGTGCGTGGCCGCCGAGCGGCCGGGTACCGACCCTGCTGCTAGCGGCCGGTGCCGCCGTGCACGACGGCCTCGGTGTCACCGTCGAGGCCGAAGGCGCTGTGGACGACGCGCATGGCCTCGTTCACGGTGTCGGCGCGGGTCACGACGCTGATGCGGATCTCGCTGGTGGAGATCATCTCGATGTTGATACCGGCGTCGAAGAGCGCGGTGAACAGCTTCGCGGTGACTCCGGCGTTGGTGCGCATGCCGGCACCCACGACGGCCAGCTTGCCGATCTGATCGTCGTGCTGCAGGGAGTCGAACCCGACATCGGGCTGCTCTGCGGTGAGCGCGGTGATGACCGTGGCCGCATCCGACTTGGGCAGTGTGAACGAGATGTCGGTCAGTCCGCTCGCGCTCGAGACGTTCTGCACGATCATGTCGATGTTCGCGTTCGTCTTGGCGACGATCGTGAAGATCTGCGCGGCCTTGCCCGGGATGTCGGGAACGCCGACCACCGTGATCTTCGCTTCGCTCAGGTCGGCGGCGACGCCGGTGATGATTGGCTCTTCCACGATCTCTCCATCCTTCGGGTTGGTCACGAGCGTGCCCTCGTTGTTGTTGAACGACGAGCGAACACGCAGGGTGACCCCGTGGCGCCGGGCGTACTCGACGGCCCTGATATACAAAACTTTTGCTCCGGATGCTGCGAGCTCGAGCATCTCTTCGCTGGTGATCACGTCGATCTTCTTGGCGGCGGGAACCACCCGGGGGTCGGCGGTGAAGATGCCGTCGACGTCGGTGTAGATCTCGCAGACCTCGGCGCCGAGCGCCGCGGCGAGGGCGACGGCGGTGGTGTCGGAGCCGCCGCGACCGAGCGTGGTGATGTCGCCGGTTCCGCGGTTGAAGCCCTGGAAGCCCGCGACGATAGCGACGTAGCCGGAGTCGAGGGCGTCGCGCACGCGCTTCGGCGTGACGTCGACGATGCGCGCCGAGCCGTGCTGCGCGTCGGTGATCATGCCGGCCTGGCTCCCCGTGTAGGAGCGGGCCTCGACGCCGAGGCTCTTGATCGCCATGGCGAGCAGGGCCATCGAGATGCGTTCGCCCGCGGTCAGCAGCATGTCGAGCTCGCGGCCGGACGGAACGGGCACGACCTGTTCGGCGAGGTCGAGCAGCTCGTCGGTGGTGTCGCCCATGGCGCTCACGACGACGACGACCTCGTGGCCGGCCTTGCGGGTTTCGACGATGCGCTTGGCGACTCGTTTGAGACCCTCGGCATCGGCAACGGAGGATCCGCCGTACTTCTGTACGATCAGGCTCACGTGGTTCTCCTGCGGTTCGAAGGTGCGGCCGGCTTCCGGCCCAATGTGCGATTCTAGCGGGCGCTCTCGCTGTGTTACGGCGTTAGTGCTCCGCGAGCCTGCGGCCCTCGAAGGCCCGGCCGAGGGTGACCTCGTCGGCGTACTCGAGGTCGCCGCCGACGGGGAGACCGGAGGCGAGGCGCGTGACCCGCAGGTTCGGTTGCTGCAGCAGACGGGTCAGATAGGTGGCCGTCGCCTCGCCCTCGAGGTTGGGGTCGGTCGCGATGATGACCTCGGTGACGACGCCGTCGCTGAGCCGCTGCATGAGCTGGCGGATGCGCAGGTCGTCGGGGCCGATGCCGTCGATCGGGCTGATCGCACCGCCGAGCACGTGGTACAGGCCCTTGAACTCGCGGGTGCGTTCGACGGCCACGACGTCTTTCGCCTCTTCGACGACGCAGATGGTGGAGGGCGAGCGACGCGGATCGCGGCAGATGCTGCAGGTCTCCGTCTCGGTCACGTTGCCGCAGATGATGCAGAAGCGCACCTTGTCGCGCACCTCGGTGAGCACCTCGGCGAGACGGCTGACGTCGAAACTCTCGGTCTGCAGGATGTGGAACGCGATGCGCTGCGCCGACTTCGGGCCGATGCCGGGCAGGCGGCCGAGTTCGTCGATGAGTTCTTGGACGATTCCTTCGTACACGGTTTAGAAGTCCTTCGGTACGACGCGGGGCGCCACGGGTTGTTCTTCGATGAAACTCGCGCCGAGGATCTCGCGCACGACGGATTCCCCGTAGCGCGCGTCGTCGGCGGTGGGCACCGGCACGACCTTCGCGGCGGGCCTGCGGGCCGCGGCACGCTGGGCCTGCAGCTCCTCTTCGGTCGGCGCGCTCGGCGGGATGGCCGCGACCGCCCAACCGCCCGGCTCGACGTCGGGCTCGGTGGGTTCGGGGGCCTCGTCGTCGGCGGGCGGCGCGGTGCGGGTCTGGGTCGGCGTCGCGGACGGGGCGGATGTCACGGACGACACGGGTGCCGCCGGCTGGGCCGGGCGCCCGGGGGCCGAGTCGGGCGCGAGGTTCAACTGCGCGAGGAACTTGACCCGCAGACCCAGCACGTCGATGATCGCGCTGCGCAGGATGGAGCTGACGCCCTCGCCGGCCGGGGTGAGCTCTTTGAACTTGGCCTGGTCGGTCTGGTTGGAGAAAACGAGCGCGAGCACGTCGCCGTCGAGGGCACGCACGCTCGCGTTGAACACGACGGTCCACGCGTTCATGTTCGCCTTCTGAACCGACTCGAGCACCTCGGGCCAGGCGTCCTTCATCTGCTGCAGGGTGACGGTGGTGGCGGGTGCCGGCTCGGCGGAGGGGGCGCTCGATTCGATCGCGGAGCCCGCTTCGGTCGCCGAGCCTGTCGACGCGCTCGATTCGGTCGCCGAGCCTGCTTCGGTCGCTGAGCCCGTCGAAGCGCCTGCTTCGGTCGCCGAGCCTGCCGAAGCGTTCTCGACGCCGGGAGCAGCCGCGGCCGACTCGGGGGCCGGCTGCACGGGCGTGTTCGTCGAGACGGCGGGCGCCGACTCGAGTTCGGCGACGGCCTCCTCGACGGGGACCTCGCCAGACGTGTCGACAGGACGATCTGCCTCCGCCGCGCGCTCGACAGGAGCCGATGCGGCCGTGGGCGCATCCGGTCCTGTTGACGGGGTGGGGGCGGTGGCGGCGGGCGGGGTTGCTGCCGGCGGGTTGGCTGACGACGGGGTCGAGGCAGTCGGCTCGGCCGGCGTCGCGCGCGGCGCACCGGGCACCGCGACGGCTGGCCACGACGAGGTGGCGGCGATCGGCTGGGCCGGAGCCTGAGCCGGGGCGGGCGGCTCGACAGGACGAACGGGCTCGGGCGCACGCTCGACAGGGCGGTTCGGGCTCGTGGCGCCGGCCGATCCTGTTGACGGTGCGCGGGTCGGCTCGGGAGCACGCGCCGGAGCCGGCGCCCTGACGGGTTCGGCGCGTGACGCGGCCGGGTGCGGCGCGGCGGCACCCGTGACGGCGCCGCCCTCGACGCCGACGCGACGCTCGAGGCGTTCGACGCGCACGAGGGCGCCGCGCTCGGTGTCGTCGCTGGCGGGAACCAGGATGCGCGCGACCATCAGCTCGAGGTGCAGCCGCGGCGAGGTCGCCCCGGTCATCTCGGTGAGGGCGGCGTTCACGATGTCTGCGGTGCGCGAGAGCTCGGCCTGGCCGAAGCTGGCGGCCTGCTGGCTCATGCGGGTGAGTTCGTCGGCCGGGATCCCGCGCAGCACGGCGGCGGCGTGGTCGGCCGTCGCGGCGACGATGATCAGGTCGCGGAGGCGCTCGAGCAGGTCTTCGACGAATCGGCGGGGGTCTTGGCCCGTCTGGATGACCCGGTCGACTGCGTCGAACACGGCGGCGTTGTCGCGCTGGCCGATCGACTCGACGGCCTCGTTGAGCAGGGTGCCCGGCGTGTAGCCGAGCAGGGCGACGGCCCGGTCGTATTCGACGACGGTGCCCTCGGAGCCCGCGATCAGCTGGTCGAGCAGCGACAGCGTGTCGCGCACCGAGCCGCCGCCCGCCCGCACCACGAGTGACAGCACGCCGGGTTCGACGGTGACCTTCTCGCTGTCGCAGAGCTGCTGCACGTACTCGAGCATCTGGGCGGGCGGCACGAGCCGGAAAGGATAGTGGTGCGTGCGCGACCGGATGGTGCCGATGACCTTCTCGGGCTCGGTCGTGGCGAAGATGAACTTGACGTGCTCCGGCGGCTCTTCGACGATCTTGAGCAGCGCGTTGAATCCGGTGGACGTGACCATGTGGGCCTCGTCGAGGATGAAGATCTTGTAGCGGTCGCGGGCCGGGGCGAAGATGGCGCGTTCGCGCAGGTCGCGGGCGTCGTCGACGCCACCGTGGCTGGCCGCGTCGATCTCGACCACGTCGAGCGATCCGCCGCCGTCGCGGGAGAGCTCGACACACGAGGGGCACACGCCGCACGGGGTGTCGGTGGGACCCTCGGCGCAGTTCAGGCAGCGGGCCAGGATGCGGGCCGAGGTGGTCTTGCCGCATCCGCGGGGCCCGCTGAACAGGTAGGCGTGGTTCACCCGGTCGGTGCGCAGCGCGGTGCGCAGCGGATCGGTCACCTGCGACTGGCCGATGAGTTCAGCAAAAGTCTCTGGCCGATAACGGCGATACAGCGCGGTAACCACCTGTAAAGAGTAGCCGCCGCGACCGACAGTCGTCGGCGGGTGTGGATTGTCGCGCGCGGCTCCGGAGCGCGGGTCAGAAGTCGGTGTGACCGAGCTCCGGAGCTGCGACGAAACGGGCGACAGGGTCGGCGATCGCGAGGGTCTCGAACACGACGATCTCGTTACGTCCGGGGCGCAGAAGCGGGCCGGGAACGTAGAGCGTCTCGCCCGGGCCGCGGCCCCAGTAGCGGCCGAGGTCGAAGCCGTTCACAAACGCGTTGCCCTTTCCCCAGCCGACGGTGCTGAGGAAGAGGTCGGTCGGTTCGTCGACGTCGAAGGAGCCGCCGGCGAACGCCGGGCCCGCGATCGAACCCGCGGATGCCCCGCGAGGGTCGGCGTCGAGGCTCGCCTCCGCGGGCAGCGCGTCCACCGCGAGCGGCAGGACCTCCCACGCGGAGAGCGGTTCGCCGTCGAGCAGCGCGGGACCGATGAGCCCCTTGTCTTCGCCGATGCGCGGACCGTAGTTCACCCTCCCCTGGTCTTCGACCAGGATCTCGAGCACGCCGGCACCGGGCACGGTGAGGGCGGAGTCGTGGTGGTCGCGGCTGAGCACGCCGACCGGGGCTCCGTCGAGGAAGACCTGCGCCCGGTCGCGAACCTCGCCGAAGGAGAGCACTCCGCCCGACCCGACCGTCGTGCGGTAGAGCGCGAAGCCGCGGAAATGGCCGATCTCGTCGAGCGTCGGCAGGTGGTCGTACCCTGCCCACGTGCCGAGCTTCGAGGAGGGAGAGAACAGTGCGTCGGACAACGAGATCGAACGGTCGAGCGCCACCTCGAACACCGGTGCCGGCGCGGAAGCCGTCGGTACCTCGTCGGGGACCGGGGCGTACTTGGCGATCACGTCGCGGAAGGCCCAGAACTTCGGGCCGGGCTCGCCCGACTCGGTGAGCGGGGCGTCGTAGTCGTATGACGTGACCGTGGGCTGGTAGACGCCCTTGTCGTTGGCGCCGTTCGTGAGGCCGAAGTTGGTTCCGCCGTGGAACATGTAGAGGTTCACGGATGCGCCGGTGGCGAGCAGCTCGTCGAGTTCCGCGGCTGCTTCCGCGGCTCCGGTCGTGTGGTGGTGCGCGCCCCAGAAGTCGAACCAGCCGTTCCAGAATTCGGCGCACATGAGCGGGCCGGTCGGCTGGTGCCGGCGCAGCGTGGCGAGGCGTTCGTTCGCGCGCGAGCCGAACGACGCCGTCTTGTGCAGGCCGGGCAGGCCGCCGTCGGCGAGCATCTGGTCGGTGGGCTGGTCGATCGTGGTGAGCGGCACGGTGATTCCGCCCGAACGGTTCAACTCGACGAGCGCGGCCAGGTAGTCCTTGTCGTCGCTGTAGGCGCCGTATTCGTTCTCGATCTGCACGAGGATCACGGGGCCGCCGCGGTCGATCTGGCGCTCGGCCACGATCGGCAGCAGGGCGTCGAAGTACTCGGAGATCGCCTCCATGTAGTGCGGCTCGTTGCGTCGCACGCCCACCTCGGGGTTGGTGAACAGCCAGGCGGGCAGGCCGCCGTTGTCCCACTCGGCGCAGATGTAGGGCCCTGGACGCACGATCGCGTACAGGCCCTCGGCGGCGATGAGGTCGAGGAAACGGGCGAGGTCGAGTCCGGCCCGCGTGTCGAACGTGCCGCGCACCGGCGAGTGCTCGTTCCACGGCACGTACGTCTCGATCGTGTTGAGCCCCATGAGCCGTGCCTTGTGGATGCGGTCGGCCCAGAGGTCGGGGTGCACGCGGAAGTAGTGCAGCGCTCCGGAGAGGATGCGGAACGGTTCCCCGTCGAGCAGGAAGTCCTCCTCGCCGATGGCGAACGTGCGGCCGGGGGTAGACGGACCGGGCTGGGTGCTGGCGCTCACGCGACGGCTCCTTCTTTTTCGGAACGGGTGCTCGGGGTCGCGACGGCGATGCGCACAATCGACCACGAGAGCGGGGGAAGTTCTGCGGTGAGGCGGCCGTCGACGAGTGCGACGGAATCGAGCGGCACGGGCACGACGGTGTCCGGGTCCGCCAAGGTGTTGGCGCTGAAGCGCGAGCCGCCCTCGGGGGCGTGGATGCTGAGCGCGTCGGAGACGGCGGTGGCGGCGACCGGCAGGTCGACGGTGATCGACAGCGGCGTGGTGACGTCGCGGTTCACGAGCAGCAGCACGAGTTCGCCGTCGTCGGCATTCGAGACGACGACGGCGTCGAGAAGGTCGACGGCCCCGTAGCGGGCGGTGTCCACGACGGGCGACTCAACGGTCGACCGCAGGACGGTTCCGCGCGCGGCGGCCGCCGTGAGCGCGAAGGGGTGGAACGTGGTCTGGCGCCAGGCCGGGCCGTCGGGTTCCGAACGGATGGGCGCGATGACGTTCACGAGCTGCGCGAGGTTCGCCATCGAGACGCGGTCGGCGTTGCGCAGCAGTGACATGAGCAGCGATCCGACGACGACCGCGTCGGTGACCGAGTATTCGTCCTCGATGATGCGCGGGTGCTCGTTCCAACCGCCGTCGAACAGCGGCGGTTTGTCGACCTCGTTGAAGCGCGACTGGTACCAGACGTTCCACTCGTCGACGCTGATGCCGATGGTCTTCTCGAGCCCCTGTTCGGCGAGGACCTCGTCGATGATCGCGGCGACCGAGCCGATGTACCGGTCGAGGCCGACGCCGGAGGCGAGGAAGCTGGCGACGTCTCCCCCGGTCTCCTCGTAGTAGGCGTGCAGCGAGATGTGGTCGATCACGTCGGCGGAGTGCTCGAGCACGGTGCGCTCCCAGCTGCCGAAGGTGGGCATGTCGGCGTTCGAGCTGCCGGCGGCGACGAGCTCGATCGACGGGTCGACCCACTTCATCACCCGGCCGGTCTCGGCGGCGAGGCGGCCGTACTCGTCGGCGGTCTTGTGGCCGATCTGCCAGGGGCCGTCCATCTCGTTGCCGAGGCACCAGAGCGTGATGCCGAACGGCTCCTCGCGTCCGTTGGCGCGACGCGCGTCGGAACGGGCGGTGCCGCCCGGGTGGTTCGAGTACTCGAGCAGGGCGGCCGCGTCCTCGATGCCGCGGGTGCCGAGGTTCACCGCCTGCATGATCTCGAGCCCCGCGTCATCCGCCCATTCGGCGAATTCGTGCAACCCGACCTCGTTGGTCTCCACGCTGTGCCACGCGACGTCGAGGCGCACGGGGCGGCTCTCGCGCGGGCCGACGCTGTCTTCCCAGCGGAAACCGGAGACGAAATTACCGCCTGGATAGCGGATGACGCTTGCCCCGAGTTCGCGCACGAGCTCGAGCACG
The DNA here is from genome assembly GCF_014639655.1 of Conyzicola nivalis. Taxonomy (NCBI): domain Bacteria; kingdom Bacillati; phylum Actinomycetota; class Actinomycetes; order Micrococcales; family Microbacteriaceae; genus Conyzicola; species Conyzicola nivalis. The sequence continues at coordinate 1,979,709 of NZ_BMGB01000001.1, forward strand.
TCCGCGCGGAAGCCCTGGGTATTGGCGGTGGGATGCCCCGGCTCGTAGATGCCGGTGTAGACGGCGCGGCCCATGTGCTCGACGAACGAGCCGAAGAGCCGGTCGGTGATCCGCGCCACTGGCTCGTCGAGGTGGACGCGGAGATGGGCCTTGGCCACGGGGATCCCTAAGTGTCGAAAACGGGAGCGGGCGGCGCCGTTCGCACGGCGCCGCCCACCTTTTGAACTACTTGTTGACGGTGAAGCCCTGCTCGTTTCCGTAGTCGGCGCTGGCCTTCTGCCAGGCCTCCAGGCCCTCGTTCAGGTCGCCCTTGTCGGCGTACGACTGGCCGACCGTGTCGTTGAAGATGCTGTTCGAGTAGACCTGGAACGGGAGGTAGCTCCAGCCGGGAACGACGTCTTCGATGCTCGACGCGAGCAGCTCGTTGACCTTCTGGCCGCCGAAGTAGGGGTCTTCCGCGTTCAGGAACGCATCGGACTCGAGGTCGGCGACGGTCGACGGGAAGCCGCCGGCGGCGAGGGAGATCTGCGTTCCCTCACCCTCGTTCATGTACTGCAGGAAGCCGGCCGCGACGAGCTTGTTCTTGCTCTGCTTGAGGATGGCGTCTCCACCGCCGCCGTTCTCGGCGTTGGCGGCGACTCCGGCCTCGTAGGTCGGCAGCTTGGCAACGCGCCAGTCGCCGGCCGCGTCGGGCACACCGGAGGTCAGGTTGCCGGGCATCCAGGCGCCGATCGCGAGGGTGGCGATGGTGCCGTCGGCGAGGCCGCGGTACCACTCGTCGCTCCACGACGACACGGGGGCGACGAGGTCGTTCTGGGTGAGCTGGCTCCAGGTGTCGGCGAACTTCTTCGAGCCTTCGTCCTGGAGGTCGATCGTGACGTTGGTCTGGTCGGTCGTCTTGTACGGCTCGCCGCCGGCCTGCCAAATCATGCTCGTGGTGAAGCCGGCGTCACCGGTGTCGTTCGTGATGTACGCGTTCGGGTCTGCGGCGTGCAGCTTCTGCGCGGCGGCGATGTACTCGTCCCACGTGGTCGGCACGGCGATGCCCCACTTGTCGAACACCGTCTTGTTGTAGAACAGGGCCATGGGGCCCGAGTCCTGGGGAAGCGCGTAGACGCCGCCGTCGAGCTCGACCGAGCCCCACGTGCTGGCCGTGTACTTGTCCTCGAACTCGTCGAAGCCGAAGTCGGTGAGATCGACGAGCGCGTCAGACAGACCGAACTGCGGGAGGGCGTAGTACTCGATCTGCGCGACGTCGGGGGCGCCCGAGCCGGCCTTGATCGCGTTCTGCAGCTTGATGTACTGGTCGTTGCCGGTGCCGGCGTTCACGACGTTGACGGTGACGTTCGGGTGTTCCTTCTCGAACGACGCGGCGATCTCCTCGACGGCGGGCGCCCATGCCCACACGGTGATCTCCGACTTCTTCTCCAACGCCGCGGCGATGTCGTCGGCGGTTCCGGTCTCGGCTCCGCCTCCGGCCGAGGGGGCGCAGGCGGCGAGGCCGATGCTGAGTGCGATACCGGTGCCGATGACGGCCGCCGAGCGGCCGAACCTGCCCCGGCTGCTGTGTGCTGACTTCATGATGTGCCTTTCACTTCCTTGTAAACGGGGTGGGCCGGATGACCCGGGGAGAAAAGTTGGTCAGGCCTTGACGCTGCCGGCCGCGAGGCCGGACTGCCAGAACCGCTGGAGGAACAGGAACGCCACGATGATCGGGATGATCGTGAGCAGCGATCCGGTGATGACGAGGTTGTAGATGGGGTCGCCGCCGACCGTGGTCGCCTGGGCGTTCCACTGGTTGAGGCCGACCGTGAGCGGGTACCAGGTCGGTTCGCTCAACATGATGAGCGGCAGGAAGTAGTTGTTCCAGGTGGCGACGACGGTGAACAGCAGCACGGTCACGAGGCCCGGTGCGAGCAGCTTGAGCGAGATCGTGAAGAACGTGCGGAACTCGCCGGCGCCGTCCATGCGCGCGGCCTCGAGCACCTCGGTCGGCACCGCGTCGAGCGCGTAGGTCCAGATCAGGTACAGGCCGAACGGGCTGATCAGCGAGGGCAGGATGATCGCCCACGGTGTGTTCGTGAGGCCCAGCTGGCTGAACATGAGGAAGGTGGGAACCGCGAGCGCCGTGCCGGGGATCGCCACCGCGCCGATGACCACGGCGAAGACGCCCTTCTTGCCGGGGAAGTTGAACTTCGCCAGCCCGTAGCCGCCGAGCGTCGCGAGGAACGTGGCGCCGCCCGCTCCGACGACCACGTAGAGCAGGGTGTTGAGGAACCAGCGCACGAAGACGCCGTTGTCGTAGGTGAGCGTCGCGCCGATGTTCTCGAACAGCGAGAAGGGACCGCTGAACCAGAGCCCGAACGAGCTGAGCAGCTCGGTCTGGGTCTTGGTCGAGCTGACGAACAGCCAGAAGAGCGGCAGCAGGCTGTAGATCACGACGAGCGCCATGATCACGGTGAGCAGGATCGACTTCTTCTTGTGGGCACCGAGCTGGGTGTTCTTGCGCGTGTAGCGGGATTCGCGGGGCGACCGGCGCGGCGCGAGCTGTGCGGCGACGGCGGCATCCGTGGTTGTCGTTGTCATGTTCTATGACTCTTTTCTGCTGCCGGAGAGCTGCACGACGTACGCGATGACGGCGGTGAGCAGCCCGACGATGATGGCGATCGTGGCCGAGTAGTTGTACTGCTGGCCCGAGAACGACAGGTTGTAGGCGTACATGTTGGGCGTGAAGTAGGTGCTGATCGAGTTGGGCGCCAGGGTCTGCAGGATGTTCGGCTCGTTAAAGAGCTGGAAGCTGCCGATGATGGAGAAGATGGTGCCGATGACGATGGCGGGACGCAGGGCGGGCAGTTTGATGCTTCGGATGATCCGGAAGGCGCCGGCCCCGTCGAGCTCTGCCGCCTCGTAGAGGTCGACCGGAACCACGCGCAGCGCGGCGTAGAACAACAGCATGTTGTAGCCCACGAACTCCCAGGTGACGATGTTGCCGACCGAGACCAGCACCCAGCTGCTCGACAGCGGGGCGAACGCCGTGCCGAGGAAGTCGTTGAGGCTGCCGACGAGACCGAACTGGGTGCCGTAGATGAAGCCCCACATGAGGGTCGCGACGACGGCGGGGACCGCGTACGGCAGGAAGATCGAGATGCGGAAGAACGCCGACGCGTGCAGGCGCGCGCTGTCGAGGGCGAGCGCCGCCGCGAGCGCGAGCAGCAGCATGATCGGCACCTGCACGAGCAGGAAGACCGTGACGCGGCCGAGCGACTCCCAGAACCGTCCGTCACCGAGCGCGGTGACGTAGTTCTCGAGGCCGACGAACTGGTTGCCGCCGACGAGCTGGTCTTTGAAGAGGCTGAGCCAGATCGAGTAGATGACCGGGGCGATGAGCACGAGGGCGAAGACGATCATGAACGGGCCGACGAACTTCCAGCCGGTCCAGTCGAGCTTCTGCTTGTGCCGTTTGGGGGCTGCGAGCCCGGTTGCGGGTGGTGACACCGTCGTCATTCGTGAGTACTCACTCATCTCTCGGCCCTGAGGTCATAATTGTGGTCGCGTCATGTTTGCGTAAACATGTCGCGGTGAACACGGTAGCATGTTTACGCAAACATGATGCACACTGAGCAATCACCCGGATGAGCGGATCGACGATGACCAGCGAAACCACGGCACCACCGGCCGCAGGGCGGCGGCGCGGACCGTCGATGGCCGAGGTCGCGCAGCTCGCCGGCGTCTCGTCGCAGACGGTCTCCCGCGTGGCGAACGGTCTGACGAACGTCGACACGGCCACGCGCGACCGCGTCCTCGCCGCCATGGAGGAGCTCGGCTACCGGCCGAACAGCGCCGCCCGCGCGCTCAAGACCGGCCGCTTCCAGTCGATCGGCGTCATCATGACGACGCTCTCCACCTACGGCAACATGCGCACGCTCGACGCGATCGCCACCGCGTCCGCCCAGGCCGGCTACTCCATCACCCTCATGCCGATCGCCGTGCCGACGCAGGGCGAGATGGCGGTGGCGTTCACCCGGCTCTCGGAGCAGGCGGTCGACGGCATCGCGATCATCATCGAGGCGCACACGCTCGACAACAGCGACATCATCCTGCCGCCGGGGCTCCCGGCCGTCATCCTCGACTCCGACGCGGGCGACCGGTACACCGTGGTCGACGCCGACCAGGCGGAGGGGGCGCGGCTCGCGACCCAGCACCTGCTCGACCTCGGGCACGAGACCGTGTTCCATCTGGCCGGCCCGGAGTCGTCGTTCTCGGCGGCACACCGCACCGAGTCGTGGCGGGCGACACTGCTCGCGGCGGGAGCGACCGTGTTGCCACCCGTCATCGGCGACTGGACGGTCGAGTCGGGCTACCGTCACGGACTCGTACTCGACCCCGCGATCACCGCCGTCTTCGCCGCCAACGACCAGATGGCGCTGGGCCTGATGCGCGCGCTGCACGAGCGCGGGCTGTCGATTCCCGGCGACGTGAGCGTGGTCGGGTTCGACGACATGGCCGAAGCGCAGGCGTTCTGGCCGCCGCTCACCACGGTCCACCAGGACTTCGCGGAGATCGGGCGCCGCAGCATCCAGATGCTCCTGCACGAAATCGAGGACTCCACCCGCGGCGTCGGCACCACGATCGTGCCGACGAGCCTGGTCGTGCGCGAGTCGACGGCGGCGCCGCGCGCCTAGGGCCCGCCCATCGCCGGTGCGCTCTCACGCGGCCGTCGCCCGCTGCCGGTAGTGCAGTTGTGGCGGGTAGTCGGGCCCCCACACCCGCCATAAGTGCACTAGCGCGGCACGCGGGAGTGCGACCGCGCTACTCGGCGACGATCGACAGCGCCTGACGCGCTATCTCGAGCTCCTCGTTCGTGGGGATGACCAGCACGGTGACGGGTGCGCCCTCGGGCGAGATGACCCTCGCCGCGCGGGAGTGCAGCTCGTTGCGGTCGTTGTCGATCTCGATGCCGAGGAACTCCAGTCCGGCGAGCGCGCGCCGGCGAAGCAGCGCGTTGTTCTCGCCGACTCCGGCGGTGAACACGAGCGCGTCGAGGCCGCCGAGCTGCGCGACGTAAGCGCCGACGTAGTGACGGATGCGGTGCCGCCAGACCGCCAGCGCGGCCTCGGCCGCGGCGTCTCCCCCGGCGGCAGCCGTCTGCACGTCGCGCATGTCGCCGCTGCCCGTGAGGCCGAGCAGTCCGCTGCCCCGGTTGAGCAGCGAATCGAGCTCGTCGAAACCGAGCCCGGCCTGCCGGTGCAGGTGGAAGATGATCGCCGGGTCGATGTCGCCCGACCGCGTTCCCATCACGAGGCCCTCGAGCGGGGTGAGGCCCATCGAGGTGTCGATCGAACGCCCGCCGTCGATCGCGGCGACCGACGCGCCGTTGCCGAGGTGCAGGACGATCGTCTTCAACTCACCCAGCGGCCGGTCGAGGAACTCCGCGGCCTGCTCGGAGACGAACTTGTGGCTCGTGCCGTGGAAGCCGTACCTGCGGATCTTGTGCTGCTCGGCCAGCTCGCGGTCGATCGCGTAGGTGTAGGCCTCTGGCGGCAGCGTCTGGTGGAACGCGGTGTCGAACACGGCGACCTGCGGAACACCCGCGAAGATGGCGGCGGCGGCACGGATGCCAGCCAGGTTCGCCGGGTTGTGCAGCGGTGCGAGCGCCGAGAGTTCGTCGATGTCGGCCATCACCTGGTCGGTGACGAGGGTGGGGCCGGTGAAGAGCGATCCGCCGTGCACGACCCGGTGGCCGATCACGACCGGCGGCGAGAACGCGAGGTCGGGGCCGTACTCGGCGAAGGCGTCGGTCAGCACCCGCAGGGCGGCCGTGTGGTCGGCGATCGCGAGCTGCTTCTCGTGCTTCTCGCCCGCGGCGGTGTGACCCACGCTGCTGCTGGCCTCGCCGATGCGGTCGATGGCGCCAGAGGCGAGCGTCTCCTCGCCGTCGAGTTCGATCAGCTGGTACTTGAGCGACGACGAGCCGCTGTTGATGATGAGGGCGAGGCTCACGCGTTGGTCCCCGCCGCCTGGATGGCCGTGATGGCCACGGTGTTCACGATGTCGCGCACGAGTGCTCCTCGGGATAGGTCGTTGATCGGCTTGTTGAGACCCTGCAGCACCGGTCCGACCGCCACCGCGCCCGCGCTTCGCTGCACGGCCTTGTACGTGTTGTTACCCGTATTCAGGTCGGGGAAGATGAAGACGGTCGCCCGCCCGGCCACCTGGGAACCGGGCATCTTCGACTTGCCGACCGCGGCATCCGCTGCTGCATCGTATTGAATCGGGCCGTCGACGAAGAGGTCGGGGCGGCGCTCCCGCACAAGTTCGGTCGCGGCACGCACCTTCTCGACGTCGGCGCCGGCACCCGACGATCCGGTCGAGTACGACAGCATCGCCACGCGCGGGTCGATGCCGAACTGGTCGGCCGTTCCCGCCGAGCTGATCGCGATGTCGGCCAGCTGCTCCGACGTCGGGTCGGGCACGACGGCGCAGTCGCCGTAGACGAGCACCCGGTCGCTGAGCGCCATGAAGAACACGCTCGAGACGACCGAGACGCCCTTCATGGTCTTGATGATCTCGAAGCCCGGCTTGATAGTGTGCGCCGTGGTGTGCGCGGCGCCGGAGACCATGCCGTCGGCGAGGCCGAGGTGCACCATCATCGTGCCGAAGTACGACACGTCGGTCACGATGTCGCGGGCGGCCTCGACGGTCATGCCCTTGTGCGACCGCACCCGGGCGTACTCCTCGGCGAACCGTTCGCGCAGCTCCTCGTCGAAGGGGCTCAGGATGTCGGCTGCCGAGATGTCAACGCCGAGACCGGCCGCGCGCGCCCGGATCTCCGTCGCATCGCCGAGGATCGTGAGGCGCGCGACCCCGCGGCTCAGCAGCGTCCCGGCCGCGCGCAGGATGCGGTCGTCGCTGCCCTCGGGCAGGACGATGTGCTTGCCCGCACTGCGGGCGCGTTCGATCAGCCCGTACTCGAACATGAGCGGGGTGACGGCGCCCGACTTGCCCACGCTGAGGGCGTCGAACAGCACGCGCGAGTCGACGTACTTCTCGAACAGGGCGAGCGCGATGTCGCGCTTGCGATCGGAGTCGGCGGCGAGGCGGCCGCGCGTCTGGGTGATGCGCTGCGCGGTCGGGTAGGTGCCGAACTCGGTGGTGATGATCGGCAGGGAGGCGTCGAGCCCGGCGATGAGCCGCTTGATCACGGGCGAGAGATCGAACCCGCCGTTGAGCACGACGCCAGCGAGCGACGGGAAGGTGTCAGAGGCGTGGGCGGTGAGAGCGGCGAGCACCATCTCGCTGCGGTCGCCCGGGATCACGACGATGCCACCCTCGATGAGGCGCGGGAGCACGTTCTCCATCGACATCGCGGCGATCACGACGCCCATGGCCTCGCGGGCGAGCAGCGCCGAGTCGCCCTGCAGCAGGGTGCCGTCGACGGCGTCCATGATGCCCTGCACGGTCGGGGCGACGAGGAAGGGGTCTTCGGGGATCGCCCATGCCGGGATCGGCGCGGCGTCGGCGGCACCTGACTCGGCGATCGACGTCGTCGCGACGTCGGACACGGCGGCCGAGATCTCGTCGAGGTGGTCCTCGTCGGCACGGTTGGCCACGACCGCGAGGATGCTGGCGTGCGCCGCGGCCAGCTCGGGGATGGTGAGTTCGGCGATCTGGCGCATCTCGTCGGCAGTGCGTCCGCGCGACTCGTCCACCGAGCGGCCCGTGAGCACGAGCAGCACGGGCGCGCCGAGGTTGGCGGCGATGCGCGCGTTGAAGCTCAGCTCGGTGGGGCTTCCCACGTCGGTGTAGTCGCTGCCGACGATGACGACGGCGCCGCACTTCGCTTCGACGGCCTTGTAGCGTTCGACGATGCGGCTGAGGGCCGCATCCGGATCATCGTGGACCTCGTCGTAGGTGACACCGACGCACTCGTCGTAGTCGAGGTCGACGCCGTCGTGAGCGAGCAGCAGGTCGAGCACGTAGTCGCGCTCGGTGATGGAGCGCGCGATCGGCCTGAACACCCCCACGTTCTCGATCTCGCGGCTGAGGGTGTCGAGCACCCCGAGCGCGATAGACGACTTGCCGGAATGTCCCTCGGCGGAGGTGATGTAGATGCTGCGAGCCACGCCTTACACCCTAACCGCGCGACCTGAACGGAGCACAGGGGCTTAGGTCCCGCCTGCGGGTGGCTGCGGTTGGCTTGCGGATGCGGCCAGCACGGTTCACAGGTCGTTATAGCCCGTACGCGCGCTCGACAGGACGTTTCGCGCACTCAGGAACGCACGGCCCTGTCCGGCCGCCGAACTGGGGAGTCAAGGGTGCGCCACGACCTGCCCAGGAGCGGAGTGAGAGTCGCGAAGGCGTATACGGACGCGGCGATCAGACACGTCGCGATCAGGCCGACCTGCGCGATGGCCACGCCGCCCACAAAACTGCCGAGCGGCATCCCGACGGAGACGCCGGTGGTCAACGCCCCGAGCACCCGCGCGCGCATGGTTCGAGGAATCAACTCGAACATGACGGTCGAAATCAGCGGGTTAATGGAGCCGGCAGCCAAACCCGCGAGCGCGAAGACGACGAGCAAGGCCGGAATCGCGAGCCCGGAAGCCATCGCGAGGTACGGCGGCGCGCCCGCAAGCAAGAAGCAGACTACAAACGTCGGGCGCCGCGGCAGCCTGTGCCCGAACCACCCGTACAGGGCCGCGCCGGTGAGCGCTCCTGCCGCGAAAATCGCGACCATCAGGCCGAACAGCGTGCCGTCGTCGCTCACCGCGCTCGCGTAGACCGGCTTGATGACGGTCATGCCGGCCGCATCGATGAGGTTCGTGACGACGACGAGCAACACCACGTTGCGGATCGCCGGCGTCGAGGTCAGGAACCGGATGCCGTCGGTCAGCTCGCTCCAGAAGCTGGTGACGTCACTGACCGCATGATCGCGGGACCTTCCTTTCGGAACGAACAACAAGACAAGAAGTGCGGATGCTGCAAAGGTGGCGGCATCGAGGACCATGGCGTTGAGCGGACCTAGCCACGCGATGGTGAGCGCGGCGGCCGAGGCGCCGACCATCGTCGCGGTGCGCGAGATAGCTGACTCGGCGCCCGTCACCCGGCTCAGCCGTGCGCCCGCGAGTTGCACAAGGTCGGGTACAAGCGACCGCTTCGCCGTGTCGCCGGGCGTATCGAGCAGGCCGCTGACGAAGACGAGGGCGAGAAGCGCCCAGAACGGCAGCGCGATCACGGCCGCGAGCACGGGGATAGCGATCACCGTGACGCCGCTGGCGACGTCGGCCAGCAGGGCTGCACGACGAAAGCCGAGCCGGTCGACCAGCACTCCTCCGAACACGCCGCCGATGATCATCGGCGCCGTGGCAGCAATGCCGGCCGCTCCCGTCGCGAGGACGGAACCGGTGGACTGCAGCACATAGATCGGAACGACGATCGCCGTGATCGCGTTGCCTGCCAAAGACAGTCCTGTCGCGGCGAGCAAGCCGACGAGCGGAGTGCGGCGTGCCCGAACGGCGGCTCTCATCACGGTCGGCGGAATGCGTGCACGATGAGCTGCACCGGTTCAGCGCCCTCGCCTGTGGCGTTGCTCGCGGCGTGCCATTTCTCGAGCACGGCGCCCAACTCGGCACTCGCCTCGGCGAGCTGCGCCGCCGTCAGATGGGCGAGCGTGTCGGCGCTAGTTCCTGCCGCCGACCAATCGGCCGTGAGCTCGGTTGAAGCGTCGACGGACTGGTGCAGCGTCGCTGCGTAAACGTCAACCACTCTGTGCCGCAGCGCCGCGATCGCGACGGTCTCGGCGGCCGAGTCCGCATCGCTGGTGGAAGGAATGGCTGTGTATTCGTGCAGTGCGCGCCACCAGCGCTCACGCCGGTCGGTGGACAGTTCCGGCGCCTCCTCCACGAAACCGAACTGCGCGAGTTTTCCGAGGTGATAGCTGAGAGTGCCGGGAGCTTCGTCCACCAGATCTCCAAGTCGGCCCGCCGTCGACGGCCCGCCCGCACGCAGTTCTCCGAGGATGCGCAACCGCAGTGGATGGGCTAGCGCCCTCATCTGCTTGACATCGGTGAGGGACACGGTCGACGGGTTCATGACCCCAACCTATATACACAAGAGTTATTGTGCAACGGTTATTGTGCTTTCCGAGCCGCGAAATCGACAGGACATCAGTGAGGCATCCTGTCGAGCCACCGCGCCGCGAACGTGCCGCGAAGCGGCAGGTCGGGCGATTCGCCACCACGGCGTACAGCTCTCCACGCGATACCGGCGAAATATTGCCCGGAAAAAGTAAATGACCCCCCGCGCACCCGCCAGAGCCCGGTTACCCTTGCTACGTTTCCGTCCTGGGGGAGTTGGCCTGGATGGCGCCACGCGGGGAGCCGGACTTAAATATACAGGTATGATTCTTGAGGTTGTTCACATCGCCCCGGAAACCGGGTGAAGAACACCGGCCAGGAGAATTCGCCTAGTGGCCTATGGCGCCAGCTTGGAAAGTTGGTTGGGTGCAAGCCCTCGGGGGTTCGAATCCCCCATTCTCCGCCACAGTGAGCGATGTCGGGCGCAGGTGCTGCGCCCGACATCCCCGGTGTCAGCGGGCCGCGCCGGCGAGAGTGCCCGTGGTCTGCACGGAGTCGAAGACCGAGCAGATCACCTCGCGGTCGCCGGTCGACCACGTGTCGGCCGTCGGCAGGATCGGGAAGTAGTCGAGCGCGGATGACTCGTAGTCGAGCCCGACGAAGGTGGCGAACTGGTCGTAGCAGCCAGTGTCCGCGAGCTGCTCGGCGTCGGCCGGGAATTCGTCGCCGGCCAGGTCGAACAGGTAGTAGATCTCGTTGTCGTGCGGTTCCGAGCAGGGTACGGCCGGCACGTCCGACACCTCTTCGCTCGAGCCGCTCCCGTCGTTGAAGCAGTCGCCGACGGCCACGCTGTAGACGTCCTGCTGGCCGGCCTCGGCGATCTCCTGCGTCTCCGGGTCGCGCTCCGCTTGCGCCGGGAAGATGCTCCCGAGAGCCGAACAGCCGGTGAGGGCGGCGAGCGCTACCGCGCAGGCAGCGGTGGCCGAGGCGATGCGGGCGGGGATGCTGGTCATTGGTCGTCTCTCCGGTTGGCCTGGGCCCCTCTCCGTCGAGGGCGTGGAGAAATACTATCGATATTGAGGGCGACTCCGGTTAGACGGATGTATTCCCTACTCACGGCTGTCCAGGGGCAACACGTGTCGCCGCTGAGCGATAAGGTGAAAGAGTCTTGGGAACGTCACACCGATGTCCCCTGGGGAGAGACGAGCGGTTCATGTTGCGCAGCTGTTGGATTCGGGAAGATCCGGGGATGGGTTCGTTATGCCCGTGACCCGACTTCGCCGACCGCCGCAGGGCTACCGCAAGCTGCGTCCGCACCCGTGGCTGTTCCGTCAGGGGCTCGTGGCCACCCTCGCGTTTCTGGTGCCGACGTTCGGCGTGCTCTACTTCCTCACCGTGCCCGACGGTCCCTGGCCGGTGGTGGTCGCCACCCAGGTCGTCGCGTCCGTCGCGATCGTTCTGGCCTGCCGGTCGTATTTCCGGGTCGGCGTCTGGATCGACCGTCGCGGCATCGCGGAGCGCGGCCTCCTCGGACGCACCACGACGATGCAGACGGCCGACGTCGGTTCGATCGTTCTCGTGCGCACCTTCGAGGGAGGCGGCGCGGAAACGGTTCCGCAGCTGTTTGTCTGCGACCACGACGGCAACCAGGTCATCCGCCTCCGCGGACAGTTCTGGTCGGAGAGCGACATGCGTATCGTCTGCGACGAATTGGATGTCACGGTCACCGAGTTGAACGAATCGGTGACGCCGCGCGAACTACTCGAGCGCTACCCCGGCCTGCTCTACTGGTTCGAGCGCCGCCCCGTGCTCGCGGCCGCCCTGTTCAGCGCCGCAGTGCTCGTCGTCGGCAGCCTGCTCTACTTCGGCCTCGCGGCGATCGGCATCACCTAGGCGGTGAGCGTGATCGGCGGACGCAACGCCCAGTCGGCGAGCGCGTCGGCGCGCACGTCGACACCGCTGCCGGCACCGGTCGGTACCGCAAGGCGCCCGTCGACGAGCTCGAACGGTTCGGTGAGGTCTTCGGCGAAGTACCGGCTCGAACCGGAGGTGTCCCCCGGCAGCGTGAAATTCGCCATCGCCGCGAGGGCGACGTTGGCCGCGCGGCCGACGCCCGTTTCGAGCATGCCGCCACACCAGACCGGGACCCCCAGCTCGGCACACACGTCGTGCACGCGCACGGCCTCGAGGTAGCCCCCGACGCGGCCCGCCTTGATGTTCACGACGCTGGTCGCCCCACGCTCGATGGCGTCCAGCGCGACCTCGGCGTTCACGATCGACTCGTCGAGGCACACCGGCGTCTCGATAGCCGCGGACAGCACGATGTGGGTGAGGATGTCTTCTTCGACGAAGGGTTGCTCGATGAGCAGCAGGCCGAACTCGTCGAGCCTGCCGAGGTGCTCGATGTCGGCGCGCGTGTAGGCCGTGTTGGCGTCCACCTGCAGCGGGAGTTCGCCGATGAGCTCGCGCACGGCGCGCACCGGCTCGATGTCCCAGCCGGGTTTGATCTTCAGCTTGATGCGCCGGTAGCCCTCGCCGACGTAGCCGTCGACCTCGGCCAGCAGCTCGTCGATGCTCGAGGAGATCCCCACCGAGACGCCACAGTCGACGGCGTCACGGTCGGCACCGAAGTACTCGCCGAAACTGATGCCCTCGGCGCGGGTCTGCGCGTCGAGCACCGCGGTCTCCACGGCCGCTTTCGCCATGCGGTGACCGACCACGAAACCCAGCAGCCCGGCGACGGACTCGGCGCCGACCTCCTGTGCGGCGAGCAATGCCGGCGCGAGGTAATGACGGATCACCGCCTCGCTGCCGTCCACGTACTCGCTCGAGTACACCGGGTCGGCCATGGCGACGCACTCGCCCCAGCCGTCTCCGTCCGTGGTGCGCACGCGCACGAGCAGCACGTCGCGGGCGGTCTGGCGCCCGAACGACGTCTCGAACGGGCGCACGAGCGGCATCGCCACCCGGTGCAGTTCGACGGCGAGGATTCTCATGGCGACTATTCTGCGCCCCTACGCGCCGATGGCGCTCACCGAGTCGATCATCGTCTCCCACAGGAGATCGAGGTCGACCTCGGGCGGAAACCTGCCCTGAATCTCGAGCACCAGGATGCCGTGGCCCCAGGCCCAGAAACTCATCCCGGCGGTGAGCGTCGGGAAGAGCGCGCCATAATCGATGCTGGTCGACTCGCCGACCGCCCTGATGAGCTGCGCGCCGAGAAACGGCCGCTCGTTCATCAGCCGGAACAGTTGCGGGTGTTCGCGCCCGAGGGCGCGGTACGCGTGGGCGAGGGACGCGATCCGGTCGCGGCGCGAGGCGGACGAGTGGAGATCGACGGATGCCGCGGCGAGCCCCGTTGCCCAGAGCCGGAAGCCCACGTCGGCGAGCTGCTTCTCGATGTCGGCCTTGCTCGTGAACTGTTTGTAGAGCGACGGCGGTTTGATGCCCGCGCGGCGGGAGATGGTCCCGACACCGAGCTTCTCGAGACCCTCGTCTTCGAGCACCTCGAGCGCGATGGCCAGCAGTTCGTTGACGCGGGGCTCGCTCACCGCGACACCGCGCGGTCTTCGAGACCGAACGGCTGCCCGTATCCTCCGTCGGAGACGGGCCGGGCCATCAGCTCGAGGAACGGGGCCGCCTCGAACGCTTCGGGCCCGAGCACTCCCCTGCCCGTCCAGACCCCCGACGCCAAGAGTTCGAGCGCGATGACCGGGTTGAGGGCGGTCTGCCAGACCACGCACTGGCTCTCGTACTCGGCCATCGTCCACTCGTTGTCGGCGACGTGGTACAGGTAGACCTCGCGCGGCTGACCGTCGACACCGGTGCCCGTCACCCAGACCCCGGCGCAGGTCTTGCCAGTCATCCGCGGGCCGATCGTCGCGGGGTCGGGCAGTCCCGCGGCGACCACGTCGCGCGGCGCGACCTGCACCGGCCCGTCCGCGCTGCGTACGGTGAGCGGCTCGGTCTTGTCGAGCCCGAGCTGGTGCAGCGTTTTGAGGATGCCGATGAACTCGTTGCCCAGCCCGTACTTGAACGTGACGCGCTTCGCATCGATCCAGCGCGGCATCAGCAGCACCTCTTCGTGCTCGACATTGACGCACTCGACCGGGCCGATGCCGTCGGGGAACTCGAAGACCTCAGGCTCGCTGAAGGGCGGCGTCGTGTACCAGCCGCGGTCCTTCTCCCAGATCACGGGAGGGTTGAGGCACTCCTCGATGGTGGTCCAGATCGAGAACGACGGTGCGAAGATCTCGTTGCCCGCCTCGTCGCGCACCACGAGGTTGGCGCCGTCGCGGGTGCCGAGCTCGTCGATCTCGCTGAAGAGGTGGTCCGCCGCGTAGCGCGCGAACACGTCGCTGAGTCCGGGTTCCACTCCCATGCCGACGAGCGCGAGCCGGCCGGCCGTCTCCCAGTCGGGCGCCTGGGCGAACTGGTCGTCGCCGAGCTTCACACCCGTCTCGCTGTGCGGGTAGGTGTGGTGCGGTTCCGAGAGGCTCATTGCCATGTCGAGGTAGTCGGCGTCGGCGGCGAGCGCGCCCGAGAAGATCGTGGGCACGAACTTCGGCTCCACGGCGTTCATCACGTGGGTCACGCCGTGCTCGCGGGCGAGGGCGGCGACGTTGTCGGGGTCGGAGGCGTCGACCCGCGCCACCGCGAACCTCGACGCGACCTCCGCGCCGTGCCTCGCCGCGATCCAGTCCACCGCGCTCTGCGCCCTGGCGAGGTCGAAGTCGCTCACGACGAGCAGTTCGAAGAACGTTCGGCGGGCGGCGATCTTCGCGATCGCGGTTCCCACGCCTCCCGCGCCGACGACAAGAATTCTCATGGTGAGACGCTACCGTTTCTCACCCCGAGGATTCGAGCCGCAATTTGCGCGCCAACGGCGCCCACACGATGAGTGCCGCGCCGACGCCGAGCAGCGCCCCGCCGACGGTGTCGCTCACCCAGTGCGCGCCGAGGTAGGTGCGGCTCACCATCATCAGCACGACGTAGGCCACACCCGCCACCCAGATCCAGGCCCGGCGGAAGATGATGGCGAGGCAGACGACGAGGGTGGCCGCGTTCGCGCTGTGCCCCGAGGGGAACGAGCCGAAGTCCGAGGTCACCAGCATGTCTTCCGGCCGCGGGCGCCCGACCAGGCTCTTCAGCACCTGTACGAGAAGCGCGCTCAGGATGCTCGCCACCGCGAGGAACAGGGCGCTCCAGTACCGGCGCAGCACGCAGAGCACGATGGCCACCGCGGCGGGCAGCAGGTAGGCGAACCAGCCGCCGCCGAGGAAGTTCATCACGAGCGACGGCACCTCCCACGCGGGATGGCGGTGCTCGATGATCTCCTCCATCCACTCGGCGTCGCCCTCGAAGGGCAGGTTGCCGCGGATGGCGATGATCAGCCCGAGCAGCACCGCGAGCACGATGACGATGACCGCGCTCACGACCGGCCATCGTCTCGCTACTTTGTCGGATACCGGAGCTTCGTCGGTCACAGTGTTTCCTCGTGATTCGCGTTGGGGTCGAAGGTCAGCGTGATCGTGAGCGTGTTGTCGTGCGCCAGGTTCCACGAGACCGTTCCGAAAACACTACGTCCCACCGCGACATACGGTGCCAGGTGCACCCGCGGGTTGTGCGACGGGCGGCACGGGACGACGATGGTGCACGTCGCCTCCCACTCGCTGCCGTGTAGCATCACGCGCATCCGCTCGTCGTCGAAGGCCGCGCTCGTGCGCAGGTGCGAGACGAGCGCCCGGATGAACCCGCGCTCGGCCTCCCCCAGGCGTTCGGCGAACCGGTGCCGGTCGTCGGCACCGCGCACGATGCGCGAGAGCCAGCTGCGCTCCGCGTCGAGCACGAGCAGGGTGCGCAGCTCGCGGGCCAGCATCCTGGCACGTTCGCCGTCGGCGGCGCTGAGCCCGGGCTGCCGGGCCACCCGCTCGAGAAACGGGTAGACCTGCTCGTCGAGGTGCACGAGGTGGCTGGCCCTGGCCGACGCCGGCGGTTCGAATCCGTCGGGGACGGATGCCGGTGGTCGCGAAACAGCGGACCGCCACGCGAGCAGGGAGTCGACGAGGCTGCGCGAGAACGCGCTCGCGGCGGCGCCGGTCGCCAGCACCGGGGTCGCCGAGAGCACCGCGAAAACGATCGCCGGGACATCCGCGTCGAAGCCGGCCGACCGGGCGAACGCGAGAGAGCCGATGACAACCGCGCAGACGACGGTGCTGGCGAGGATCTCCCACCCCGGGCGCCAGGAGCCGAACGTGAGGGTCAGGATGGCGAGCGAAACGGGAGCCCAGTCGTCGCGCACGACCGAGTTGGTTCCCCACTGCGCCGCCGCCTCGAGCACGACCGCGAGCAGCGCCAGCAGGCAGACGACCACGAGGGCACCGCGCGGGAAGGGCGCGCGGAACGCGCTGGCCGCCCGCACGTAGCAGTATCCCGACGCGCTGATCGCGGCGAGCGCCGCGGCCTGCAGCCACCAGTTGTTCGTCTGGTCGGCGGTGAACGCGCTCATCGCGAACGCGACGACGAGCGCGACCACCACCGCGCCGATCGCGAACAGCCTGGCCGTGATGCCGCTGAGCGGGTCGAGCTGCTGCGCCGTGTCGTCTCTCATCCGCGCGGCACCAGCATCGAGACGGCGGTACCCGCGCCCGGCGAGGTCCACACCTGCACGGAACCGCCGACGGCGTCGATGCGGCCCCGCACCGACTGGCGCAGGCCGAGCCGGTCGGGGTCCATCGCGGATTCGACGAAGCCGACGCCCGAGTCGATCACCATCACGCACACCTCGGTGTCGGTGGCCACCACGGTGAGCTCGGCCGCACCCGTGTGGGCGTGGGCGGCGACGTTGGCGAGGCACTGCTGCACGGCGAGGCTGAGGGCCACCGACGTGTGGGGGGCGAGCGACGAGAGCGCGCCGACCTCGCCCGCCACCGACACCTCGAGCCCGAGCGCCCTGGCCTGCTCGACGGCGGCGGCGAGATCTCCGCCGAGAACGTCGGCCGTGGCATCCGAATTTCTGCGTGCCCCCGCCCTGCGCACCGCGAGACTGCGCAGGATCTGTCCCTTCGCGGCGTCGGAGAGGGTGCCGGGGGCGACCGTGCCGACGACGGCGAGCTCGTTCAGGATCGTGTCGTGGACCATGGCCGAGGAGACGTGCTCGGCGCGCGCCAGCTCGGCGGCGACCCGGTCGTCATGGCTGGCGCGGCTGAGCTCCGGCTCGCTCGCCCTGGTGCGCCGCCTGCTCACCGTGAGCATCGTGATGATGAGAACGAGCGCGGCGGCGCAGCTGAAGGCCGGCACGTCGAACGCGTAGCCGTGGCCCACGGCGAGCGACACCGCCACCACCGGGACCTCGCCGAGGAAGTACGCGACGACCACGCTCGCGACGCCGGTGAACTGGCGCGCCACGACCATGCCGAAGACCACGATGGCGATCTTCGGCAGCGACAGGAAGATGGCGTCGCTGGTGTCGATCGACCGCAGGGCGGGAAGCAGCACGGCGGCGTAGCAGGGGATCGCGACGGGTGCGGCCACGGCCGACAGGGCGATGACCGCCGGCCGTTCGCCGAGGTCGGAGGCGACGACCACACCGAGGCCCGCGAGAACGACGAGCGCGACCACGGCCGGCCAGGCGGCCTCGGCCGGGCGGTCGATCCGGATCGCGACGAGGCTGACCGCGACCGACGTGAGGCAGACGATGCCGAACCAGAACGAGCCCCTCGCCAACGCGAGGCTGGTGGTTTTCGCCGCCAACGCGTTCGGAAAAACGAGGGCCATAAGCCACACACTACTGGGCGTCCGGCGCCAAATCAGAGACTAGACGGCCGGGATTGCGGTTCGCTACGCGGATCAGCGCGCGAGGGCGGGCACCGAGCGCGGGCGCACCAGCACCACCATGACGACGAGCGACACGGTGGCCAGGATCGCCATGACCCCGCCCATCGGGATCGCGTCGTGGATGCCGAACAGCCCCACGATCGGCGAGATGATGCCGGCGAAACCGAAGTTCACCGCGCCGAGCACAGACGCGGCGGTCGCCGCTTCACCGCCGTGGTTCGCGAGGGCCAGCACCTGTTGGCACGGGAACGCGAAGCCGCACGAGGTGATGAAGAAGAACAGCGGGATGAGGATGCCGACCAGTCCGGTGTTCGCGAGGTCGAGGGCGACGATGGTGGTCGCGCTGACGATCATTCCGATGACCGCGCCCGTGAGGATCCACTGCGGCCCGACGTACTTCGCGAGGCGCGAGCTCACCTGCACACCCACCACGATGCCGATCGAGTTGACGGCGAACAGCAGGCCGTACTCCTGGGCGTTGAGGCCGTAGACGTCCTGGAACAGGAACGACGACGACGAGAGGTAGGCGAACAGCCCGGAGAAGGTCATGCCGCTGATCAGCACGACGCCCACGAAGACGCGGTCGGTGAAGAGCGCCCTGTACCGTTCGCCGACCGAGCTGTGCCCGCGGTCGGCGCGGCGCTCGGCCGGGAGGGTCTCCACGAGGAAGAAGCTCGCGGCAAGGATCGCCAGAACGCCGTAGGCGGCGAGGAACCAGAAGATGCCGCGCCAGTCGAGCACGAGCAGCAACTGCGAGCCGATGAGCGGGGCGAGCACGGGCGCGAGCCCGCTCACCAGCGCGAGCCGGGAGAGCATGCGCACGAGCGGCAGGCCGCCGAACAGGTCGCGCACCATGGCCATGGCGACCACTCCACCGCCGGCCGCGCCGATGCCCTGCAGCACGCGGAAGATGCCGACCCACATCACGTCGGGCGCGTAGGCGACGCCGATACTCGCGGCGATGTGCAGCGCGGTCGCGATGATGAGCGGCGCGCGGCGCCCCACCTTGTCGCTCCACGGGCCGACGAGCAGCTGGCCGAGCGCGAAACCGATCGTGGTGGCGGTGAGGGTGAGCTGGATGGCCGCCGCCGAGACGCCGAGTTCGGCCGAGACCGCGGGGAACGCCGGCAGGTACAGGTCGATCGTGAACGGGCCGAGCGCGGTCAGCGCGCCGAGCACAACGACGTAGACGAGCTTCTGACGCGGGGTGAGGGAGTCTCCGGGGTGTACGACAGTGGTCAAGAGTGAAGGGTCCTAGCAAACGGATCGGAGCGAGGCAGAGCGCTCATGGCCGCACCCGGGTCGGCGCGCGGCGGCATGGAAGCACCCGGCGCCGCGAACCCCCACGACAAGCGTATAACTCGGGTCGACGGCGTCGCATTCCCCGGCGCGGTCAGAAGGTGGCGGGGTCGCCGAGCACGGCCTCGAAGGCCAGCTCGGCCGCACCGATCATCAGCAGGTTCGACCCGAGCGCGGCACGCCCGATCGACACGCCCTCCCGCGAGGCCCGCAACGGCTGGTGGGCGACGAGCGCGTTCAGGTGCGCGGGTGCGACCGCGTACAGCGAGCCGAGGAAGCCGCCGAGCAGGATCGTCTGCGGGTTGAGCGTGTTGATCGCGTTGCGCAGGGCGACGGCGAGGAAGTCGAGTTGGCGGTGCACCTCGGCGCGCACGTCGGCAGATTCGGATGCGACGAGCGCGTTCTCGAGTTCGTCGCTGTCCGCGTCGGTGAGGCCCACGAGGGCGAGGAGCGGCGCACGGGTGACCTCGGTTTCGAGACATCCGACCCCGCCGCAGTGGCAGACGGTGCCCATCGAGTTGACGAGGGTGTGACCGAACTCGCCCGCGTAACCGGCCGCGCCCGTGAGCGCCTGGCTGCCGGCGATGAGCCCGCCGCCGATGCCGCTCGCGCCGCCGTTGAGGTAGATGAAGTCGCTGAGGTCGCGCCCGGCGCCGAAGGTGCTCTCGGCCAGGGTGCCGAGCCGCGCATCGTTGCCCGCGACGACCGAATACCCGGTCGCCTCGGCGAGCATCTCGGCCAGCGGCTCGTCGACCCAGCCGAGGTGCGGCGCGAGGCGCACGACACCGTCGAGCGAGCGCACGAGGCCGGGGACCGCGACTCCGATGCCGACGACGCGGTGACCGGTCTCGAGCTCGCCGCGCAGCCCCTCGATGACGGCGGCGCAGATGTTCACGGCCTCCCGCGCGGTCGGCTCGTGGTCGGTGGCGTAGCGGATGCGCTTGAGCACGGTCCCGCCGAGTCCGACGACGGCGATCGTGATCGCGTCGATCTCGGGGTTGATGGCGATCGCCACGGCGAGCGGATCCGGCTTGACGATCGGGCTCGGGCGCCCGACCTGGCCCTGCACGTCGGCGTCGACCTCGAGCACGAGCCGCCGCTCGACGAGCTCGCCCACGAGCGCGGCCACGGTCGAGCGGTTGAGGCCGGTGACCCGGGTGAGCTGCGAACGCGAGATCCCCTGCGAACGGTGCGCGAGGGTCAGCACGGTGGCGAGGTTGTGACGGCGCACGTGGTCGGTGCTGTTTCCGCGCCCCGCGGCCGGCGACTCGGTCTGTGTCACTTTCCCACCCGTTCGTCGTCACGGCCATCGCGGTACTACCGCTCTGTGCCACCCTATCGCCGCCCGGAGCCGGCCAAGCACCGCAAATGTTGGAGGCGGCAACTTAGCCCTCCGCGGCGCGCGTGAGGAAAAGGGGTGGCATTTTCCGTGAGGCGTGCGATATGTTGTGTCCCTAAACAATTCACCGACTTGGAGTTTCACCATGGCAACGACGCCCACCCCCGCTGACAAGTTCTCCTTCGGCCTGTGGACCATCGGCTACAACGGCGCCGATCCGTTCGGCGGCCCGACCCGCGCCCCGCTCGACGTCGTGCACGGCGTCGAGAAGCTCGCCGAGATCGGTGCGTACGGCCTCACCTTCCACGACGACGACCTGTTCGCCTTCGGCTCGACCGACGCCGAACGCCAGACCCAGATCGACCGCCTCAAGCAGGTGCTCGCCGACACCGGCATCATCGTGCCGATGGTCACCACCAACCTGTTCAGCGCGCCCGTCTTCAAGGACGGCGGCTTCACGTCGAACGACCGCGCCGTCCGCCGCTTCGCGCTGCGCAAGGTGCTGCGCAACATCGACCTCGCCGCCGAGCTGGGTGCCAAGACGTTCGTGATGTGGGGCGGGCGCGAGGGCGCCGAGTACGACGCCGCGAAGGACATCCGCGGCGCGCTCGAGCGCTACCGCGAGGCCGTCAACCTGCTGGGCGACTACGTCACCGACAAGGGCTACGACATCAAGTTCGCGATCGAGCCCAAGCCCAACGAGCCGCGCGGCGACATCCTGCTGCCGACCCTCGGCCACGCGCTCGCGTTCATCGAAACGCTCGAGCGCCCCGAGCTCGTCGGCGTCAACCCCGAGGTCGGCCACGAACAGATGGCCGGGCTGAACTTCACCGCCGGCATCGCGCAGGCCCTCTACCAGGGCAAGCTGTTCCACATCGACCTGAACGGCCAGCGCGGCATCAAGTACGACCAGGACCTCGTGTTCGGGCACGGCGACCTGCAAAACGCCTTCTCGCTCGTCGACCTGCTCGAGAACGGCGGCCCGAACGGCGGCCCCGCCTACGACGGCCCCCGCCACTTCGACTACAAGCCCTCGCGCACCGAAGACGAGACCGGAGTCTGGGATTCGGCCAAGGCGAACATGCGCATGTACCTGCTGCTCAAGGAGCGCGCGGCGGCCTTCCGCGCCGACCCCGAGGTGCAGGAGGCGCTCGTCGCCGCGCAGGTCGAGCAGATCAACGTGCCGACCCTGGGCGGGGGCGAGAGCTACGACGACCTGATCGCCGACCGCGCCGCCTACGAGGAATTCGACGCCGACGCCTACTTCGACGGCAAGGGCTTCGGCTTCGTGCGTCTGCAGCAGCTCGCCGTCGAGCACCTGCTGAACGCGCGCTAGGCCCCCACCCCCGCGCCATTCCGATACGCGCGCGCCCGCTCGAGCCGGCGCGCGCGTACCGGGATGGCGCGCACGTTTTCTCGAACCCAGAAAGGCCGCCATGACCCTCGTCGCCGGCGTCGACTCGTCCACCCAGAGCTGCAAGGTCGTCGTGCGCGACCTCGACACCGGCACCACCGTGCGCACCGGGCGCGCCGAGCACCCGGCGGGCACCGAGGTCGACCCGGAGGACTGGTGGCGCGCCCTCGCCGCCGCGGTCGACGACGCCGGCGGCCTCGACGGCGTCTCGGCGATCTCGGTCGCCGGCCAGCAGCACGGCATGGTGGTTCTCGATGACGGTGGCCGTGTCATCCGCCCCGCTCTTCTCTGGAACGACACCCGCTCCGCCCCCGCCGCCCGCGACCTCATCGACGAGATCGGCGCGACGTCGTTCGCCGAGCGCACCGGCTCCGTGCCGGTGGCGAGCTTCACGCTCACCAAGCTGCGCTGGCTGCACGACGCCGAGCCGGCCAACGCGGCACGCGTCGCGGCGGTGGCGCTGCCCCACGACTGGCTCACCTGGCGGCTGCGCGGCTACGGCCCCGAGGGCGAGAGCCCGCTCGGTCCCGTGCTCGACCAGCTCACCACCGACCGTTCCGACGCGAGCGGCACCAGCTACTTCAACGCGACGACGGGCCGCTACGACCGCGCGCTGCTCGATGCCGCCTTCGGAAATTCAGGAACGGGCGAGCGGATGATCCTGCCCACCGTGATAGCTCCGGGGGCCAGGGCCGGCACGGTGACGCCGTCTCCTGAATTTCCGATCGGTGCGGGCGCGGTCGTCGTGGTGGGGGCCGGCGCGGGCGACAACGCGGGGGCGGCCCTCGGGCTCGGCGCCGCGGCGGGCGACGTCGTGGTCTCGATCGGCACGAGCGGCACGGTGTTCGCCGTGACCGATCGGCCCGCGAACGACCCGAGCGGAACCGTCGCCGGTTTCGCCGACGCCACCGGCAACTTCCTCCCGCTCGTCGCCACCCTCAACGCCGCGCGCGTGCTCGACGCGGTGGCCGACCTGCTCGGCGTCAGCCACGACGAGCTGGGCGAGCTCGCGCTGCAGGCGGAACCCGGGGCCCGCGGCCTCGTGCTGCAGCCCTACTTCGAGGGCGAGCGCACGCCGAACCTGCCCGATGCGACCGCCACCCTCTTCGGCCTGACGCTCGCCAGCACCACCCGGCCGAACCTCGCCCGCGCCGCGATCGAGGGCATGCTCAGCGCGCTCGCCGACGGCCTGCGCGCCGTCACCGACCTGGGTGTGGAGGCCACGCGCATCCTGCTGATCGGCGGCGCGGCACAGAACCCCGCCGTGCAGCGGATCGCCGCGCAGGTGTTCGGGCTGCCGGTCGACGTGCCGCTGCCCGGCGAGTACGTGGCCGCCGGCGCCGCCCGACAGGCCGGCTGGGCGCTCACCGGCGAGCTTCCGGCCTGGTCGACCGAGATCGCCGCGACCCTGCCGGCGGACACCGCGGCGGTGATCGGCGAGCAGTACGCGGCGCGGCGGGCCTAGGCGGAACGTGCCGCCAGCGCCGCGGTGCTCTCGCGCACGATCAGCCGTGTGGCGAGGTCGACGCGCGGGATCGACTCCAGCTCGCCCTCGCTCATCCGGATGATGAGACGTGCCGCCTCTTCGGCCATGCGCGTGAGCGGCTGGTGCACCGTCGTCAACGAGGGGCTCGTCCACTGGGCGAGTTGCAGGTCGTCGTAGCCGACGATCGACAGCTGCGCGGGCACCTGGATGCCGAGCGAGCGGGCCGCGTCGAGCACGCCGAGGGCCTGCAGATCGCTGCCGGCGAAAATCGCGGTCGGGCGGTCGTCACGGTCGAGCATGGCGCGAGCGTTGTCCCGACCGCCGTCGACGTGGAAGTTGCCGAACGCCACGAGGCTCTCGTCGACCGGCAGCTTCGCCGTGTTCATCGCCGAGCGGAAGCCGTCGAGCCGAGCGTGCGAGCACATCATGTCGTCGGGGCCGGTGATCGCGGCGATGCGCGAGTGGCCGAGTTCGATGAGGTGTCTGGTCGCCATGAGCCCGCCCGACCAGTTCGCCGAGCCGACCGACGGCACGTCGGGGGCCGGGTCGCCGGCGGGGTCGACGATCACGAACGGGATCGCCCGGGACCGCAGCTGCGCCTTGGCATCTTCCGAGAGGTCGGAGAACACGAGCACGACACCGACGGGTCGCCGCCGCAGCACGCCCGTAATCCAGTCGGGCGACGGCGAGTGCCGGTTGCCCGATTCGGTGACCACGACGCTGAGCCCGTTGGCCTTCGCGACGTTCTCGACGCCGCGGATGAGCTCCATCGCCCAGACGGTGTCGAGGTCGGGGAAGACGAGTTCGATGAGGGTGTTGCGACCCGGTAGACCCGCGCGGCGCTGGTAGCCGTGTTCGTCGAGGATGCCCTCTACCCTCTTCCGCGTGATGGCGGCGACGTCGGAGCGGCCGTTGAGCACCTTCGAGACCGTTGAAAGCGAAACCCCCGCCTGATCGGCGATTTCGTTGAGTTTTGCACGTCCGATCGTGACATCCGGTTCTGACATGGGTGCTCCGATTCGAATTTGTTGTTCAAAACAACTTGTGCGGATGCCGCGGCGGCTCTTAGACTCCGACCATCCTAATCAATTTCGACGTAGTTGTCGAAACTTTCGAGAGGCGTTCAACGATGAACACACGCAGCATCAGGAAGACCGTGGCGGTGAGTGCGGTCGCGATCCTGTCGATGGGCGCTCTCGCGGCGTGCGCCGGCGACGGAGCGGATTCCGCCGACGGCACCACCACCCTCACCTTCTGGCACAACGGCACGGCCGAACCCATCCTCAGCATCTGGCAGGACGCGGTCGACGAATACGAGAAGGCCAACCCGGACATCACGATCGACGTGGTGCCGATCCAGAACGAGGATCTCGAGACGAAGATCCCGCTCGCCCTGTCGTCGGACAGCCCGCCCGACATCTACTTCAGCCGTGGTGGCGGGCAGCTCGCCACGCAGGTGCAGTCCGGCCAGGTCGCCGACATCTCGGAGTTCACGAGCGACTGGCTCGGCGACCTCGGAACGGCGACCGAGAACTGGGCGGTCGACGGCGTGCAGTACGGCGTCCCGTACACCTCGCAGGTCGTCGGCTTCTGGTACCGCACCGACCTGTTCGAGCAGGCCGGCATCACCGGTGCCCCGACGACGATGACCGAGCTGCACGACGCCGTGGACAAGCTCAAGGCCGCCGGTATCGCGCCCATCGCCGTCGGCGGAAAGGACCGCTGGCCCGACGCGTTCTACTACAACACCTTCGCGGTGCGCGAGTGTGACGAGGACACGCTGAAGAAGGGTCTCGCCGAGGCCGACCTCTCCGACGAGTGCTTCACCAAGGCGGGCCAAGACGTCATCGACTTCATCGCCACCGAGCCGTTCCAGGAGGGCTTCAACGGCACTCCCGCCCAGCAGGGCGCTGGCAGCTCGGCCGGCCTCGTCGCCAACGGCCAGGCGGCCATGGAGCTCCAGGGCACCTGGGACAAGTCGGTCATGCAGGGTCTCACCGACACCGACCTCGACCCGCTGCTCGGCTGGTTCCCCTTCCCCGCCGTCGAGGGCGGCGACGGCGACCCGAGCGCGACGCTCGGCGGCGGCGACGGTTTCGCCTGCACGCAGGAGCACGCCGAGGAGTGCGCGGACTTCCTGGAGTTCCTCTCCAACGACGACATCCAGACAAAGCTCGTCGAGAGCGAGGTCGTGGCCATCCCCGTGAAGGAGGCCGCGGCGGCGACCATCAGCGACCCGGTGATGAAGTCGGTCTACGACTTCAACACCGACGCCGCGTACGTCACCACCTACTTCGACGTGGCTCTCCCCACGGGTGCCGGTTCGGCCCTCAACGACGCCGTAGCCAACCTGTTCGCCGGCCAGGGCACGGCCGATTCGGTCGCCGAGGCAGTCAAGGCGGCCAAGTAACGATGAGCACAACCACCGCCGTCGTGACGCCAGACGTCACGACGGCGGCGGGCTCGCCTTCCCCGCAAGGCCCGCCCCGCCGCCGTTCCCACCTGCGCAAGAGACTCGAGCTGCTGCTGCTGCTCGGCCCGGCAACCGTGCTCTTCGTGGCCTTCGTCTTCTTCCCGCTGGTCGCGGCCTCCTACTACAGCCTGTTCGACTGGAACGGCTTCGGGCCGCTCACCCGGTTCGTCGGTTTCGACAACTACGCCAAGGCGCTCGGCGACCCGCTCTTCCAAGGGGCGATCGGCCACAACCTGTTCATCGTGATCGCGTCGCTCGTGGTGCAACTGCCGCTGAGCATCGCCCTCGCGCTGCTGCTCAACGGCAAGATCCGCGGACGCACGGGGCTGCGGCTGCTGGTCTTCGCCCCCTACGTGCTGTCCGAGGCGGTGACGGCGGTCATCTGGCTCTCGCTGCTGCAGCCAAACGGCGTCGTCGACGGGCTGCTCGAGAGCGTCGGCCTCGGCGGGCTCGTGCAGCTCTGGCTGGCCGACCAGAGCGTCGTGATGTTCACGATCTTCGCGGTGGTCACCTGGAAGTACATCGGCTTCGGGATCATCCTGTTCCTCGCCGGCCTTCAGGGCGTCCCCGAAGAACTGCGCGAAGCCGCCCAGATCGACGGCGCCACCGGCTGGCAGACGACACGGCTCATCGTGCTGCCGCTGCTCGGCCCGACCATCCGCATCTGGGTGTTCCTGTCCATCATCGGATCGCTGCAGCTGTTCGACCTGGTCTGGATCATGACGCTCGGCGGACCCGCCGGCGCGTCGACGACCATGGCGAGCTACCTGATCGACCGCGGCTTCCGCCGCTACGAGTTCGGGTTCGGCAGTGCCGTCGCCATCATCCTGTTCGTCATCTGTTTCGTCTTCGCGCTGTTCTACCAGCGCTTCGCACTGCGTCGCGATACGCAGGGCGCGATCACCGGAAGGGTCGAATAGATGACCGCCACCACCCTCGCGCCGGCCAAGTCCAGGGCGCCGTTCAGCGCCATGACGCCGGTGCGCTACCTGTTCGCTCTGCTCATCGTGGGCGTCACTGTGGCGCCGCTGCTGTTCGTGATCCTCGGCGGGTTCCGCACCAACGCGCAGATCAACACCGACCCCGCCGGGCTGCCGTCGCCGTGGGTGTTCAGCAACTACGCGAACATCCTGGCGTCGGAGTCGTTCTGGCGCTTCCTCGGCAACAGCGCGCTGATCTCGATCTCGTCCACCGCGATCGCCGTGGGGCTCGGCTCGATGGCCGCGTTCGCGCTCTCCCGCTACCGGTTCAAGGGCCGCGAGGCGCTGTACTCGATGTTCACGATCGGCCTGCTGTTCCCGCTCGGCGTCGCGATCCTGCCGGTGTACCTGCTGCTGCGCCAGCTGCACCTGCTCGAGTCGTGGGTGGGCGTCGCGTTGCCGCAGGCCGCGTTCGCGCTGCCCGTCACCATCATCATCCTGCGTCCGTTCATGGCCGCGATCCCGACAGAGATCGAGGATGCCGCGGTCGTCGACGGTGCCACCAGACTCGGGTTCTTCTGGCGCATCCTGCTGCCGCTCAGCCGCCCGGCGCTCGTGACCGTGTCCGTGCTGGCGTTCATCACGAGCTGGAACGGGTACCTGCTGCCGCTGCTCGTGTTCAACGACCCGGCGAACTTCACCCTGCCGCTCGGGGTCGCGACGTTCCAGTCGCAGTACGCGCAGGACACCGCGTCGATCCTTGCGTTCACGGCGCTCTCGATCGTGCCGGCCCTCGTCTTCTTCATCTTCGCCGAACGCCACATCGTGGGCGGCCTCACCGGATCGGTCAAGGGATGATCACCACACTCTGGAACGACGACTCTGCCAGCACCGCCGACCGCGTCGACGCGCTCGTCGCCGCGATGACGCTCGAGGAGAAGATCGCGCAGCTGTACGGCGTCTGGGTCGGCGCCTCGACCGACGGCGGGGAGGTCGCGCCGCACCAGCACGACATGGACGACGCGATCGACCTCGACCAGCTGCTGCCCCTCGGTCTCGGCCAGCTCACCCGCCCGTTCGGCAGCGCGCCGGTCGAGCCGGCGATGGGCGCGGCCTCGCTGCAGCGCACCCAGGAACGCATCGTCGCGGGCAGCCGGTTCGGCATCCCCGCGATCGCGCACGAGGAGTGCCTCGCCGGCTTCGCCGCATGGGGCGCGACCGCCTACCCGGTGCCGTTGGCCTGGGGCGCCACGTTCAACCCGGCGCTCGTCACGACCATGGCCGCGCGCATCGGCGCCGACATGCGCTCGGTCGGCGTGCACCAGGGGCTCGCACCCGTGCTCGACGTCGTGCGCGACGCCCGCTGGGGCCGGGTCGAGGAGACCATCGGCGAAGACCCGTACCTCGTCGCGACCATCGGCACGGCCTACGTGCGCGGGCTCGAGAGCTCCGGGATCGTGGCGACGCTCAAGCACTTCGTCGGCTACTCCGCGTCGAAGGCGGGGCGCAACCTCGCCCCCGTCTCGATGGGGCGCCGGGAGGTCAACGACGTGCTGCTTCCGCCGTTCGAGATGGCCGTCCGCGAGGGCGGTGCGCGCTCGGTCATGCACTCCTACTCCGACGTCGACGGCGTGCCGTCGGCATCGGACACGGCGCTGCTCACCGACCTGCTGCGCGACACCTGGGGCTTCGAGGGCACCGTGGTCGCCGACTACTTCGGCGTCGCGTTCCTGCACCTGCTGCACGGGGTCGCGGCCGACTGGGGCGAGGCCGCGGGACTCGCTCTCGGCGCCGGCGTCGACGTGGAACTGCCGACCGTGAAGACCTTCGGCGAGCCGCTCGTGGCGGCCGTGACCGCCGGCGTGGTCGACGAAGCTCTCGTCGACCGGGCTCTGCGCCGCGTGCTCGAGCAGAAGGTCGGTCTCGGGCTGCTCGACGCCGACTACTCGCCGGCGCCGACGAGCACCGGCTTCGACCTCGACCCGGCCGAGAACCGGGCGCTCGCTCTCGAGATCGCCGAGCAGTCCGTCGTGCTGCTGACGAACGACGGCGCGCTACCGCTGGACCGCCCCGCCCGCATCGCCGTCGTCGGCCCCAACGCCGACGACCCGTTCGCGATGCTCGGCTGCTACTCGTTCCCGTCGCACGTCGGCACGCAGCATCCCGACTGGGAGATCGGCATCGAACTGCCGACACTGCTGCAGGCGGTGCGGGCCGAGTTCGCCGGGTCCGTCGTCGAGCACGCGCTCGGCACCACCGTCGACGGCGGGGAGACCGACTTCACCGACGCCCTGGCGCTGGCCGCGGCATCCGACGTCGTCATCCTCGCGCTCGGCGACCGGGCCGGCCTCTTCGGCCGCGGCACCAGCGGCGAGGGCTGCGACGCGGAATCGCTGCGGCTGCCCGGCGCGCAGCAGCAGCTCGTCGACGCGCTGCTCGACGGCGGCACTCCCGTGATCGTGACGCTGCTCGCCGGCCGGCCGTACGCGCTCGGCCGCGCGGTCACGGAGGCGGCCGCGATCGTGCAGTCGTTCTTCCCCGGCGAGGAGGGTGCGACTGCGATCGCCCGCGTGCTGAGCGGCGCCGTCTCGCCGTCGGGACGCCTGCCCGTGAGCGTTCCCGCCCTCGCCGGCACGCAGCCGACGACCTACCTCGCGTCGCCGCTGGCCCGGGCGAGCGACGTGTCGAACATCGACCCGACGGCGGCGTTCCCCTTCGGGCACGGCCTCGGGTACACCGCCTTCGAGTGGGAGTCGTTCGCGGTGCAGCGGGACCGGTTGACGACGGATGACACGGTCGACGCGAGCCTCACGGTGCGCAACACCGGCGAGCGCGCCGGCGTCGAGGTCGTGCAGGTCTACCTGCACGACCCGGTGGCGAGTGTGGTGCGTCCGGTGCAGCGGCTGATCGGCTACGCGCGCGTGGCGCTCGAGCCGGGCGAGGGCGCGCGGGTGCACTTCGCCGTTCCGACCGACGTGGCGCAGTTCACCGGCCGCGACGGTGCGCGCATCGTCGAACCCGGGGCGCTCGAGCTGCGGTTCGCCCGTTCGTCGGACGACACAGTGTTCACGGCCGCAGTCACGCTCGCCGGTCCGGTGCGCGTCGTCGACCACACCCGCGCGCTGCACGCCGCGGTGTCGGTCGCGCGGGAGCCTGCGCCCGTGCCGCTCTAGGCGGCACGGCGCCCACTCCCGGGACGGCCGCGCAGGAGCGCCGGTGCGCGCCCGTCCCGCGGGTGCGCGCCGACCGCGTCCGCTACCGCGGCGGCGCCGTCGACTCGCGCGGCACCAGCACCGGCACGGGGTGGGCGGCCTCCGCGAGCGACTCGTCGAGGATCAGCCCGAGCAGCGTCGACATCACGGTGCGACCCAGCTCGGCGAAATCCTGCCGCACGGTCGAGAGCGGCGGGGTGAAGTGCTCGGCCTCGGGGATGTCGTCGAAGCCGATCACGCTCACGTCGGCGGGTATCGCGATACCGCGGGTGCCGAGCGCGTGCATCACGCCGAGCGCCATCTGGTCGTTGGCGCTGAACACCGCGGTGAAGTGCGGCGCCAGCGCGAGCCCGGCCGCGAACCCGCTCGACGGGCTCCAGTCGCCCTGCAGCGGTTCGTGGGCGACGAGTCCGTGCTCCGAGAGCGCCGCGCTCCAGCCGCGCACGCGCTCGGTGGCATCCATCGAGTCCTCCGGGCCGGCCAGGTGCGCGATCGTCGAGTGCCCGAGCCCGATCAGGTGCTTCGTCGCGTCGTAGGCCCCGCGGAACTGGTCGATCGACACGCTGTGGAAACCCGAGCGCCCGCTCGACTCGACGGCGATGAGCGGCACGCCCAGGTCGATGCCCTGGATGGCCTCGAGCGCCCCGCGGTGCGCCGCGATCAGCACCACCGCCTCGACGTTCTGGCTGAGCAGCAGCTCCACCGCCGCACGCATCGACGCGACATCCGTCTCGAGCATGCTCGAGATGCTCACGAGGTACCGGGCGTTGCGCGCCGCCTCCGTGAATCCCAGCAGGATGCTCGACGGCCCGTAGTCGGGATTGCCGGTCGTGATCAGCCCGATCGTGCGCGACCGCCGGGTCACGAGCGAGCGGGCGGCGGTCGACGGCCGGTAGCGCAGCTGCTTGATGGCGTCTTCCACGCGCACCCGGGTCGCCGGGCGCACGTTGGGCAGATCGTTGAGCACGCGCGACACCGTCTGGTGCGAGACGCCGGCGAGTCGGGCGACGTCGAAGATGTTCGCGACGCGCGCCTTGTCTTCCGTACTCACTTGCCCATTATGGGTGCCGCCGTCACCGTCGCCTCGCAGTCAGCAGCCGCTGCAGGACGATGAACACGAGCAGCAGGGAGCCGATCACGATCTTCGTCCACCACGAGCTCAGCGTTCCCTCGAAGCTGATGATGGTCTGGATGACACCGAGCAGAAGCACCCCGAGGAGGGAGCCGAGCACGAAGCCGTAGCCGCCGGTGAGCAGTGTGCCGCCGATGACCACCGCCGCGATCGCGTCGAGCTCCATGCCCACGGCGGTGAGGCTGTAGCCCGAGAGCGTGTAGAACGTGAACAGGATCCCGGCGATGCCCGAGCACAGCCCGCTGATCACGTAGACGAGAACCTTGGTGCGCGGCACCGGGAGGCCCATCAGCATCGCCGAGTGCTCGCCGCCGCCGATCGCGTAGACGGTGCGGCCGAGGCGCGAGTAGTGCAGCACGAAGAACGCGACGACCACCACGACGGCCGCCACGATCACGCTCGGCGAGATCGACAGGCCGGGCGCGAGCGGGATGCGGGTCTGCGCCATCGCGGTGAACCACGGCTCGGTGATCGAGATCGAGTCGAGGCTGATCACGTAGCAGAGCCCGCGGGCCAGGAACATCGCGGCGAGCGTCGCGATGAACGGCTGGATCTCGAAGTAGTGGATCACGAGCCCGACGAGCAGCCCGAGGGTCGACGTGGTCACGAGCACCACGAGGATCACGGCGAGCGGCGGCCAGCCGTCGCGGGCGAGGGACGCGGCGATCATGGTCGAGAGCGCCACCACCGAGCCGACCGAGAGGTCGATGCCCCCGGTGAGGATGACGAAGGTCATTCCCACCGCCAGCACGATCAGGAACGCGTTGTCGACGAAGAGGTTCGCGATCACCTGGCCGGAGGCGAACCCCCGGTACTGGCTGGCCCCGGCGGCGAAGACCAGGATGAGCAGCACGAGCGTCACGAGCACGGGCGTGTACCGCGATCCGAGCAGGTCGCGACCTCGGCGGGCGGAGGTGGAGATGAAGGTCGTCATGCGAGCACTCCCTTGGTCGCGACCCGGCGGGACCGCAGCTTCGCCTGCAGCGCGGGCGACTGCAGCAGGCAGACCGCGATCACCACGAGCGCCTTGAAGACGAGCGTGATCGACGGGGCTATGCCCACCGTGTAGACGGTGGTCGTGAGGGTCTGGATCACGAACGCACCGATAAGCGTTCCCGTGAGCGAATAGCGACCGCCCGCGAGGCTGGTGCCTCCGATCACGACGGCCAGGATGGCATCCATCTCTATGTAGAGTCCGGCACTGTTGGCGTCGGCGGCCGTCACGTTCGACGAGATCATGAGCCCGGCGATCGCGGCACACAGCGCGCTGAACACGTAGACGACCCAGACGATGCCGCGCGAGCGCACGCCCGCGAGCCGGGAGGCGACCGGGTTGATGCCCACCGATTCGATGAGCAGCCCGAGCGCGGTCTTGCGGGTGAGCAACGCGGCGACGGCGAACATCGCGCCGGCGATGACGATCGAGGCCGGCAGTCCGAACCAGTAGCCGGCGCCGATCACCTTGTAGGGCGCGCTCGAGATCGTGATGATCTGGCCCTCGGTGATGAGCATCGCGATGCCGCGGCCGGCCGTCATCAGGATGAGCGTCGCGATGATGGGTTGGATGCCGAACACGGCGACCAAGAGTCCGTTCCAGGCCCCGAGAACGAGGGAGAACACGAGGGCCACCGCCACGGCGGAGAGCACGGTGCCGAGGCTGTCGGGGGTGGGCGAGTCGGCGATGATCGTGCAGGCGAGCGCCCCCGAGATCGCCACGACGGCGCCCACGGAGAGGTCGATGCCGCGGGTGGCGATCACCACGGTCATCCCGAGCGCCACGAGCAGCGTCGGTGCGCCGTTGCGCAGGATGTCGATGAGGCTGCCGAACAGGTGGCCGTTCTGGAACCGGATGGCGAAGAAGCCGGGCGACACCGCGAAGTTCAGCAGCAGCAGCGCCACGAGGGTGACGATCGGCCAGAACAGGCGGGCGCGGGGCAGGTCCCGCAGGGCGTTCACGCTTCGGCTCCGCTCGCGATGAGGCCCATGATCTCGCCGACCGTGACGTCTTCGTTCGGCAGGTCGGCGACCTTGCGCCGGTCGCGCATCACGGCGATACGGTGGCTGAGCCGCAGCACCTCTTCCAGCTCGGCCGAGATGAACACGACGGCCATGCCCTCGTCGGCGAGATTCGACACGAGTTTCTGAATCTCCGCCTTGGCCCCCACGTCGATGCCGCGCGTCGGTTCATCCAGGACCAACAGCCGAGGGGCGACCGCCAGCCAGCGCGCGAGCAGCACCTTCTGCTGGTTGCCGCCGCTGAGGTTGCGCACGAGCGCGTCGGGATTCGCTGGGCGGATGCCGAGTGCAGAGATGTAGCTGTTCGCCAGTTCGTCCTGCCGCCTCCGCGAGATGCGACGGAACCAGCCGCGGTCGGCCTGCAGCGCGAGCACGATGTTGTCGCGCACGGTCAGCTCTTCGACGATGCCCTCGCGCTTGCGGTCCTCCGACGAGTAGGCGACCCGGTCGCGCAGCGCGGCCCGCGGCGTGCGCAGCCGCTTCTTCGTGCCGCGCACGAGCACCTCGCCGCTGTCGGCGCGGTCGGCGCCGGTGATGAGCCGGGCGATCTCGGTGCGTCCCGAGCCGAGCAGCCCGGCGAGCCCCACCACCTCCCCCTCGTGGATGGCGAGGTCGGTCGGCTCGACCGAACCCTTGCGGCCCAGCCCGACCGCCTCGAGGTACGGCACCTCGGCCACATCGCCCTCGACGGCCGCCTGGCGCGTCTTGCTCTCGAGACTCTCGAGGGTCGCCAGTTCTTTGCCGATCATCTTGTGCACGAGTTCGATGCGCAGGATCTCGCGGGTCAGGTACTCGCCGACCAGTGCGCCGTTGCGCAGCACGGTGAGCCGGTCGGAGATCTCGTACACCTGGTCGAGAAAGTGGGAGACGAAGAGGATCGCGACGCCGCGCTCCTTGAGACCCCGGATGACACGGAAGAGCTCGGACACCTCGTCGGCGTCGAGGCTCGAGGTCGGTTCATCCAGAATCAGCACTTTGGCGTCGACGTCGGTCGCGCGCGCGATCGCGACGAGCTGCTGCACAGCGAGCGAGTGCGAACTCAGCTGCGACGCCGGATCGATCTCCAGGCTCAGCCGCGCGAGCAGCTCGGCGGACCGCCGGCGCATCGCGCGCCAGTCGATCGCGCCGGCCCGGCGCGGCTCGCGGCCGAGCATGATGTTCTCGGCGACCGAGAGGTTGGGCAGCAGGTTCACCTCCTGGTACACCGTGCTGATGCCGGCGGCCTGCGCCTGTGCCGGGCCGCTGATCACTAGCGGCCGACCGCCGAGAGTCATGGTGCCGCTGTCGATCGCGTACACGCCGGTGAGCGCCTTGATGAGCGTCGACTTGCCCGCGCCGTTCTCGCCCATGAGCGAGTGCACCTCGCCGGGGAACATACGGAAGCTCACCCGGTCGAGCGCCTTCACGCCGGGAAACCTGATGGAGATGTCGTCCATACGCACGATGGGCTCGACGGCCGGAGCCGGGGCCTCGACGCTGGTGGCGGTGCTGGGGGTGATCGTCATGCTGTCCTCTTCATCGAGTACGTGGGAAGGGCCGGGTCCGGCAGCGCGCCGGACCCGACCGATTGTGGTGCCTAGTACTGGCGGTCGGGTAGGGCCTCGATCGCCTGCTCCTGCGTGAACGTCGTCTCCTCGGTGACGATGCGCTTCTCCACGTCCTCGCCCGCCGCGACCTTCTCGGCGATCTCGACGAGCTGCGGGCCGAGCAGCGGCGAGCACTCCACGATGAAGTTGATCTTGCCGTCGGCGAGCGCCGTCATGCCGTCTTTCACGGCGTCGACGGTGACGATCTTGATGTCCTGTCCCGGCACCATTCCCGCCGCCTCGATCGCCTCGATCGCGCCGAGACCCATGTCGTCGTTGTGGGCGTAGACGAGGTCGATCTCGGGGTTGGCCTGCAGGAAGGCCTCCATCACCTGCTTGCCGCCGGCGCGGGTGAAGTCGCCGGTCTGGCTCGCGATCACCTCGAACTTCGCGTCGGTCACCACGTTGCGGAAACCCTCGGCACGGTCGTTGGCCGGGGCCGCCCCCGTGGTGCCCTGCAGTTCGACGATGTTCACCTTGTCGGCGTCGGCGAACTCGGTGTTGACCCACTCGCCGGCCTTCTCGCCCTCGAGAATGAAGTCGGAGCCGAGGAACGACGCGTAGAGCGAATCGTCCTCCGAGTCGACCGAGCGGTCGGTCAGCACGACGGGGATGCCCGCGTCCTTCGCCTCCTTGAGCACGGTGTCCCAGCCGGATTCGACGACGGGCGAGAACGCGATCACGTCGACCTGCTGTTGGATGTACGAGCGGATCGCCTTGATCTGGTTCTCCTGCTTGCCCTGCGCGTCGGAGAACTTCAGCTCGATGCCCGCGTCTTCGAAGGCACCCTGGATCGACTTGGTGTTCGCGGTGCGCCAGCCGCTTTCGGCGCCGACCTGCGAGAAGCCGACGATGAGGTCGCCGTCGGCGCCCGCTTCGCCTCCGCCGCCTCCGCCACCTCCCGCGCAGCCGGTGAGAGCAATGAGCAGTGCGCCGCCGAGCGCGGCCCCAATGAGTTTCTTCATCGAACTAAACCTCCTTGTTCAGTGTTCCGGGACCGCGTCGTGTCGTGCTCCGCGGGATGCGCCCGGCCAATCAGTCCGTTCTGATTGGTTGTGATGTTAGCGCTCACAATTAGCGGCGGACAACCGGCCCGCATAACGGTTGGGTAACGGGCCGCACGATGGCGCGGTTCGCCGCGAACTCCGGATGATCCGGCTCGCGAACATCGCGCGGGGATGTGAGGGTTCTCAACCATGGCGAGCCGCACTGCTACGTCGAACGCGGCAGGAATCGCGCGAGCCGCGGCATCCGCAACCCCTACCGCCCACGCGCACTCCTGCGGAAGCGTCATCGTCAGAACGTGCCCCATTCGGGGGCCGTAGACCCAAGGAGACATCGTGCGGAGAAAAGCAACGCTGCTTGCCGGCCTGATCGTCGCGGCGGTCGCCATACCGTCCACCGCGGCATTGGCGATCGACGACGTGAACACGACAAAACTCGAGAGGGCGGTGACCGTCAACGGGATACTGCAACACGAACGGGTGTTCCAACGCATCGCGAACAACAACGGGGGCACCCGCGCCTCGGGCACCCCCGCCTACGACGCCTCGGCCGCCTACGTGGCGCAGCGGCTCACCGCCGCCGGTTACGAGGTCAGCACCCAGGAGTTCGAGTTCCCGTTCTTCCAGGAGCTCGGCCCGTCGGTGCTGACCCAGGTCTCCCCCGTCGCCGGGCCCATCGAATCCGCGACGCTCGAGTACTCGGGCGCCGGTGACGTCACCGGCACCGTGGTCGCGGCGGGCGGCATCATCGTTCCGGCCACCCCCGAACCGAGCTCGGCCTCTGGCTGTCTGCCCGAGGACTTCGTGGCCGCCTCGCCCACCGAGCCCCAGGTCGCGCTCATCCAGCGCGGCACCTGCGACTTCGCGGTCAAGGTGGCCAACGCCGTCGCGGCCGGTTACGACGCCGCGGTCATCTTCAACGAGGGCAACCCCGGGCGCACGGAGCTGCTCACCGGTGTCACCCTCGGTGGCCCCGCGGCCGTGCCCGTGGTCGGCGTCAGCTACGCCGACGGCGTCGCGCTCTACGAGGCCGCGCTGGCCGGGCCGGTGACGGTCTCGGTGAGCACCGACACCCTGTCGGAGACCCGCACCACCGTGAACGTGCTCGCCGACAGCCCCAAGGGAGACCCGGGACGGGTCGTCGTGGTCGGGGCGCACCTCGACTCGGTGCTCGAAGGACCGGGCATCAACGACAACGGCAGCGGCACCGCGACGATCCTCGAGACGGCGATCCAGATCGCCAAGGAGGGCAAGAAGCCACAGCAGCAGCTGCGCTTCGCCTTCTGGGGCGCCGAGGAGAACGGCCTGCTCGGGTCGACCAACTATGTCGAGTCGCTGAGCGACGAGGAGCTGGGCACCATCTACGCCAACCTCAACTTCGACATGCTCGGTTCGCCGAACTACGTGCGGTTCGTCTACGACGGCGACGGCTCGGACGACCCGGACGGCCTGGCGGGCCCTCCCGGTTCGGCCCAGATCGAGGAGTTGTTCACCGACTATTTCTCCGACAGGGACCTGGCGACGGAGCCGACGGCGTTCGACGGACGGTCTGACTACGGCCCGTTCATCGCGGCCGGCATCCCGGCGGGCGGCCTGTTCAGCGGTGCCGAGGGTATCAAGACGGCGGAGGAGGCGGCCGAGTACGGCGGCACGGCGGGTGCGCCGTACGACCCCTGCTATCACCAGGCCTGCGACACCATCACCAACCTGAGCACCGCGGCGCTGAACGAGCTGGGCGACGCGGTCGCACACGCGGTCGGCACGATGGCGCGCACGAAGACCGGCTTCTTCGAAGACGGCAGCCGCATGGCGAAGGCACCGCAGCTCACGGGCGACGACTTCGACTACCGGGGCAACCAGCTGGTGCGCTGACACCGGAAACGCGAAAGCCCCGCCCGTCGCGAGACGGGCGGGGCTTTTCGCGAGGGGGCTAGCGGCCGCCGGCCCGGCGCTTGTTGAACACGTCGAAGGCAACGGCGAGGAGCAGCACGAGGCCCTTCACCGTCTGCTGCCACTCGATGCCGATGCCGAGGATCGACATACCGTTGTTCAGCACACCGATGATGAGACCACCGATGATCGCGCCGCCGATGGTGCCGACGCCGCCCTGGACAGCGGCTCCACCGATGAAGGCGGCGGAGATGGCCTCGAGCTCGAACCCGTCACCGGCCTTCGGACCGGCGAGGTTGAGGCGCGCGGTGAAGACGAGTCCGGCGAGCGCCGCGAGGAAGCCCATGTTCACGAAGATGAAGAAGTCGACCTTCTTGGTCTTCACGCCCGAGAGCTCGGCCGCGTGGCGGTTGCCACCGATCGCGTAGATGTGACGACCGAAGACGCTGCGGTTGGTCACGATGCCGTAGACGAGAACGAGCACGGCGAGGATGATCAGCGTGACCGGGATGCCCTTGAAGCTGGCGAGCGCCCAGGCGATGCCGAAGATGGCGGCCGAGACCAGCACGATCTTGCCGATGAACCAGACGAGCGGCTCGACCTCCTGCGCGTAGCTCTGGCGGCCCGAACGGGTACGGAACTGCTGCACCACGAACGCGATGATCGCGAAGACGCCGATGCCGAGCGTGAACGGGTCGATCTCGAACTCGCCGAACAAATCGGTCAAGAACCCGTTACCGAGCGCGCGGTAGCCCTCGGGGAACGAACCGATGTTCGAGTTGCCCAGCACGACGAGCGCGAGTCCGCGGAAGATGAGCATGCCTGCCAGCGTCACGATGAACGCCGGTATGCCCACGTAGGCGACCCAGAAGCCCTGCCAGGCTCCCACGAGCGCGCCGATCAGCAGCGAGATGATGATGGCGATCCACCACTCGATGCCCATCTTCACCGTGAGAACGCCCGACACGGCGCCGACGAACGCCGCGACCGATCCGACCGAGAGGTCGATGTGGCCGGCGACGATCACCATCACCATGCCGATCGCGAGGATCAGGATGTACCCGTTCTGCACGATCAGGTTGGAGATGTTCTGCGGTCGCAGCAGGATGCCGTCGGTGAGGATCTGGAACAGAACGACCACGGCGATGAGGGCGAGGAAGATGCCGTTCTTGCCGAGGTCGGTGACGATGTGGGTCAGGGACGAGCCGACTTTGCTCACCGCGCTGGGAGCTGTCTTCGTGTCAGTCATTGGAAGTCTCCATGGTCATGAGCTTGATGAGGGATTCGGGGTTGGCCTCGGCGATGGGGAGTTCGCCGGTGATGGTGCCCTCGGAGAGGGCGTAGATGCGGTCGCAGATTCCGAGCAGTTCCGGCAGCTCCGAAGAGATGACGATGATGCCTTTGCCGGATGCCGCGAGCCGGTTGATGATCGTGTAGATCTCGTACTTCGCGCCCACGTCGATACCGCGGGTCGGCTCGTCGAGGATGAGCACGTCGGGATCGGAGTAGATCCACTTGCTCAGCACGACCTTCTGCTGGTTGCCGCCCGAGAGCTTGCCGGTCTTGGCGAGCACCGTGGGGGCCTTGATGTTCATGCTCGTGCGGTACTCGTTCGCGACCTTGAACTCCTCGTTGTCGCTCACCAGCCCGCCGCGCACCAGCTTGCCGAGCGAGGCCATCGAGATATTGCGCTTGATGTCTTCGATCAGGTTGAGGCCGTAGGTCTTGCGGTCTTCGGTGGCGTAGGCGAGCCCGTTGGCGATGGCCTCCGACACCGTGCGGGTCTTGATCTCCTTGCCGCTCTTGAAGACCTTGCCCGAGATGCGCGAGCCGTACGAGCGCCCGAAGAGGCTCATCGCGAACTCGGTGCGGCCGGCACCCATAAGGCCGGCGATGCCGACGATCTCGCCCTTGCGCACGTTGATGCTCACGTTGTTGACGATGACGCGCGAGGGGTCCTGCGGGTGGTGGGCGGTCCAGTTCTCGACCCGCAGGATCTCCTCGCCGATGTGCGGCGTGTGATCGGGGTAGCGGTGTTCGAGGTCGCGGCCGACCATGTCCTTGATGATGCGGTCTTCCGTGACGTCGGCCTTGGCGATCGTTTCGATCGTCTTGCCGTCGCGGATCACGGTGACCGTGTCCGAGATCTTCTTGATCTCGTTGAGCTTGTGGGAAATGATGATCGACGTGATGCCCTGCTCCTTGAGGTGCAGGATCAGGTCGAGCAGGTGTGCCGAGTCCTCGTCGTTGAGCGCCGCGGTCGGTTCATCCAGAATCAGCAGCTTCACCCGCTTGGAGAGCGCCTTCGCGATCTCCACAAGCTGCTGCTTGCCGACACCGATGTCCATGACCTTGGTGGTCGGGTTTTCCTTGAGGCCGACGCGGGCGAGCAGTTTCGCGGCTTCCTGGTTGGCCTTGTTCCAGTCGATGAGCCCGAGCGCACCCTTGACCTCGTTGTTGAGGAAGATGTTCTCGGCGATCGAGAGGTAGGGGCTCAGGGCGAGCTCCTGGTGGATGATGACGATGCCCTTCGCCTCGCTGTCGCGGATGTCGCGGAACTCGACGGTCTCGTCTTCGTAGACGATGTCGCCCTCGTAGGTCCCGTGCGGGTACACGCCGGACAGCACCTTCATGAGGGTGGATTTTCCCGCGCCGTTTTCGCCGCAGATCGCGTGGATCTCGCCTCTGGCCACCTCGAGGGTGACGTCCTGCAGCGCTTTTACGCCGGGAAAGGTCTTGGTGATCGACCGCATTTCCAGGATGTTCGTGGTCACTGTGTGTGCCGGCTTCCTTGAAAAGAAAAAGTGAGTGGTGGATGCCGGTGCCGGGGAGTCGCCTCCCCGGCACCGGCGGGTGAGATCAGCGGACTTAGCCGTTGACCTCTGCTTCGGTCCAGTAGCCGGTGTCGATGAGTGCGGACTGGATGTTGTCCTTCACCACGATGACGGGCTCGAGGAGGTAGGACGGGACGTCCTTGACATTGTTGTTGTAGGTGCTGTCGTCGTTCGTCTCGACGGTGTCACCGTTGAGAGCCGCGACGGCCATGTCGGCCGCCTTCTTGGCCAGCTCGCGCGTGTCCTTGAAGATGGTCGCGTACTGCTCGCCCGAGTTGATGGCCTTGACCGAGTCGATCTCGGCGTCCTGGCCGGAGATGATCGGCCATTCGTCGCCCAGCGAGTAACCGGCGTCCTGAAGGGCGCCGATGATTCCACGGGAGATGCCGTCGTACGGGGAGAGGACCGCGTTGACGGTGGTGCCGTCAGAGTAGTTCGCGGTGAGGAGGTCCTCCATGCGGCTCTGTGCGGTCTCGCCGTCCCAGCGGAGCGTCGCCGCCTGCTCGATCGAGGTCTGGTTGCTCTTCACAACGAGGGTGCCCTCGTCGATGAAGGGCTGCAGCACGTCCATTGCTCCGTTGAAGAAGAAGAACGCGTTGTTGTCGTCGAGCGATCCGGCGAACAGTTCGATGTTGAACGGGCCGGCGGGTGCGCCCTCGATCGGGGTTCCGTCGAGTTCGACGAGTCCGAGACCGTTGAGCAGCGACCATGCCTGCTGGTTACCGACGAGCTCGTTGTCGAAGGTGGCGTAGTAGTCGACGTTCTCGGTGTCCATGAGCAGACGGTCGTAGGCGATGACGGGGATCTCCGCATCGGCCGCGTCGGCCAGGATGTTCGTGAGCGTGGTGCCGTCGATCGAGGCGACGATCAGGGCTTCCGCGCCCTTGGTGATCATGTTCTCGATCTGGCTGACCTGGGTGGGGATGTCGTCTTCGGCGTACTGCAGGTCGACCTTGTAGCCCTGGTCTTCCAGCGCCTTCTTGACGGCGTCGCCGTCGGCGATCCAGCGCTCGGACGACTTGGTGGGCATCGCGACGCCGATGAGCGCGCCGCCTCCCTCGCCCGAACCGGAGTCTCCGCCGGATCCTCCGGAGCAGGCCGCGAGGCTCGCGACCATGGCGCCAGCTGCGACGAGCGAAAGAATAGCTCTCTTCTTCACTGTGTGTTCCTTTCAAATGATGGACATCGTTGTCTGGTGCATCAACCCGGTTTGTCCATTACAACCGGGTCCCGCCGGGGCCGAAAGGGCCGTCCCTGGCAAGCTTTTTGGGGTTACTAGATGGCCTGCGCCAACCGGTAGTACGCGGAGTTCCACTTCACTTCGTGGGCGAAAGACCGCTTGGTCGTGTTCTCGTCGATGATGAGCAGTTCGGTGCGGGCGATCTCGGCGAAGTCTTCCCACGCCTCGACGCCGATCGCGGTGGAGAGCACCGTGTGGTGCGCGGCCCCCGCGGTGAGCCAGGCGGTCGCGGATGTCGCGAGGTCGGGCGCAGGCTTCCACACTGCCCGGGCGACCGGGAGGTGAGGGAGCGGCGCCGGGAGGTCGACGACCTCGACAACGTTGGCCACGAGTCGGAAGCGGTCGCGCATGTCGGACAGCGCGACGACCACGCCGGCACCAGCGTCGGTGTCGAAGACGAGGCGCACGGGGTCTTCGCGCCCGCCGATGCCGAGCGGGTGGATCTCGAGGCTCGGCTTCTTCGTGGTGAGCGACGGGCAGATCTCGAGCATGTGGGCGCCGAGGATCGTCTCTTCGCCGGGCACGAGGTTGTAGGTGTAGTCCTCCATGAGCGAGGCGCCGCCGGGCAGCCCCGCGCCCATGACCTTCGCGGCGCGGATGAGAACGGCCGTCTTCCAGTCGCCCTCGCCGCCGAAGCCGTAGCCGTCGGCCATCAGCCGCTGCACGGCCAGGCCGGGAAGCTGGCGCAGTCCGCCGAGGTCCTCGAAGCTGGTGGTGAACGCGGTGAAGCCGCCCTCCTCGAGGAAGGAGCGCAGGCCGAGCTCGATGCGTGCGCCGTAGCGCAGCGACTCGTGGCGGTCGCCGTCGGGCAGGAGCTCGGGGACGACGTCGTACGACTCGAGGTAGACGGCGACGAGGGCGTCGACGTCTGCGTCCGACGCGGCATCCACCCGCTCTACGAGTTCGTTGACACCCCACGTGTTGACGCTCACACCGAAGCGGATCTCGGCCTCGGTCTTGTCGCCCTCGGTGACGGCGACGTTGCGCATGTTGTCGCCGAAGCGGGCGAGCTTCATGCCCTGCGTCGCGACCCAGCCGGACGCCGCGCGGGTCCAAGTGCCGACCTGCGCGGTGACGACGGGGTTGGTGGCGTGGCCGACGACGGTCTTGCGCGGCACGTTCATGCGGCTCGCGATGTAGCCGAACTCGCGGTCGCCGTGCGCGGCCTGGTTGAGGTTCATGAAATCGAAGTCGATCTCGGCCCAGGGCAGCTCGACGTTGGCCTGCGTGTGCAGGTGCAGGAACGGCTTGCGCAGCGCGTCGAGCCCGTGGATCCACATTTTGGCGGGGCTGAAGGTGTGCATCCACGCGATGACTCCGACGACCGTGTCATCCGTCGTCGCGTCGAGCATCGCCCGGCGGATGGCGTCCGAGCTCTTGAGCACCGGCTTCCAGACGATCGTGACGGGAATGTCGCTCGACTCGTTGAGCAGGCGCACCACCTCCTGCGACTGCTCGGCCACCTGGCGCAGCGTGTCGTCGCCGTAGAGGTCCTGGCTGCCGGTGAGGAACCAGACCTCGTTCGTCGCGAGGTCGGGGATGATCGAGGTGGTCACTTGAGTGCTCCTGTGGGTTCTTGGCCGTAGACGTTCTGGTAGCGGTCGAACAGCGAATCGATGGCCGACTGGGCGATGGGCAGCGGGGCGCCGAGCTGGCGCGAGATGTGCACGGTCTTGGCCACGTCCTCGGCCATGACGGCCGCCTTGACCGCGTCTTTCGCGTTCTTGCCGATCGTGAACACGCCGTGGTTCTGCATGAGCACGGCGCGCGAGCGGTGTCCGGCGAGGGTCTCGACCACGCCGCGGCCGATCGAGTCATCGCCGATGATCGCGAACGGGCCGACCGGGATCTCGCCGCCGAACTCGTCGGCCATGGCGGTGATGACGCACGGGACGGCCTCGCCGCGGGCGGCCCAGGCGGTGGCGTAGGTGGAGTGCGTGTGCACGACTCCGCCGACCTCGGGCATGTTGCGGTAGATGTAGGCGTGCGCGGCGGTGTCGCTCGATGGGCTGCGGTCGGAGCCGGGCGTGCTGGGGATGACGTTGCCGTCGAGGTCGCACAGGATCTGGTTCTCGGGGCTGAGGTCGTCGTAGGAGACGCCCGACGGCTTG
Source organism: Conyzicola nivalis (assembly GCF_014639655.1). Classification (NCBI taxonomy): domain Bacteria; kingdom Bacillati; phylum Actinomycetota; class Actinomycetes; order Micrococcales; family Microbacteriaceae; genus Conyzicola; species Conyzicola nivalis. Next base: position 2,023,577 of record NZ_BMGB01000001.1, read on the forward strand.
ATCACGAACAGGTCGGCGCCGGGAACGCGGCCGGAGACGTTGCCGCCCGTCCAGACCACGAGTTCGTAACGCACGAGTTCCTCGTGCAGTCGGGCCACGTCGTCGCGGGTGCGCGCGATCGCGACCTGGATTTCGGGAGAGAAGGCGGTCATTTCGTCGTTCCTGTCGGCGTGAGGGCGGCGACCGCGGCGCGCTCGACGGCGAGGCCGGCGCGGTAGTCGTCGAGGTAGGTGGCGAAGCCCGCGACGTCCGTGGCATCCGGGGCTACGGTCTCAAAGACCGCACCGGCGAAGACGCGGTCGCGCAGGTAGGCGTCGAGGGTCTCGGATGACTCGGACGCGGCAAACGCCGCGAGCACGGCCATGCCCCACGCGCCGCCCTCCGAGGCGGTGTGGGCCACGGCGACCGGTGCGTCGAGCGCGCCGGCGAGGAAGCGCTGGGCGACACCGGCGGTGCGGAACATGCCCCCGTGGGCGAACATCTGGTCGAGCCCGACGCGCTCGCCCTCCAGCACGCGCATGCCGAGGGCGAGGGTGCCGAACACGCCGTAGAGCTGCGCCCGCATGAAGTTGGGGAGGGTGAGGCGGCTGTCGGGCGTGCGCACGACGAGCGGGCGGCCCTCGTCGAGGCCCGCGATCGGCTCGCCGGCGAGGTGGTTGTAGGCGAGCAGTCCGCCCGCGTCTGCCTCGCCGTCGAGTGCCGCGCGGAAGAGCACGTCGAACACCGCGTCGGAGTCGAGCGGGCTGCCGGCTGCCGCCGCGAAGCTGCCGAACAGCCCGGCCCAGGCGGCGAGCTCGCTGGCACCGTTGTTGCAGTGCACCATCGCGACCGGGTCGCCGGCCGGGGTGGTGACGAGGTCGAGTTCGTGGTGCACGCTCGTGAGCGGGCGCTCGAGCACGACCATCGCGAAGATGCTCGTTCCGGCGCTGACGTTGCCGGTGCGCGGGGCGACGGAGTTCGTGGCGACCATGCCGGTTCCGGCGTCGCCCTCGGGCGGCGCCAGCACCGCGCCGGCTCGCAGGGTGCCGGTCGGGTCGAGCAGTGCGGCACCCTCGGCGGTGAGCACGCCGGCGTTCTGGCCGGCGACGAGCACCTCGGGCAGCAGGGCGGCGAGGTCGAGCGCGGGCACGCGCGCCTCGTACTTCTCGAGCAGTGCGGCTTCGTAGGTTTTTGTGGCCGCGTCGATCGGGAACATGCCGGACGCGTCGCCGACACCGAGCACCTTGCGGCCGGTGAGACGCCAGTGCACGTACCCGGCGAGGGTCGTGACGAAGTCGAGATCGGCGACGTGGGGCTCGTCGTCGATGACCGCCTGGTGCAGGTGGGCGATCGACCAGCGCAGGGGGATGTTCAGGCCGAACAGCTCGGTGAGCTCGGCGGCCGCGACGCCCGTGGTCGTGTTGCGCCAGGTGCGGAACGGCACGAGCTGCTCGCCGGCGTGGTCGAAGGCGAGGTAGCCGTGCATCATCGCCGAGACGCCCACGGCGCCGAAGCCGTCGGGGCGCACGCCGTAGCGCGCCTCGGCGTCGGAGACCAGGTCGGCGTAGGCGGCGCGGATGCCCGACCAGGCGTCGTCGAGGGAGTAGGTCCAGACGCGGTCGACGAACGCATTCTCCCACTCGTGGCTGCCCACGGCGAGAACCGCCGCGTCGTCGCCGATCAGGCAGATCTTGATGCGGGTCGAGCCGAGCTCGATGCCGAGAGAGGTGCGGCCGGCCGTGATGGCTGCGGCGGCTTGCGAGAGCGTTCCGGGACCGACGCCGACGGTGGACTGCACGTCGGCTGCTGGCTCGGTGGGGGTGCTCACTCTACGGACCTCATTGTCTGCTGCTCTTGCGGGTTGTGCGGGGTGTGTGACACCCGAATGTGACCGTTCACATTCAACTCCGCAATGTTACATGCGAAACGGTCACATCTGTCAAGGCCCGAAGGTCACGGCCCGGTAACGCGTGCCCCGCCCGCGCCGTCGCCCGTGCCCCCGCGCCCGCCACCACCGCCACCGCCGCGCCAACCACCGCCGTGCCAAATGCAGGAGAAACCCGTCCGAGTCACACGTTGGCGCGGATGCGCGCCCCTCCCCGGCGAAATCTCCTGCATTTGGCACGGGGAGGGCGGCGGGTGGGGCCACGCCGGAGGGCGACTCGTGGATGTCACGGCCACCCCGCGCCCGGGCGCGAGCCGCGGCATCCGCCTCGCACCTCCCCCGCCCTCGCATGTGCCAAATGAAGGAGAAACCACGTGCCCGTCACCCGTTCACGCGGATGCACGGCCGTCGCGAGCGAAATCTCCTTCATTTGGCAGAGGAAGCCGTCGGGCGGGAGGCGCGGCGGGCTAGCGGCGCGGCGCGGCCGTCGACGAGCGCACGACGAGTTCGGGCGCGATCTGGTCGTGGTCCTGGCCGGTTCCCCCGCTGAGCTCCGAGAGCAAGAGGGCGACGGCGCGACGGCCGATCTCGGCGAAGTTCTGGCGCACGGTGGTGAGCGGCGGTGAGAAGTGCGCGGCCTCGGGGATGTCGTCGAAGCCGACCACGCTGATGTCGCCGGGAACGTCGAGCCCCGACTCGCGGCAGGCGTGCATGAACCCCAGCGCCATCTGGTCGTTGCCCGCGAACACCGCGGTGAAATCGCGGAAACGCAGCAACTCGAGCCCGGCGTAATATCCGAAGTGGGCGCTCCAGTCGCCGAGGATCGGTGCCCGGGTGCGCAGCTCGGCCTCGTTGATCTCCTCGAGGAAACCCTGCATCCGGGCATCCGCCTCGATCCAGTCCTGCGGGCCCGAGATATGCGTGATCTCGGTGTGCCCCAGCTCGATCAGGTGCCGGGTGGCCAGCCGCGCGCCCGCCACCTGGTCGACCGAGAGGCTGTGCCCGAGGTTGCGTCCGGTCGACTCGAGCGTGACGTAGGGCACGTTGATCGACAGGTCGCTGAGCGCGTCGAACACGCGCGCCTGGGGCGCGATGACGACGAGCGCCTCGACCGCTTGGCTGAGCAGGTAGTCGATGGCCGACTTGATCGAGGAGTAGTCGCCGGATGACACGCTGGTGATACTGAGTCGGTACCCGGCCTCACGCGCCGCGATCTCGATCGCGTTGACACTGGTCGTCGGCCCGTAGTGGGCGGTCTGCGACGACAGCACGCCGATGGTGCGGGTGCGGCTGGTGACGAGGGCGCGGGCGGCCTGGTTGGGCCGGTAGCCGATCTCGGAGATGACGTCGAGCACCCGTTGCCTCGTCGACGCCTTGATGCTCGGGCTGTCGTTGAGAACGCGGGAGACGGTCTGGTAGGAGACTCCGGCGAGAGCGGCGACATCGCGGATGTTGGGCGCGCGAACCTTCTCCGGCTCCATGGTCACTCGAGATACCCGACTTCGTTGGCGATGTGTACGTTCACATTCGAATGTCTTCCATTATGCACGGAAGCCCCTGAGGCCCAGGATCGGGCCGGTTCGCAGGGCAAAAGGAAAGGCCGGTCGCACCCGAGGGTGCGACCGGCCTTCACCGTTTTGCTACTTAGCCGTTGACGAGGGCGAGAAGCTCCTCGTTGTCGGCGTACGCCTCAGCGGCGTTCTCCTTGGTGACGATGACCGGCTCGAGGTAGAGCGTCGCGACGTCAACGTTGCCGTTGTTCGTCTCGTCGGTCGTGTCGGGCTCGTCGCCGGCCTGCAGCGCCTGAGCCATCTCGATCGCGGTCTGAACGAGCGCGCGGGTGTCCTTGTAGATGGTCGAGTACTGCTCGCCCGACATGATCAGCGGGATCGAGGCGGCCTCGGAGTCCTGACCGGTGACGATCGGAAGGTCGGCCTGTCCGGCATCCTGCACCGAGGTGATGATGGCGCGGGCGAGGGTGTCGTTCGGCGAGAGGACGCCGTCGACGGTCTCCGACTGGTACGTGCCCTGCATCAGGGTGTCCATGCGGCGCTGAGCGTTCTCGGGCTTCCAGCCGTCGGTCGCCGTCTGGGCGATGTCGACCTGGCCGGAAACGACCTTGAGCGTTCCGTCGTCGATCTTCGGCTGGAGAACGTCCATCGCACCCTCGAAGAAGACGGGGGCGTTGGCGTCGTCCGACGAGCCCGAGAAGAGCTCGATGTTGTAGGTGTCCTTGTCCGGGAACTTCGCGGCGAGACCGTCGAGCAGGGCCTGGCCCTGCAGCTGGCCGACCTTGAAGTTGTCGAAGGCGACGTAGTAGTCGACCGCGTCGGAGTTCAGGATGAGACGGTCGTACGCGACGACGATGGCGCCGGCGTCGCGGGCTTCCTGCACCTGCGTGCCGAGCTGGGCGCCGTCCTTGGCACCGATGATGATGACCTTGGCGCCGTTGGTGACCATGGTCGAGATCTGCTGCTGCTGGTCGGCGACAGCGTTGCTGGCACCCGCGTACTGCACGTCGGCTTCGAAGCCGGCCTCTGCGAGACCGTCCTCGAACAGGCCGCCGGCGAGAACCCAGTTCTCACTGGTCTTGTCGGGAAGGGCCACGCCGATGAGCGAGTTGGCCTCGAAGCCGCTGCCGGCCTCGGTGCCCGCGTCGCCGCCTCGGCCGCTGTCGCTCGAGCAGCCGGTGAGGCCGAGTGCCGCTACGGCGACGAACGCGCCGGTAGCAAGAAGGATCTTCTTCATTGGGATCTCTTTCTTTCTGTTCTGTGTTGGTTTGGTGCGTTGGGTGGAGCTGATTCTCCGGTGGTGGATCAGTGTGGTGAGTCTGTGGTGTTACTTGGGCAGGTCGGCCGGCACCGCGGTGTCGGGGGTTCCGCCGCCGGGGGTGACCTGCGCCGAGGTGGCGCCGTCGGTGGGAGCGGCACCGCCCTTGTCCTTGCGGGTCATGAGTCCGATGATCGACGGGCGGCCCTGCGTCTTGTTGAAGACGTCGACGCCGACGGCGATGAGCAGCACGAGGCCCTTGATGATCTGCACGAGGTCGGACTGGATGCCCTTCAGCGCGAGACCGTTGGAGAGCACGGCCATGACGAGTCCACCGATGATGGAGCCGGCAACGGTTCCGATACCGCCGGAGACCGCGGCGCCGCCGATGAACACGGCCGCGATCGCGTCGAGCTCCCAGCCGGTGCCGTCGAACGGTCCGGATGCCTGCGACCGGGCGACGAAGATCATGCCGGCGAGAGCGGCGAGCACCGACATGTTCATCATGACGAAGAAGTTGACCTTCTTCGAGTTGACGCCGGACAGCTCGGCCGCGTGCTTGTTGCCGCCGACCGCGTAGATGTGGCGGCCGATGATCGTGTTGTTGGTGAGGAACGAGTAGGCCACGACGAGCAGCACGAGGATGATGCCAGACACCGGGAAGCTGGTGCCGACTCGGCCGGTCGCGAACAGGTAGGCGGCGACCATCACGACGCCGCCGAGGATGACGACGCGCAGGATGCTGATCCAGACGGGGCTGGACGAGGCGCCCATCACCTTGCGGGTGCGGCGTCCGCGCACCTCGAGGGCGATGAGGATGAGCACGACGACGAGGCCGAGCAGCATCGTCAGGTTGTTGAAGCCGAGGTTCGGGCCGACCTCGGGCAGGTATCCCTTACCGATGGTCTGGAACTCGCCGGCGACGGGCACGGTGGCGGAGTCGCCGATGAACTGGTTGCCTCCGCGCCAGATCAACATGCCGGCTAGCGTCACGATGAAGGCGGGTACGCCGATATAGGCGACCCAGAACCCCTGCCAGGCGCCGATCAGCGCTCCGACGACGAGGCCGAGCAGGATGCCCGCCCACCAGGGGAAGTTCCAGTCCTTCATGGCCAGAGCCACGATGATGCCGGTGAACGCGGCGACCGAACCGACCGACAGGTCGATGTGGCCGGCGATGATGACCATCACCATGCCGATGGCAAGGATCAGGATGTAGGAGTACTGCTGCACGATGTTGATGATGTTTCCGGGCTGCAGCGTCTTACCCCCCGTCCAGATCTGGAAGAAGATGATGATGACGACGAGGGCACCGAGGATGCCGAACTGCTTCAGCGATCCGCCGCCCCCGAAGAGGTTCTTCAGGTCGCGGACGTCGAATCCGCCCTTTTTCTCAGTAATGGGAGCGCTCATTACGCGACTACTTTCTGTGAGGACGACGTCATGCTGCGCATGAGGGTTTCGGGATCGGCCTGAGTGACCGGGAGTTCGTTGGTGATCTTGCCTTCGAAGATCGTGTAGATCCGGTCGGAGACGCCGAGCAGCTCGGGCAGTTCGGACGAGATCATGATGATGCCCTTGCCCTGGGCGGCGAGGTCACGGATGATTCCGTAGATCTCGGCCTTGGCTCCGACGTCGATGCCTCGGGTCGGCTCGTCGAGGATGAGCAGGTCGGGGTCGGTGAACATCCACTTGGCCAGAACGACCTTCTGCTGGTTTCCACCGGAGAGCTTGGTGACGCCCTCCTCGACCGTGGGGGTCTTGATGCGCAGGCTCTTGCGGTATTCCTCGGAGATCTGCGTCTCCTCGGTCTCGTTGACGACGGCGCCCTTCGAGATCTTGCCGAGCTTCGCCGAAACGATCGAGCGCTTGATCGTGTCGAGCAGGTTCAGGCCGAGGGCCTTGCGGTCTTCGCTCACGTAGGCGATTCCGTGGTCGATCGCCTCGGACACGGTGCGGAGCTTGATCTCCTTGCCGTCCTTGAAGACCTGGCCGGAGATGAACTTGCCGTAGGAGCGGCCGAAGATGCTCATGGCGAGCTCGGTACGGCCGGCGCCCATGAGGCCGGCGAATCCGACGACCTCACCGCGGCGAACGGTGAAGCTGGAGTTCTTGACCACGAGTCGCTCGGCGGTGAGCGGGTGCTGCACCGTCCAGTCGCGCACCTCGAAGAAGACCTCGCCGATTTCGGCGGTGTGGTCGGGGAACCTGTTGCCGAGGGTGCGGCCGACCATGCCGCGGATGATGCGGTCTTCGTCGACTCCGTCGGCCTTGACGTCGAGCGTCTCGATCGACTTGCCGTCGCGGATGATCGTGATCTGGTCGGCGATCTGCTCGATCTCGTTGAGCTTGTGCGAGATCATGATCGAGGAGATGCCCTTGCTCTTGAGCCCCAGGATGAGGTCGAGCAGGTGCTGCGAGTCGTTCTCGTTGAGCGCGGCGGTCGGCTCGTCGAGGATGAGTAGCTTCACGTTCTTGTTGAGTGCCTTGGCGATCTCGACGAGCTGCTGCTTGCCGACGCCGATGTTCTTGACCTGCGTGTCGGGGTCGTCGTCGAGTCCGACACGGGCGAGCAGCTGCGTCGCTTCCTTCTGTGCCTCGACCCAGTTGATGACGCCGCCGCGGCCCGGCTCGTTGCCGAGGAAGATGTTCTCGGTGATCGAGAGCTCGGGGATGAGGGCGAGTTCCTGGTGGATGATGACGATGCCGGCGGCCTCGCTCGACTTGATGTCCTTAAAGCGGACGGTCTTGCCCTCGTAGACGATGTCGCCGTCGTAGGTTCCGAAGGGGTAGACGCCCGACAGCACCTTCATCAGCGTGGACTTGCCAGCGCCGTTTTCGCCGCAGATCGCGTGGATCTCGCTGGCTTTGACCGAGAGGGAAACCTTGTCGAGGGCCTTAACTCCAGGAAACTCCTTGGTGATGGACTGCATCTCCAGGATGGTGGGGGCGGTACTCAGACCCTGTTCCACGGCGCGACCTCCTCGTCATGGGTGCTCGCGTGATTCGCACCCGCTAAGAAACGTAAGCCCTGCAAGCGTTGTCGTCAACCTGTGAACGCATGATCTTGGGGTTTCGGGGCAAACGGTTATCGAACGGTGACCTTCTACAGCGGCAGCGGGGAGAGCAGCCCGGTCTGTCGCAGCACGAGCGCGGAAGCCCCCAGCGCCTCGGCCTGTTCGCCGAGCGACGACATCACCAGTTCGGTGGTTTCGCTCAGCATCGGCACGGCGTAGACGTTCAGTCCGCGCCGCACCGGATCGAGCAGCAGCTCGCCCAGGCCGGCGAGCGGGCCGCCGATGACGACGATGGCCGGGTTCACCAGGTTGACGATGGCCGCGACGGAACGCCCGACAGCCAGACCGGCGTCCTCGATGATGCGCAGCGTCGCGTGGTCGCCGGCGAGGGCGGCCCGCACGATGTCGGTCGTCGCGACGGTGGTGGGACTGGTGCGGCTGAGCAACTCGATCATCACGGTCGTCGACGCCACGGTCTCGAGGCAGCCGCGGTTGCCGCACCGGCAGAGCAGCCCGTGGTCGTGCACCGGGGTGTGCCCGATCTCGCCGGTGACCCCGATGTTGCCGCCGAACGGCAGGCCGTTGAAGATGAGTCCGGCGCCGATGCCCGAGCCGATCTTGACGAAGACGAGGTTGTCGGTGCCGCTGTGCGGCCCCCATGTGACCTCGGCCAGCGCCCCCAGGTTCGCGTCGTTGTCGATGTAGACCGGGTAGTTGAGCCGGGCCTCGATCTGCGCGTGCGTGATGCCGACCCACTCGGGCAGGATCGCGCCCTCGATCACCGTCTCGCTGCGCCGGTCGATCGGGCCGGGGATTCCCACGCCGATGCCGAGCACGAGCGAGGGGCTGACGCCGCTCGACTCGAGCACCGAGGCGAGCAGGCGGGACGCGGCATCCAGGGCCACCGAGGCGCTGTGACCGAGCGGCAGTTCGACGGCCTCGGACGCGATGACCTGGTAGTCGAGGCCGGCGACGAGCACGCGCACGTGGCGGCGGCCGAAGTCGATGCCCACGGCGACAGCGCCGTTCTCGCCCGAAAGACTGACCGACAGCGCCCGTCGACCCGAGCTCGTGGTGGGCGCCGTGCTCACGATCCCCCGCTCGGCGAGGGCCTTGACGATGTTCGACACGGTGGCGTTCGACAACCCGGTATTGCGCGAGATCTCGGCCTGCGTGGAGGGGCCGCCGGAGACGAGGCTGGTGATGATGCGCTGCTGGTTCGACTGGCGCAGCGCCGTCTGCGATCCCGGGTTTCGGGACCTGTACCTCGTTGTCATATATGTAGCGTGCAACAACAAAGCCTTGCCGTCAATAAGTTAACGCAACAGAAGCGTCACAATACGCGCGCGTACGCCCGCACCGGGAAGGTGCCGAAGTCGACGACCCGGGGCGGCACCGCCGAAAACAGCGCGCCGGTCGCCGGCAGCGCCTCGAGGCCGGTGAGGTGCTCCACCACGTGGATTCCGGCCGCGAGTAGCAGCGAGTGCGCCGGGCGGGTCCCGCCGGATTCGACGTCGTCGATGTTGAGCGAGTCGATACCGACCGTGGTCACGCCCTGTTCGACGAGGTAGGCGGCGCCGTCTTCGCTGAGATACGGCGCCCCGGTCGCGTAGGCCGGCGTGGCGAAGTGGCGGTCCCACCCGGTGTGCAGCAGCACCGCGCGTCCGGCGAGGTCGCGGTCGAGGAACACCGTGTGCGGAATGCCGCGAGCCGTGGCATCCGAAAGGTGGAAGACCTCGGCACTCTGGTCGACGAGCGTGTCCAGGCTGAGCCCGGCGAGATCGGTACCACCCTCGTAACGATGGAAGGGACTGTCGAGATAGGTGCCCGTGTTTCCGAGCATGGTGATGGTGTCGAGCGCGAATTCGGTTCCCGGCGTGTAGCGCGATCGGGAGTCCGCCCGGGTGAGGTGCGGGGTGAACGTCGGTGCGGGCAGGCCGGGGTAGGTGACGAGGCCCTCGTAGATCGCGTGGCTGAGGTCGACGAGGCGGCCTCTCTGCTCGGGATTAGTGGCGTCGATGCCCCGCGAGCCGCGGTGCTGTTCCTCGACGATCGCGAGGTTCGAGAGGGCGACGGAGTCGACCAGCGCGAGACCCAGGTGCCGCACCAGCAGGCGTCCGACGGCTTCCGCATCGGCGTGCGCCGTAGGAAGCGTTTCTGGCAGGTCGAGACGGAAGGCCTCGGCGGTGAGCGATCCCCCGTTCACGAACTGGATGCGGGCGTCGAAGTGTGCGCGGTACTGGGTCATGCCGCAACTCTGTCAGTGGCAGTAACGCGATGTCGCGCTAGTTTCTGCCACCCCGCCGCGGAAACCTGCCAGTTAGAGCCGCGCCACCCGGTCGAGCGCGGTGAGCAGGTCGGCGGTGAGGTCCGCGACATCCTCGATGCCCACCGACAACCGCACGACGTTCGCGGGCACCTCGAGGGCGGTTCCGCGCACCGAGGCGTGCGTCATCTCCGAGGGGTAGCCGATGAGCGACTCGACGCCGCCGAGCGACTCCGCCAGCTGGAACAGTTCGGTCGACTCCGCGAACGCGCGCGCCGCGGCCTCTCCTCCGGCCAGGCCGAGCGAGATCATCCCTCCGAACGCCTTCATCTGGCGGGACGCCAGCTCGTGTCCGGGATGGGTGGGCAGGCCCGGGTAATAGACGGTTTCGATCGCCGGATGCTCCGCGAGGGTCTCCGCGATCGACTGCGCGTTGGCGGAGTGGCGGTCGAGGCGCACCGCGAGGGTCTTGATTCCCCGGATGGTGAGCCAGGCATCCAAGGGTCCGGAAACCGCACCGACACCGAACTGGAGGAAGCCGACCTTCGCGGCGAGCTCCTCGTCGTTGACGACGACGGCGCCGCCGACGACGTCGGAGTGGCCGCCGAGGTACTTCGTGGTCGAGTGGATCACGGCGTCGGCGCCGAGCGCAATCGGCTGCTGCAGGTAGGGCGATGCGAAGGTGTTGTCGACCACGACGAGCACTCCGGCCTCGTGGCCGATCTCGGCGAGCGCCGCGATGTCGTTGATCTTCATCAGCGGGTTGGTGGGCGTCTCGATCCACAGCACCTTGGTGACACCCGGTCGGATCGACGCGCGCACGGCGTCGAGGTCGGTGAGTTCGACGACCTCGAGGTCGATACCCCACGGCACGAATACGCGGTTGACCAGCCGGTGGGTGCCGCCGTAGACGTCGTTGCCCATCACGATGTGGTCACCGGGCGTGAGCACCGCCCGCAACAGGGCGTCTTCGCCGGCGAGTCCGGAGGCGAAGCTGAAGGCCTTGACTCCGCCCTCGAGCGAGGCGAGTTGCTCCTGCAGCGAGTCACGCGTCGGGTTGCCGCCGCGCGCGTATTCGTAGCCGCCGCGGAATCCGCCGATGCCGTCCTGCACGAAGGTCGAGGTGAGGTAGACCGGGGGAACCACGGCCCCCGTCGTCGGGTCGAAGTGCTGTCCCGCGGTGATGGCGCGCGTGCTGAAGCCGTACTTTTCGTCTGACACGGTGTCTCTAACTGTTCGTGGGGGTGGTTGACGCCTATTCGGCGGTGAGGAAGGTCAGCAGGTCCTGCCGGGTGAGCACTCCGACGGGCTTGCCGTCGCTCACCACCAGCAGGGCGTCGGAGCCGGCCAGCGCGGTACGCGCCGCGCCCACCGACTCGTGCACACCGATCAAACCGAGCGGGGCGCCGACGAATTCCGCGATCGAGTCGGTCATGCTGGCCTTGCCGTTGAAGATGTCGTCGAGCAGGGCGCGTTCGCTGATCGCCCCCGCCACCTCGCCCATCACGACGGGCGGCTCCGCGGTTAGCACCGGCAGCTGGGAGATGTCGTACTCGGCCATGATCTTCACGGCATCGCGCACCGTGTCGACCGGGTGCACGTGCACGAGGTCGGGGAGGTTGCCCGTCTTGCGGCTGAGCACGTCGGAAACCGTCTTCTCCTCGGCCACCTGGGTGAAGCCGTACGACTGCATCCACTTCTCGTTGAAGATCTTGCCGAGGTAGCCTCGACCCCCGTCGGGAAGCAGGATCACCACGACCGCGTCGGCGGGAAGGTCTTTGGCCGCCTTGAGCGCGGCGGAGACGGCGAGACCGCTCGATCCGCCCACCAGCAGGCCCTCCTCGCGCGCGAGGCGTCGGGTGAGTTCGAACGATTCGGCATCGGATGACGCGACGATCTGATCCACGACGGTGGGGTCGTACGCCGTCGGCCAGAAGTCTTCGCCCACGCCCTCGACGAGGTAGGGGCGACCGGTGCCGCCCGAATAGACCGAGCCCTCGGGGTCAGCGCCGATGATCTGCACCGCTCCGCCGGAGACCTCCTTGAGGTACCGGCCCACGCCGCTGATGGTGCCGCCGGTGCCGACGCCGGCGACGAAGTGCGTCACCTTGCCCTCGGTGTCGCGCCAGATCTCGGGGCCGGTCGTCTCGTAGTGGCTGAGCGGCCCGTTCGGGTTCGAGTACTGGTCGGGCTTGAACGCGCCAGGGATCTCGCGCACGAGACGGTCGCTGACGCTGTAGTACGACTCGGGACTGTCGGGGGCGACCGTGGTCGGCGTCACCACGATCTCGGCGCCGTAGGCGGTGAGCACGTTGCGCTTGTCTTCGCCCACCTTGTCGGGCAGCACGAAGACGCAGCGGTAGCCGCGTTGCTGGGCGACGAGCGCCAGGCCGACTCCGGTGTTGCCGCTCGTCGGCTCGACGATGGTCCCGCCCGGTTTCAACAAGCCGTCGCGTTCGGCGGCGTCGATGATGCGGGTCGCGATGCGGTCTTTGGATGATCCGCCGGGGTTGAGGTATTCCACCTTGGCCAGCACGGTCGCCGCGATTTCCGTGGTGACACTGTTGAGCCTGACCAGGGGGGTGTTTCCGACGAGGTCGAGCACCGTCTTTGCGTACTTCATAGGCGCAATCTACCAGCGCGCAATCCGGCGGGACTTTCTCAGCCTTGTCAGGGGATAATCATTGAAGCAACAACCTTCACTACCTCGCCTCCGACCGACGGGTATCCACAGCCATGGCCTCCAACAATCCCAGCACGCCTTCCGTCAAGGAGCAGCGCGAAGCGAAGCGCGCCGAGAAGGTCGCCGTGCTGAAGAAACAGCAGGCCAAGGAGAAGCGCAACCGCACCATCGGCATCGTGGCCGGTGCTCTCGGCGCCGCCGCGGTCATCGCGCTCGTCATCACGTTCGTCGTGAGCAGCGCGGTTCCCAAGGTCGACCCCGCCGACATCTCGATCAAGGGCATCGAGACCTTCGACGAGGTTCCCGCTGTGCACGTGGCGACCGCCGTCGACTACGAGGCCGACTACGGCATGAACCCTCCGGCCGGCGGCAACCACAACCAGGCCTGGCTCAACTGCGGCGTCTACTCCGAGCCGCAGCAGAACGAGAACGCCGTTCACGCGCTCGAGCACGGCGCCGTGTGGGTCACCTACGACCCCGACGCCCTGAGTGACGAAGAGGTCGAGACGCTGCGCGACTCGATCCCGAGCACCTACATGCTGCTGACCCCGTACCCCGATCTGCCCGCTCCCGTCGTGGCATCCGCCTGGGCCAACCAGGTCCAGCTCGACGGCGTCGACGACCCGCGCCTCGGCGACTTCATCGAGAAGTTCCGCCAGTCGCCCGACGCCCCCGAGCCGGGTGCGGCCTGCACCGGTGCCATCGATGGCCCCGGAAAAGTCTCCTAGCGACGGTCGGCGCACGCGGCTGATCATCGCCGCGGTCGTCGCATCCGTCCTGCTCCTCGTCGCGGCCTTCGCGGCGGGCAGCCTCTCGGCGCCGGTCGCCACCGCGCCGTCGTCGACGAGCGCCGAAGCCGGGTTTGCCCGCGACATGCAGACCCACCACGGCCAGGCCGTCGAGATGTCGTTCATCATCCGCGACCTCACCGACGACGCCGACGTCCGGTTGCTCGCCTACGACATCGCGAACTCGCAGTCGCAGCAGGCCGGGCAGATGAACGGCTGGCTCACCGTGTGGAACCTGCCGCAGACCGCGCCCGAGCCGTCGATGACCTGGATGTCGCGCCCCGCGCTCACCGGGGTCAGCCACGAGGGCATGAGCGAGATGGGCACCGGCGAGAGCAGCCACACGCCCGGCGACGCGATGCCCGGCATGGCGACCGCCGAGCAGCTCGCCGCGCTCAAGGCGTCGACCGGCACCGAGGCGGTCCGCCAGTACCTCACGCTGATGATCGCCCACCACCGCGGCGGCGTCGAGATGGCCGACGCCGTGCTTGAGCGCAGCAACGAACGCGTCGTGCGCTCGCTCGCGGCCAGCATCGTGAAGGCCCAGTCGAGCGAGATCGGCTACATGCAGGAACTGCTCGACGCGCTGCCCGCCGCCTAGGCACGCGCCGCCGGCCAAGTCGCCCCTCGCCCCCCTTCGCGCAACTCAGGCAGGATCGCGGATGCCGCGGCGCCCGCCGCGCGGATCCGCGGGTCGCGCTACCCGGGCCCACGTTCTGCCTGAGTTGCGAGACACCGCGCGCGGGCGTTCATCATTCAGGACCGTTCGACCGTGGGGTCACCTCGGCCCGCGGAAAACCGCGCAGCAGTAACGCCAGCCGCCCGGTTCATCCTGAATCCCGAACGCCGACCCCGGCCGCCCCCTTCACGCAACTCAGGCAGGATCACGGATGCCGCGGCGCCCGCCGCGCGGATCCGCGGGTCGCGCTACCCGGGCCCACATTCTGCCTGAGTTGCGAAACACCGCGGGCGGGCGTTCATCATTCAGGACCGTTCGACCGTGGGGTCACCTCGGCCCGCGGAAAACCGCGCAGGACTCACGTCGGCTCCCCGGTTCATCCTGAATCCCGAACGCCGACCCGGGGCGGTCACGCCGTCTGGTCGAAGTACAGCTCCCAGTAGGTGCCGCGCGCCGCGAGCAGCTCCTCGTGCGTGCCGCTTTCGGCAATCTCGCCGGCCACCACGACGAAGATCACGTCGGCGTCGACCACGGTCGAGAGCCGGTGCGCGATGGCGATCGTCGTGCGCCCGCGCGACGCGGTGTCGAGCGCCTCCTGCACGACCCGCTCGCCGATCGAGTCGAGCGCGCTCGTCGCCTCGTCGAGGATGAGCACGGCGGGATCCTTCAGCAGCACGCGCGCGATCGCGATGCGCTGCTTCTCGCCTCCGCTGAGCCGGTAGCCGCGTTCGCCGACGAGGGTGTTGTAGCCGTCGGGGAACGATTCGATGGTCGAGTGGATGTTAGCGGCCTTCGCAGCGGCAACGAGCTCGTCATCCGTCGCGCCCGGTTTGGCGTAACGGAGGTTATCGCCGATGGAGGCGTGGAAGAGGTAGGTCTCCTGGCTGACGATGCCGATGTGCTTCACGAGCGAGAGCTCGTCTAGCTCGCGCACGTCGTCGCCGGCGAACAGGACGCGACCGCTCGACGCGTCGTGCAGCCGCGGGATCAGGTAGGAGACCGTGGTTTTGCCGGCTCCCGACGGTCCGACGAATGCGGCGAACTGGCCGGGTTCGATGCGGAAGCTCACGCCGCCAAGGGTCGCCCGAGTGTCGGCGGGGGCATCGGGATACCGGAACACCACGTCGTCGAACTCGACGAGCCCGAGGTGTGCGGGGTCGACCTCTTTCGCATCCGGAGCATTCTTGATCGACGGCTTCAGATCCAGGTATTCGAAGATGCGGGCGAACAGCGCCGACGAGGTCTGCAGGTCGAGTGCCACGCGCATGAGCCCGAGCAGCGGGAAGGTGAGCCGCGCCTGCACCGTTGTGAAGGCGACGATCGTTCCGGCGGTGACGGGCACGTCGCGCAGGATGAGCCAGGCCGCCGCGACGTAGACCACGGCGGGGATCACCGAGAGGAAGATGCCCACCATCGCGAAGAACCATTGACCGCTCATCGCCTGGCGGACCTGCAGGCCGATCTGGTTGTCGTTCTCCCGCGCGTAGCGGTCGGTCTCCCACTGCTGTTGGTTGAAACTCTTCGCGAGCAGGATGCCGGACACGCTCAGCGTCTCCTGTGTGATGGCGGTCATGTCGCTGAGCGACTCCTGGGTCTTGGTGGCGATTCGCGCGCGCACCTGACCGACCTTGCGTTGGGCCAGAACGAGGATGGGCAGCAGGATGACCGCGACGATGGTCAGCTGCCAGCTGAGCAGCAGCATGCTCACGAAGGCGGCGATCACGGTGACCGTGTTACCGATGACGCTCGAGACGGTGTTGCTGAGCACGCCGGCCACACCGCCGACGTCGTTCTGCAGGCGCGACTGGATGACACCCGTCTTCGTGCGCGTGAAGAACGCGAGTTCCATGGCCTGCAGGTGGCGGAAGAGACGCACGCGCAGAGCACCCATCACCTTGTTGCCGACCGTGGCGGTGAGCCAGGTCTGCCAGACACCGAGGATGGCGGAGATGACCCAGAGCAGCACCATGATGCCGACGAGCTCGAGGAGCACGGGCAGGTTGGGGCCGCCCTCGGGGAACAGGCCCAGGTCGAAGGCCTGCTTCGTGAGCAGCGGGGGCGCGACGCTCAGTGCGGCGCTGACCAGCACGAGAACGATGGTGACGGTGATCGCCCGCTTGTGCGGTGCGAACAGCGTGCCGATGCGGTTCAGCAGGTCGGGGATCTTCGGGGCCGTGGCGTTTATGGCCTTCTGCGCTGCGGCGTCGCCGCCGCTGACCCGACCACCATGACCCCCGGGGCCGCGCATTCCACTCACGGGTTCGAGCCTACGCTCGATCGCCGGTCGAGTAGGTCGCCCCGCGACCCACTCGACCGGCGTGGAGCGTCAGCCCTTCGTCGAACCCGCCAGCAGGCCGCGCACGAAGTAGCGCTGCAGGCCGAAGAACACGATGAGGGGCACGATGAGCGAGACGAAGGCCGCCGCCGTCAATCTCTGCCAGTCCTGCCCTCGGGTTCCGGTGAGTTCCGCCAATCTCTGCGTCAACGGCGCCGCGTCCTGCGTGCCGCCGGAGAAGATCAGCGCCACGAGCAGGTCGTTCCACACCCAGAGGAATTGGAAGATCGCGAACGAGGCGATGGCCGGCAGGGCCAGCGGAAGCACGATGCGCAGGAAGACCTGCATGTGACTCGCGCCGTCGACCCGCGCGGCCTCGATCACCTCGCCGGGAATCTCGGAGATGAAGTTGTGCAGCAGGAAGATCGCCAGGGGAAGCGCGAAGATCGTGTGCGCGATCCAGATCGGCAGGAAGTTCTGCTCGGGGATGGAGGGGATGACGTCGTGCAGCCACTCCTGGCCGGGACGCAGGATCACGCCGAAGGTCTGCAGCAGCGGGATGAGGGCCATCTGCAGCGGCACGATCTGCAACGCGAACACCAGGATGAAGAGCACGCCGCTTCCGCGGAACTTGATCCAGGCGAAGGCGTACGCGGCCATCGACGCGATGACGAGCGGGAAGATCGTGCCGGGGATCGCGATCGACAGCGAGTTGACGAAGTAGGCGCCCAGCTGCGGCGACGACTGCGACGACGAGAGGAGCACGTCCTGGTAGTTGTCGAGGGTGAGCACCGGGTTGCTGAAGAACGTCCACCAGCCGGTCGTGCGGATCTGCTCGGCCGGGCGGAACGACGAGATCAGCAGCCCGAAGGTCGGGGTCGTCCAGAGCACGGCGATGATCACAGCGGCGAGCGTGGCGCGACGCGACGTCAAGCGCCGCTTGACCCGACTGGTCTTGGTGCCCTCTTCGGCGAGTTCGATGCCGCCCTTGACGGGGCGCGACCCCGAAACGGGCAGGTCGACGGGAGATACGCTCATCGGACTTCCTTCTGACTGCGGAGTACTCGGACGTTGTAGATGACGATGGGGAGCACCAGGACGAAGAGGATGACGGCCAGTGCGGCGCCCCGTCCGGGCTCGTTGGCTCGGAACGCCTGCGTGTACATCTCGTTGGCGACGACGCTGGTGTCGAAGTTTCCGGCGGTCATCGTTCGTACGATGTCGAACACCTTGAGGGTCGCGATCGAGATGGTCGTCACGACGACCACGAGCGAGCCCCGGATCCCGGGGACGGTGACGTTCAGGAACCGCTGCCACGCGTTGGTGCCGTCGAGCTGCGCGGCCTCGATCTGCTCGGCCGGCACGCCCTTGATGGCCGCGGAGAGCACGACCATGGCGAATCCGGTCTGGATCCACACCATGACCGCGATGAGCAGGAACGTGTTCAGCGGTGACGACTGCAGCCACTGGACCGGCTCGCCGCCGAACGCGACGACGACGGCGTTCAGCAGGCCGATCTGGTCGCGCCCCTGCGACTTGTAGTCGTAGACGAACTTCCAGATGATTCCGGCACCGACGAACGAGATGGCCATCGGCATGAACACGAGGGCCTTGAAGAACTTCTCACCACGCGACTTGTCGATGAAGACGGCGTAGGCGAGTCCCGCGATAGTGGAGATGGTGGGAACCAGCACGACCCAGATGACCGTGTTGACCAGGGTTCGCACCGCGTCGGGCTGCGTGAACGCCCAGATGAAGTTCTCGAAACCCACGGGGTCGCCCGTGCGGTTGAAGAAGGCGAGCGCCGTGGTGCGGATCGCCGGGTAGATCAGTCCCCCGACGAGGAGCACCAGGGCCGGGCCGACAAAGGCCGCGAGGACGACGTAGTCGCGCTGGCGCTTCGGCGCCTTGTCGACGAAAAACAAAACGAGGCCGACGACGGCGGCGAAAATCGCGAGCCCTCCGACGACCTGTATCAACTTACCGATGAGATCCGCTGTGGTCATGACGTACCCCTACCTTCCATTCGACGCTGACTGGGTGATGCTGCCCGGTGCGGCAGGATGTGCGAGTGCGGGGCGGGACCCTGAGGCCCCGCCCCGCACTCGACTACAACGGGCTACTGCGGCCAGCTGCTCTCGATAGCGTCGACGGTTTGCTGCGTGCTGTCGCCGCTCAACCAGCCGACGATGCCCTTCCAGAACGAGTTCGAGCCGACGGCGCCCGGCATGAGGTCGGAACCGTCATAGCGGAACGTCGCGTCGGGGTCCTGGAGGATCTCGATGGTGTCTTCCAGCAGCGGGCTGGACGCGAGCGACGGGTCGACGCCGGTGTTGGCGCTGACCGTTCCGCCCTGTTCGACGCGCAGGTTGGCGAACGTGTCGCTCGACATGTGCGTGAGCACGGCGGTGATCGCGTCGCTCGTCTCGAAGGCGACGACGGTCTCGCCACCGCCGGTCACGGCGAGCGGGTCGTCAGCGTCTGCGGGCGGCATCAGGAACGCGTAGACGTCACCGTCGGGTGCGACCTCGACGCCCTCGCCCCAGTTGACCTCGTAGAACGATGCCTGGTGGTGCAGCGAGCACTGTCCGTCGAGGATGGGCAGGCCACCCTCCTGGAACGGGGTGGAGATGAGCGACTCGGTGTCGATGTACTCCGAGTTCTTCAGGATCTCTCCGGCGGAGTCGAATGCTCCGACGATGGCGGTGTCGTTGAACGGGATCTCGTGGTTCACCCACTGGTCGTAGACGTCGGGGCCCGCCTCGCGGAGCACGAAGTCTTCGATCCAGTCGGTTCCGGGCCAACCCGTTGCGTCACCGGATTCCATGCCGGCGCACCAGGGGAGGTGGTCCCCGTCGGCCGCGATGGTCTCGGTCAGCTCCATGAGCTCGTCGAGGGTCGTGGGCGTCTCGTAGCCCTTCTCCTCGAACTCGGCCGGCGAGTACCAGATGTAACCCTTGACGCTGGCGAGCATCGGGGCGCCGTAGAAGACGTCGTCGAAGGTGCTGTATGCCTTCCAGTCGGGGGACCAGAACTCGTCGGTGTTCGCCTCGACCTCTGCGGGAGCCGGCTGGAGGTAGCCGTTCTCCGCGAGGAGCGAGACGAGGCCGGGCTGAGGCACGATTCCGATGTCGGGGGCGTTGCCACCCTCGGCGAGCTGGGCGATGTTGCCCTCGAAGTCGCGGCTGCCCTGGTAGTCGATGGTGATGTCGGTGCAGGTGGCGAAGTCGGCCCACGATGCGATGAGTCGGTCTGCCTCGGTTTCGACGATGGTGCCGGAGATCGTGACCTCGTCGCCGTCGAACGTTCCGTACGACTCGTATTCGGAGCAATCGGTGTCTTCTGCTGACTGCTGGGTGTCGCCGGTACAGCCGGTGAGCGCGAGACCGACGACGCCTGCTGCAGCGATCGGTATGAGTAGACGGCGCTTGAAAGCGGAACTCATTTTTCCTCCTCATTGAGATAAATGCGCCCCGCGCTTCTCTGCGCGGGGCGTTCGAAAGTGATGCAAGGGCGGTTCCGTTGACAACGGTTCCACACACAACGTATGGCACGGGAAGGGGGTATGCAAGCGCTTGGGAGAAACCGTCACAAACCGTTGTACCGTTCCGTGGTAGCGCTCCCACGCCTGCTATGATCACGAATCCCTTAAATGCACGAAGGCACCGCTTCGCGAGGAAGCGGTGCCTTCGGCGGGTCCCCTAGCGGGGACGGGACTACTTGAGCGTGACGGTGGCGCCAGCTTCTTCGAGCTGAGCCTTTGCCTTCTCGGCGGTCTCCTTGTTGACACCCTCGAGGACTGCGCCGGGGGCGCCGTCTACGACAGCCTTGGCCTCGCCGAGTCCGAGGCTCGTGAGCGCGCGGACCTCCTTGATGACCTGGATCTTCTTCTCGCCAGCCGACTCGAGGATGACGTCGAAGGAATCCTTCTCCTCGACCTCTTCGACGGCAGCAGCAGCGCCACCGGCAGCAGCAACTGCGACGGGAGCGGCGGCGGTGACCTCGAAGACCTCTTCGAACTTCTTGACGAACTCGCTGAGCTCAATGAGAGTCAGTTCCTTGAAGGCTTCGATGAGCTCTTCGCTTGACAGCTTTGCCATGATTTTCTCCTTGTGTGTTTCTTAGCTTTTCTAACCGCGGGTCAGGCTGTGCCTAGTTCGCGGACTCCTGCTTCTCACGCAGCGCCTCGACCGTGCGAACGGCCTTCGAGAGCGGAGCGTTGAAGAGATATGCCGCACCGAACAGCGAAGCCTTGATTGCGCCGGCCATCTTGGCAAGCAGCACTTCACGGGATTCGAGGTCGGCGAGCTTCGCAACGTCGTTCGCGGTGAGCGAGTTACCGTCGAGGTAACCGCTCTTCACGACGAGCAGCGGGTTTGCCTTGGCAAAGTCGCGCAGAACCTTTGCGACGGCGACAGTGTCTCCGTGCACAAATGCGATCGCGGACGGGCCGGTCAGTTCGTCGTCAAACGAAGTGATACCTGCCGCGTTGGCCGAGATCTTGGTCAGCGTGTTCTTTACCACGGCGTACGTTGCGTCTGCACTGAGTGACTTGCGCAGCGACTTGAGCTGGGCAACAGTGAGACCGCGGTACTCGGTGAGCAGAACGGCGTTGGAGCTACGGAATTTTTCCGTAAGCTCGGCAACCGATGCTTCCTTGTTCGCCATGGCTCTCCTTAATTGATGATTGTCATTAGCCAAGGAGACGCAGGAAGAAACTTGGGCTGTTAAAAACAGAAAGCCCCACGCAGTTGCGCGGAGCTTCACTTCACAAGAAGGTGACTTCGAACACCTGCGCTGGATTTATGGAATCGAACCCGTGAGGGCTCGAGACAACCTGCGGTCTTTGGCTTCGTACAGAGTAGCACACCCGGTCAGTCACGCCAGCTGTGCCGCGGCTCGTAGCCCAGCACGCGCCGCGCCTTCTCGATCGAGAGCAGGCTCTCGGTGCCGGCCACCTCGCGCTTCAGCTCGACGCCGGGAAAGCCGGCCGCGGCGAGCTCGGAGCTCGGCGTGCGCATCACCGTGTCGGCCGCGGCGATGATGAACCGGTCGAAGCCCGGGGCGGCGAGCTCGAGCGCCTTGAGCACGGCCTGTGCGCCGTCGCGCGAGTCGATGTACCCCCACGCGTTCCACCGGCGCAGCGTGATGTCGTCCTGGTATCCCTCGAACGCCGCGTAGTCGCCCGCGTCCATCACGTTGGAGAAGCGCAGTGCGGTGATGCTCAGCGCGGGGTCCCAGCGCACGAGCTTCTGCGCGAGTTCCTCCTCGAGGTGCTTGGTGACCGCGTACATCGACTCGGGGCGCGACGGGTAGTCCTCGTCGAGCGGCAGGTAGGGCGGGTCGATCTCGAGCGGGATGCCGAGCAGCGTCTCGCTCGAGGCGTAGACGATCGTTGTGATGCCGGCCCGTCGCGCGGCCTGGAACACGTTGAAGGTGGCGTTCATGTTGTTGTGGAACGTCGCCGAGTCGGCGTGGATGCCGCCCGCCGGGATGGCCGCGAGGTGCACGACGGCGTCGACCGCGCTGTACTTGTCGTCGACCCCCGAGAACGCGTCGACGACCTGGCCGTAGTCGGTCAGGTCGATGCGGAGGAAACCGGGACCGCGCTCCCCCGCCACGTCGAGGTTGACGACCGAGTGGCCGGCTTCCGTGAGGCCGGTTACGACGGCCGAACCGAGTTTTCCTGAACCGCCCGTGACGAGAATGCGCATGGTGTCAGTCTGGCACCGCATTTTCGACGGGCTCAATCCGCGTGGATGGGTAGCGACACCGTGAACACCGTGTTACCCGGCTCGCTCTCGACCCCCACCGACCCGCCGTGCGCCTCGACGATGGCCGCGACGATCGCCAGCCCGAGACCCGTGCTGCCTGCCACCCGAGACCGCGAGCTGTCGCCTCGCGCGAAGCGCTCGAAGACGGTGTCGCGCACCCGCTCGTCGATGCCGGGGCCGTCGTCGGACACGCGCACGTCGGCAAAGCCGCCGCTCAGAGATACGGATGTCACGACCGTCGTTCCGGCGGGCGTGTGCACCCGCGCGTTGGCCAGCAGGTTCGCGACCACCTGATGCAGCCGGGCGCCGTCGCCGACGACCAGCACCGGCTGCTCGGGAAGTTCCAGGGCCCACTCGTGATCGGGGCCGGCCGCGTAGGCGTCGCTCACCGCGTCGGTGAGCAGCTGACCGAGGTCGACCGGCAGGCTTTCGAGACTGCGTCCGTCGTCGAGCCGGGCGAGCAACAGCAGGTCTTCGACGAGGGAGGTCATGCGGATCGATTCGGCTTCCACCCGCGCGAGGGCGTGCACGACGTCTGCGGGCAGTTCGTGGCCGCCGCGGCGCGTGAGCTCGGAGTATCCGCGGATGGACGCGAGGGGCGTGCGCAACTCGTGGCTGGCATCCGCCACGAAGGTGCGCACCTTCTTCTCGCTCGCCTCGCGAGCGGTGAGGGCGGCCGAGACGTGCCCGAGCATGCGGTTGATGGCGGCACCGACCTGGCCGACCTCGGTGCGCGGGTCGGAGTCTTCGTCGGGCACCCGCACGGCCAGCGCGACCTCGCCGCGTTCGAGCGGAAGCTCGGCGACGTGGGATGCCGTGGCGACGACCCGTTCGAGCGGCCGCAGGGCGACGCGCACGATCGCCGTGCCCACCGCGAACGCGGCCACGAGCCCGGCGAGGGTCACCAGCACCACGACGAGCAGCACCTGGTTCACCGTGGAGTGCACCTCGGCGAGAGACATGCCGATGAGCACCTTCTCCTGCGAGCTCGCCGTCGTCAGCACGAAGCGGTATTCGCCGAGGTCGCCGCCGAGGTCGACGGTGACGGGTGTGTCTTCGACGGTCAGCGCCGCGAGCCGGGCGTTCTGCGTCGCGGTGAGCGCTGTGACGTCGAGCTCGTCGTCGAGCACCACAGCGACGACCGTGCCGCCCAGGTTGTACCCGGCCACCGTGCCCGGCGGCAGTCCCGCGAGCGGCGCCGTGTCGCCGGGAGGTCGCCCGCCCGACCCATCGCCCGGCCCCGGGCGGTCGGCGATGTTCTGGAAGCGGCTGCTCGCCGACACCACCTGGTCGTCGAGCTTGCCGACGAGAGAATCGTTCAGGGCGAGCACGCTCACCGCGCCGACGACGAAGCTCACGGCGGCGAGCAGGGCAACGATGCCGAAGACCAGCCGCTGACGCAGGGTCCACCTGGCGCGGGAAAGCCGCATCAGTTCGCCGGCTTCAGCACGTACCCGACGCCGCGCACGGTGTGGATCATCGGTTCGCCGAGGGTGTCGATCTTCTTGCGCAGGTAGGAGACATAGAGCTCGACGACGCTGGACTTGCCACCGAAGTCGTAGCTCCAGACGCGGTCGAGGATCTGGCTCTTGCTCAGCACCCGGCGCGGATTGCGCATGAGGTACCGCAGCAGTTCGAACTCGGTGGCGGTGAGTTCGATCACGGTGTCGGCACGGCGCACCTCGTAGGAGTCCTCGTCGAGGCTGAGGTCGCCGACGGTGAGATAGGAGTCGTCGCTCTCGCTGAGCACGAGGGTGGAGCGACGGATGAGCCCGCGCAGGCGCGCCACCAGTTCTTCGAGGCTGAACGGCTTGGTGACGTAGTCGTCGCCGCCAACGGTGAGGCCGACGATGCGGTCGTCGAGGGAGTCTTTCGCGGTGAGGAAGAGGATCGGGGTGTTGATGCCGTCGGCGCGCAGCCGGGTGAGGACCTGCAGGCCGTCGATGTCGGGCAGCATGATGTCGAGCACGATCACGTCGGGCCGGAACTCCCGGGTGAGCGCCATCGCCGTGCGGCCGTCGGACGCGATTTTCACGTCCCAGCCCTCGTAGCGCAGGGCCATCGACAGCAGGTCGGTGAGCGAATCCTCGTCGTCGACGACGACGACCCTGATCGGGGTCCCGTCCACCCGGGTCAGCCGCGGGGGCTGGGTGGATCCGACGTGACGCGAAACCGGCTCTTCTTTGCTCATTGTTCCAAGTATTGGGAGTTTTCTATGCGTGGCCTGTGAGCGGCGCACACCGGCATCCGGTCGAACACGATGCACAATAGACAGGTGACTTTCGTGCAGCCGATGCTTTCCCTCTGGGACGAGCCGGCCCCCGACCACAGGTCACGCGTCCTGGCGAACTCCTCCGACCGCGTCGCGTGGTTGCGTGCGCGCAGCCGCGGTGTCACGGCGACCGATGTCGCGCGCCTGTCGAGCGAGCGATCGCTGAGCTCGGTGGCGTTCGACAAGATCAACGGCAGCTCGTTCGGCGGCAACGCCTACACCGACCACGGAAACGCGCGAGAACCGGAGATCGCCCGCTGGGTGCGATCGGCTCACGGCATCCACCCGAGTTCCGAACTGTTCCATGCACACGGCGAGCGATCCCACCTGGCCACTCCCGACGGGGTCGCGATCATCGACGGCGCAGTGGTGCTCGCCGAGATCAAGACCACGTCGTCGCTCTGGAAGAGTGTGCCGCGTTCGTACCTGCGTCAGATCTGGTGGCAGCAGTACGTGCTCGGAGCGGACCGCACCCTGTTGGTGTGGGAGCAGCACCTCGATTTCGTGCCGGTGGATGTCGAGCCCAAGACGCGCTGGATCGAACGCGACGACAACGAGATCCACGTGCTGGTCGGGCTCGCCAACAAGCTGCTCGGCATGATGCGCCGCTAGGCGACGCCGCTGGGCGCGCCGTCAGCGCACGAAGCGCACCTCGTGGATCTGTTCGCCGAGGAACGGCTCGATGTGCTCGGCGCCGTCGAGACGGAAACCGTTGCGCTCGTAGAAGTGGTGCGCCGTCGGGTAGTCCTTGGCCACCCACAGGAATGCGGGGCCCGGGTCGATGACGGCGTCGAACAGGCGCTGCCCGAGGCCCTGGCCGTGGAACTCGTGGCGCAGGTAGACGAAATACAGCTCGCGGGTGTCGGGCAGCTCCGGATCGCGGCTGGGGCCGGCGCCCGCGAAGCCGACGATCTCGCCGTCGACGAGCAGGGCCACGTGGGAGTACTCGGGGCCGAGGCCGGCGTAGTGGATCCACAGCTCGGCCATGCGCTTGGGTGAGAGCCGGGTGAGGGCGGCCTCGCTCACGAGGTGGTCGTAGGTTTCGTGCCAGCACGCGGCCTGCACGCGTCCCAGCTCCTCGGAATCGACGTCGCGCACGGGACGAACTACTACGGTGTGGCTCATGCTCCGACGCTACCCGAGAACGGGCCGCGCAGCACCGCCCACTGCAGCAGCATGATCGTCTTGGCGTCGATGATCTCGCCGCCGTCGATCATCGCCAGCGCCTCGTCGATGCCCAGTTCGACGAGGTCGATGTGCTCGCCCTCGTCGGCGAGCCCGCCGCCCGCGTGTTCCCGTGTGCCCGCGTCGTAGGGTGCCGCGTAGAAGTGCAGGCGCTCGGTGACCGAGCCCGGACTCATGAACGCGTCGAACACGTGCGTGACCTCGCCCACCCGGTGGCCGGTCTCCTCGATCGCCTCACGGCGGATCGCGGTCTCCGGGTCGTCGTCGTCGAGCAGCCCCGCCGCCGTCTCGATCAGCATTCCGCCCGGATGCCCGTTGATGTAGGCGGGGTAGCGGAACTGCGAGGTGAGCAACACGGTGCGGCGGTCCACGTCGTAGAGCAGGATCGTCGCGCCGTTACCCCGGTCGTAGGTCTCCCGGGACTGGGTCGACCATGAACCGTCGTCGCCCTGCAGGTCGAAGGTCGTCGTGTGCAGGCGGTACCAGTTGTCGCTCAGCAGTCGAACGTCGGTGACCCTGACGCGTGGGTTGTCGGTTGGCGGGTTTTCTGCGCTGTACATAGGCCTCCACACTATCGACGGGGATAGTTTGCACCGAGGTGACCTCGCTGTAACAACGCCGAATCATTCATCGTCTTTACTGGGGAACAAGCACCACGGCGGGAAGGCCACAACGATGACGACGATGCGAGCCATCCTTATGGGCGGCGCAGGCGGACCCGAAGTTCTCGAGTGCGGAACCGCCGAAGTGCCCGTGAGCGTGAACTCCGAGTTCCTCGTGCGCGTCGTCGCGGCGGGCGTGAACCCGACCGACGCGAAGACCAGGGCCGGGCGCGGGGTCACCCCGGCCATCGGCTCGTTCCCGATCATCCTCGGCAACGACTTCAGCGGGATCGTCGAGGCGGTGCCCTACGAGGGCCACCCGATCAAGGTCGGCGACGAGGTGTACGGCATGACCGGCTTCCCCCGCTTCGGCGGCAGCTACGCCGAGTACGTCACGGTGTCGAGCCTGAGCATCGCGCGCAAGCCCAAGTCGCTCTCGCACGTGGAGGCGGCCGGGGTACCGCTCGCCGCGCTCACCGCGTGGGGCATGGTCGTCGAGGTGGCCAAGGCGCACGAGGGCCAGCGCATCCTGATCCACGCCGGCGCGGGCGGCGTCGGCCACTTCGCCGTGCAGTTCGCCCGCTTCTTCGGCGCGTACGTCATCGCGACGGGATCCACCCGCAATCTGGCATGGCTCACCGAACTCGGCGCCAACGAGACCGTCGACTACACGAGCGAGCGCTTCGACGAGGTGCTCGACGAGGTCGACGTCGTCATCGACCTCGTCGGCAACGTGCACGACGACACCGGAACGCGTTCGCTGTCGATCCTGCGGCACGGCGGCCTCATCATCAACGCGCCCACCGGCAGCTGGCCGTCGTTCATCGACGACGCCACCGCGGCCGGGCTGCGGGCCACCACCTACAAGGTGGCGCCCGACGGGACGAACCTCGCCGTCATCTCGCGCCTACTGGAGTCGGGCGACGTTCGCGTCTTCGTCGACCAGGTGTTCGAGATGGATGCCGCGGCCGACGCACACCGTTCGCTCGAGACCGGGCACACGCGGGGCAAGATCGTGCTGAAGGTCAGCGACTACTGAAGCGTGCGCTCGCGCACGAAGTCGTCTTCGAGCTTGCCGCCGACGAGAAACTGCTTCGTGCCGACGCGCTCGAAACCGTTCTTTTCGTAGAAGCGGTTGGCGCGCGCGTTGAGTTGGTTGACTCCCAACCAGACGGATGCTGCGCCTCGAGCCCTGGCGACGTCGACGCTGTGCTGCATCAGTACCGCCGACGCGCCGGTGCCGTGCGCGGTGGCCAGCATGTAGAACTTGCTGAGCTCCACGGTGGGTCGCAGCGTCACCACCTGGGCGACGTCGGCGTCGTAGGGCTCCTCGGCCACGAGCATGGTGTAACCGGTCGCGACGCCGTCGGCATCCACGATCAGCAGGTCGCGGGCGGGATCGGCGAGGTAGCCGGCGAACTTCGCCTCGGAGAGGTTGGTCGCCACGAAGTCGGCGACCGCCTCGTCGGTCGTGCCGGGAGGACACGCGAGGGCGAACGTGGCCGCGGCCAGGCGGTGAAGGAGAGCCGCGTCATCCGGGCCCGCTATTCGAACGGTGACAGTCATTTCGAGCCTTTCGGGGTGCAGAAAAGGGGCCCGCTGATGCGGACCCCTTCTCTTATCTAGCGAACTGCTTAGATCGCGTTGACGTCCAGCGGGATGCCAGGACCAAAGGTCGTCGAAACGGTGCCCTTGGTGATGTAGCGGCCCTTGGAGCTCGACGGCTTGACGCGCACGATCTCATCAAGGGCAGCCTTGATGTTCTCGGCGAGCTGGTCTTCCGAGAAGGAAGCCTTGCCTGCGACGAAGTGCACGTTGGAGTGCTTGTCGACGCGGAACTCGATCTTTCCGCCCTTGATCTCGGAGACGGCCTTGGCCGTGTCCATGGTCACGGTTCCGGTCTTCGGGTTCGGCATGAGGCCACGCGGGCCGAGTACCTTACCGAGACGGCCGACCTGGCCCATGAGCTCGGGGGTCGAGACGGCGGAGTCGAATCCGACGTAGCCGGCCGCGACCTTCTCGATGAGCTCTGCTCCACCGACCTCGTCGGCGCCTGCAGCGATAGCGGCCTCGGCCGCTGCGCCGGTGGCGAAGACGATGACGCGGGCGGTCTTACCGGTTCCGTGAGGAAGGATGACCGTTCCGCGGACCATCTGGTCAGCCTTGCGGGGGTCGACACCGAGCTTGAGGGCGACCTCAACCGTGGAGTCGAACTTTGCGGAACCCGTGGTGCGCGCGACCGAAACGGCCTCGCTCGGGCTGTAGAACTTGCCTTCTTCGATCTTGTCGGCAGCGGCGCGGTAGGCCTTGGATTTCGTAGCCATTATGCGTCCACCGTGATTCCCATAGAGCGAGCCGTGCCCGCGATGATCTTCTCTGCGCCTTCGATGTCGTTGGCGTTGAGGTCAACCATCTTCTGCTCGGCGATTGCGCGAACCTGCTCGCGCGTGAGCTTCGCAACCTTGACGGTGTGCGGGGTCGAAGAACCCTTGGCGACGCCAGCGGCCTTCTTGATGAGCTCTGCTGCCGGCGGGGTCTTGAGGATGAACGTGAACGTGCGGTCCTCGTAGACGGTGATCTCGACGGGGATGACGTTTCCACGCTGGGATTCGGTCGCAGCGTTGTACGCCTTGCAGAACTCCATGATGTTCACGCCGTGCTGGCCCAGTGCCGGGCCGATAGGCGGCGCGGGATTCGCGGCGCCGGCCTGGATCTGAAGCTTGATCAGACCCGTGACCTTCTTTTTCGATGCCATTGTTTTTCCTTTTCTGTTCGAGAAGCCGTTGCCGGCCGCTCTCCCGCTCTCCGGGCGAATCCCGGTAGCGGTGGTATGTGGGGTTTGTCGCCCGAAGGGCGAACGGTGTGCGCTAGAGCTTGGTGACCTGGTCGAAGCTGAGCTCGACCGGGGTCTCGCGCTCGAACAGCGAGACGAGAACCGTGAGCTTGCCGCTCTCGGGCTTGATCTCGCTGATCGAACCGGGGAGGCCCGCGAACGAACCTTCCTTGATCGTGATGGTCTCGCCGACCTCGAAGTCGATCTCTGCGGGGATCGAGCGGGCGGTGTTCTTGCCCTTGCCAGGAGCCTGCTTCGACGGTGCTTCGACGATCTGCACGAGGCCCTTGAGCATCTCGAACGCCTCGTTGAAGCGCAGCGGCGTCGGGTTGTGGGCGTTGCCCACGAAGCCGGTGACGCCGGGGGTGTGGCGGACGACGCTCCAGGAGTCTTCGTTCAGCTCCATGCGGACGAGCACGTAGCCGGGGATGCGCACGCGGGTGACGAGCTTGCGCTGGCCGTTCTTGATCTCGACGACGTCTTCCATCGGAACCTCGACCTGGAAGATCGAGTCTTCGACGGTCATCGAGATCTTGCGGTTCTCGATGTTCTGCTTCACCCGCTTCTCGAAGCCGGCGTAGGAGTGGATGACGAACCACTTGCCGGGCTGCGCCTTCAGCTCCTTGCGGAACTCCTCGTAGGGGTCGACCTCGATGGGCTCGCCGTCGTCGCCCAGTTCGGGACCGTCGTACGGCGGGACATCCAGTTCTTCGTTCGCGGCCTCTTCGGCCTCGATGTCGGCCTCGTCTTCGACGGCGGCGACCGAAGCCTCGGCCTCGTCGAGCGAGTCGATGTCGATGGCGTCGTCGACGATCGCGTCGGCCTCGGGGTCGATCGCGGCGTCGAGCGCTTCGATGAGTCCGGCGAGGTCGCCCGCCTCCTCGTTCGAGTCTTCGACGTGCAGCGCCTCTTCTTCGGCGGCGTCTACGGAATCCTCGTCAGCAGCCAGCGAGTTGCCCTCCTGGGCTTCGTCGTCCTCAGAGGACTGCTCTGCAGCGGTCGCGAGGTCGATATCGTCGCGGTGGTTCTCAGACACTGAATTCCATTCCATTCCTTGTTTCACGTAGCGGACGGATCCGAACGCGTCGTGCGCGGCGAAAACCCTAAGAGGTGATGTCGCCGTTACCGAAGATGTAGTTGACCGCGAGCGAGAAGACCCAGTCGAGCCCACCCACGAGGGCCATCATGATGACCACGAAGATCAACACGACACCGGTGTAGCTGACGAGCTCTTTGCGGGTCGGGGTGACGACCTTCTTGAGCTCGTTGACTACCTGTCGGATGAACAGCGACAGGCGGCCGATCGGACTGCGCTTTTCGGCACTGTCTTTACGGGCGTTGACAACGACGTCCTCGCTGGGCTCGTCGGCAATTTTTCTAGCCACTGTTCAGTACTACCTTCCGACAGCTCGTCGTTGTGGTGCTCGGTGCCTCACACCGAAATGTGTGAGGACACCTGCAGGGCGGACAGGACTTGAACCTGCAACCTGCGGTTTTGGAGACCGCTGCTCTACCAATTGAGCCACCGCCCTTTGCGTGCGCGAGGCACACGGCTAATTACACTTCGAACTCACAGGCTGGATTGCCAGAAGATGGCGCGCAAAAGCTTGGCAGAATTACTACCTCGACAAGTGTAAGGCATCGACGGCGTTCCGTCATCCCGGGCGACCGGAACGGACCTGCCGTCCCGCCCTACACTAGCTGCGTGGCCACATTTCCTCGAATCTCCCGGCGCATCGGCGCTATCGCAGAATCCGCGACCCTCAAGGTCGACGCCAAGGCGAAGGCGCTGCAGGCGCAGGGTCGCCCGGTAATCAGCTACGCGGCAGGCGAGCCCGACTTCGCGACGCCGGCGTCTATCGTCGACGCGGCATCCGCTGCCGTCCTCGACCCGAAAAACTACCGCTACACCCCAGCCGTCGGCCTCCCCGACCTGCGCGAGGCGATCGCGGCGAAGACACTGCGTGACAGCGGCCTCGAGGTCGCCGCGAACCAGGTCGTCGTGACCAACGGCGGCAAGCAGGCCGTCTACCAGGCGTTCGCCACGATCGTCGACCCGGGCGACGAGGTCCTGCTGCCTGCGCCGTACTGGACCACCTACCCCGAGGCGATCCAGCTCGCCGGCGGCGTGCCCGTCGAGGTGTTCGCCGGCAGCGACCAGGGCTACCTCGTGACCGTGGAGCAGCTCGAAGCAGCCCGCACCGACCGCACCAAGGTGCTGCTGTTCGTCTCGCCGTCGAACCCGACCGGCGCCGTCTACTCGCCCGAGGCCACGAGGGCGATCGGCGAGTGGGCGCTGGCCCACGGCATCTGGGTGATCAGCGACGAGATCTACCAGAACCTGACCTACTCCTCCGACCCGGCCGTTGCGCCGCGCGCGATCTCGATCGTCGAGGCCGTGCCCGGGCTCGCCGACACGACGATCCTGGTCAACGGCGTCGCCAAGACGTACGCGATGACCGGTTGGCGCGTGGGATGGATGGTCGGCCCCGTCGACGCGATGAAGGCCGCGGGCAACCTGCAGTCGCACCTGTCGTCGAACGTGTCGAACATCTCGCAGCGCGCCGCCCTCGCCGCGCTCACCGGCCCGCAGGACGAGGTCGAGGTCATGCGCCAGGCCTTCGACCGCCGCCGCACGCTCATCGTCGCCGAGCTGAACAAGATCGACGGAATCGTGTGCCCCACCCCCGAGGGCGCTTTCTACGTGTACCCAGATGTCACGGGGCTGCTGAACCGCGAGTGGGGCGGCGTCACGCCCACGACGTCGCTCGAACTGGCCGACCTCATCCTCGACCAGGCCGAGGTCGCCGTCGTGCCCGGCGAGGCGTTCGGCCCGAGCGGCTACCTGCGCCTGTCGTACGCGCTGGGCGACGAACCGCTGCTCGAGGGCGTGCGGCGGCTGCAGCAGCTGTTCGCGTAGGGGGCGGCCGCCGGCACGCGCGTTTGCGAGTTCCGCACCTTCCCGCGCGTTCGGAACGTGCGGATCTCGCAACCAATTCGGGACTGTGGAGAATTCGCGCGAACCGGGTCAGGCATCCGCCACCATCGTCGGGTGAAACCACGCAAACCCCTACCGGCTCCCCTCGACCGCGAACCGTTCACGACCGCGGAGGGCCTCCGCGCCGGGCTCGGGCGTCAGCGTCTTCGCGGCAAGGATCTCCTCCACCCGTTCCGCGGTGTCTACGCGGCCGGGAGCGGCGAGCCGAGTGTGGACGAGCTCTGCCGAATGCTGCAGGTGCGCCTTCCCGAAGTCGCCTACTTCTACGGGAACACCGCGGCCCAGATCATGCACATCCCGCTGCCGTGGAAACTGGAACAGGACCGCGAGCTGCACGTAGCCGCACCGTCACCGCGGACGGCGCCGACAGGCAAAGGTATCCGCGGGCACTCTGTTCGCACGGACGACGGTGACGTACAGCGATGGGGTCCGCTCCGGGTCGCGTCACCGGACCGCACCTGGTGCGATCTCGCTGCCGCGCTCACGCTGTCGCAACTCGTCGCGGCCGGCGACTACGTCATTCACTGGCGGATGCCGCTTTCGACGCCGGCCGGACTCGCCGAAGCCGTTCGGCGGCACGGATCGAGGGCCGGCCGGTCGAGGCTGGCCGACGCTCTACCCTTGCTCAACGATCGTTCGGAATCGCCGAAGGAGTCGCAACTGCGCGTCATCTTCGTGCAGGCCGGTCTGCCCGGGCTCGCCGTCAACCTTCCGATCACGACCACGGACGGGTATCGCTACCGGGCAGACCTCGCATTTCCCGAGCGCAAGACGATCGTCGAGTACCAGAGCCGGTTCCACGACCCGGCGGCCAACTTCCGCGCCGACATGACCCGCATCTCCCGGCTCGAGGCCGACGGGTGGGTGGTGATCCAGGTGAACGGCGACGACCTGAACGACCCGGAGGAGCTCGTGCGCCGGGTCATCCGGGTCCTGGCATCGCGGCCGTTCTTCGAGTGAGCAACGTTTTGCGAGTTCCGCGCCTTCCTGGGACCTGGGGAGGTGCGAAGCCCGCAAATGCCCACGCGGGGCGGGCCGCGCGCGGCGCGGCCGGCTAGAGCAGCTTGCGCTCCAGGGCCCAGGCTGTCAGCTCGTAGCGCGACGAGAGCTGCAGCTTGCGCAGCACGGCCGAGACGTGGGTTTCGACAGTCTTGATCGAGATGAAGAGCTCGGTCGCGACCTCCTTGTAGGCGTATCCGCGGGCGATGAGCCGCATGACCTCGCGCTCGCGGGCGCTGAGGCGGTCAAGCTCATCGTCGGACGCGGCCTGCTCGCCGGCCACCGCTCCGAACGCGTCGAGCACGAAGCCGGCCAGGCGGGGCGAGAACACGGCGTCTCCCCCGGCGACGGCGGCGACGGCCCGTGAGACCTCGGCGCCCGACGAGCCCTTCGTGATGTAGCCGCGGGCGCCGGCCCGGATCACGCCGACGACGTCCTCGGCCGAGTCGGAGACCGATAGGGCGAGAAACCGCACCGAGTCGAGCAGGGCGCTCGACCGCCGAAGCACCTCGGCACCCCCGCCGCCCGCACCGCCGGGCAGGTGCACGTCGAGCAGCACGACCTCGGGGCGCAGGGACTCGATGAGCGTTACGGCCTCGTCGACCGTGGCCGCCTCGCCGAGCACCACGACCGAGTCGTCGAGGTCGGCGCGCAGGCCGGAGCGGAAGATCGAGTGGTCGTCGACGATAAGTACGTTGGTCACGAGCTGGCTCCTTGGGAGAGGCGGATGTCGCGCGGGACCTCGAGGTGCAGGTGCACCTCGGTGCCCGAGCCGCCGGTGCCGGGGCGCACCGTCGCGATGCCTCCGGCACGTGACATCCGACCGATTATCGATTCTCGGATACCGAGGCGGTCTGCGGGAAGGGACTGCAGGTCGACTCCCGGGCCCCGGTCGCGCACGAACACGTCGATCGCGCCCGGCGGCGTCTCGACGTAGACGGAGACCTCGCCGCCCGCGTGACGGGCGGCGTTGAGCATGGCCTCGCGCGCCGCGGCGAGCAGGGCGCCGCTCGAGTTGTCTACGGATTCCCCCGCGGTGACCACGTCGATGCGCACCGCGTAGTCGAGCTCGATGGCGGCGGCGATATCGCGCAGCTCGGTGGCGAGGTCGGCGACCACGGGGGCGTCGCCGACGAACAGCCAGTCGCGCAGCTCGCGCTCCTGAGCACGGGCGATGCGCGCGACCTCGCTCGAGGCACCCGCCCGGTTCTGGATCAGCGCGAGCGTCTGCAGCACCGAGTCGTGCAGGTGGGCAGCGATCTCGGCCCGCTGCTCTTCGCGCACCCGCGCGGTGCGGGCCGCCTGCAGGTCGCTCGAGAGGGCGACGACGCGCGGGGCGGCGATCACGGCGACACCGAGCACCACCATGGCGACGCCGAGCACGGCGTTCTCCGCGGTGGGTCGGGCGAGCAATGCGGCCACACCGCAGACGACGAGCAGCACGACGGCCGCGAACCGCAGCACCGTGCCGGCCGCGGCGCCACGGTCGGGGTCGTGGCGGTCGAAGGTGAGGCTCCACGCCACGGCGAGGCCGCTCGCGCAGGTGACGAAAAGCAGCGCCGTCGTCGATTCGCGGCCCGTCACGAGGAAGACGAGCGCGGCCAACCCGGCGACGACAAGCAGCAGCACCGTCGCGGGGGCCGAGCGCCGCACGCCCTCGTCGTCGTCGGCCGCCGGGTCGAGCGGCACGAACGCCCACAGCCAAAGGTAGAGCAGCACGCCGCCGCCGCCGCACAGCGCGAGCGCCACTGTGAGAAAGCGCACGCGGCGCACCGATACGTCGAGGTGGCGGGCGACCGCGAGGCAGACACCGCCGACCGCGACGCGGCGCGGGCGCGCGAGCGGCGGTCGTTCGGTGGCGGTCTTCACTCTTGAATACAAGCAGGTTTGACAGACCCCAGGATGCCCCGGGTCGGCATCTCAGGGTGCGGTCAGGGGATTACCCCATGGCCGGGTGGTGCTGGCGGGCGGCAGCATTGAGCCATGCCCACGAATACCTCCCCACAGCCCGAGGCTCCCGAAGAACAGCCGGGGGCCGCCGAACAGCCGGCACCTCCCGCCGCGCCGCTCGCCGGCAACCGCTTCTTCGCCTGGATGCGCTCCCTCAACCTCACCCGCGAGCCCGGCTGGATCGGCGGCGTCGCCGCCGGCATCGCCGCCCGGCTCGGCGTCGACCCGCTCATCGTGCGCGGCATCATCGTCGTGGTCGCCGTCCTCGGCGGGCCCGCCTTCCTGCTCTACGCCGCCGCCTGGCTGCTGCTGCCCGACCAGGACGACAAGATCCACCTCGAGGAGGTCTTCAAGGGCCGCCTCGACTCCCCCATCGCGGGAATCGGCGCGCTGATCCTCTTGAGCATGCTCCCCGTGACGCAGGGCTTCTGGTTCGCCGGCAGCGCGTACTGGGGCGAGCCGTTCTGGGGCGCCTCTGCCGGCCGCGCCCTCTGGACCATCGTGGTGCTCGGTCTGCTCGTCTGGTTCGTGGTCTGGGTCGCCCGCCGCTCGAGCCGCGCATCCAACGCCCCGCTCGTCACCCCCGCGACGACGGACGCGCGGCCGGACACGATCCCGCAGCCCTACCCGGCGTCGACCGACCCCACGACGACCGTGCTGCCGGACTCGGCCGCCGGCCCCGGCGCCCGTCCGGCCGCCCCCGCCGCCACGGCGAGCGCCGAGGAGTTCGCCGCCTGGCGCCAGCAGCAGGCCCAGTGGAAGGCCGAGAATGACGCGTTCCGGGTGCGTCAGGCGACGGAACAACACGCGGCGAGCCTCGCCGCTCAGGCGCAGTACCGTGCGGAGCGCGCGGCGCGTCGAGCGATCGAGCAGGCCCACCACGCACGCACCAGGTCGAACCCGCTCTACTCGTTCATCTTCATCGGCTCGTCGTTCGTGACCGGCGGGCTCACGACCCTCGCGGTCGGCGGCGGCGCCATCACCGGCGCGGCGTTGCTAGCCGGCCTCGGCGCGATGCTCGCCGTGCTCGCGGTGGCCATCATCGTCAACGGCGCCAGGGGCAAACGCCCCGGCGGTTCGCAGGGTGTCGCCGCGGTGGTGCTCACCGTGCTGCTGGTCGCCGCGATCGTGCCGCAGGGCCCGAACATCAGCTACACCGACGACGTGCGCTTCGAGCCGCAGGCGGACGACTACGACTGGACGAACGAGGTCTATTTCGTCGGCACCGGCGA
Source organism: Conyzicola nivalis (assembly GCF_014639655.1). Classification (NCBI taxonomy): domain Bacteria; kingdom Bacillati; phylum Actinomycetota; class Actinomycetes; order Micrococcales; family Microbacteriaceae; genus Conyzicola; species Conyzicola nivalis. Next base: position 2,059,763 of record NZ_BMGB01000001.1, read on the forward strand.
CACGGTGATCGACCTCACCGACTTCTACGCCGAGCCGGTTCCCGCGGGTGAACAGGCTGCGCTCGAGGGAGAGCTGATGCCCGTCTATGAGAACTTCACGCTCGTCTCCGGCATCGGCGACGTCACGGTGATCGTCCCCGCCGACGGGGAGTTCTACTACAGCGCGACGATCGGCCGTGAGACGCGTGACCGCGATTCGCTGGTGGGCAGGTCGGATTCGTTCAACATCCCCCAGCAGGTCGATGGCGAGCCCGCCCCCGACCGGTCGGCGCGCTCGGCGAATCTGAACATCACCATGGGCGTCGGCGAGCTCACCATCCAGCGCGCCCCCGCGACCGGCAACATGATCGAAGGAACAAGCGAATGACCGACACCGCGAACACCACCCCCCTCGCGCCCCTCACACCGCGCATCGGCACGATCGTCTGGGGCGGCATCCTGCTCGTCGTCGCGGCGATCGCCATCTTCGCCTCGCAGGTCGACTTCGGCGACGCGACTCCCGCGGCCATCGTCTGGAGCGTCGTCGGCTTCGGCGCCGTGCTGGTAGTCGCCGGCATCATCGCCGCGATCGTGCGCGCAGCTCGCAAAGACAAGGCCGAGCCCGACCTGGGCTAGCACCCCCCCTCCACCGACCGGTTGACCCGCCGGCCCACCGGTGCACCGCTGTCGCCCGCGCGCCCGCGAGGCCACAGTTGAACCATGACAAACCACGACTCAGCGGTCACCGTGCGCGACCTACGGAAGTCCTACGGCTCGCTCAACGCCCTCGACGGCGTCAGCTTCGACATCGGGCGGGGCGAGACCTTCGCGCTGCTCGGACCCAACGGCGCGGGCAAGAGCACCGCGATCGAGATCCTCGAGGGATACCGCGACCGCACCTCGGGCGAGGTGACGGTGCTGGGCACCGATCCCGGCCGCGGCGGCCTCGCCTGGAAGGCGCAGCTCGGCATCGTGCTGCAGTCCACCGGCGAGAGCGGCAACGTCACGGTGCGCGAACAGCTCACCCACTTCGCCGGGCTCTACCCGAACCCGCGCGACGTCGACGAGGTCATCGCGGCCGTGGGGCTCGAGGCCAAGCAGAAGACCCTCATCCGCAAGCTCTCCGGCGGGCAACGCCGTCGCGTCGACGTGGCCCTCGGCATCGTCGGCAACCCGGCCCTGCTGTTCCTCGACGAACCGACCACCGGCTTCGATCCCGAGTCGCGCCGCCAGTTCTGGGAGCTCATCCTCTCGCTCAAGAACGAGGGCACCACCATCCTGCTCACGACGCACTACCTCGACGAGGCGGCACACCTGGGTGACCGGGCCGGCATCATCGCCGGGGGAAAGCTCATCGACATCGGCCCGATAGACACGATCGGTGGGGCGGATGCGCGCGTGCCGCTCGTGCGCTGGGTCGACAGGGGCGTCGCGCGCGAGCAGAGAACGACAGAGCCGGCGACGCTCGTCGCCGCGCTCGTGCGCGAGAACGGCGGCGAACTCGACGGACTGGAGGTCGTGCGCCCCAGCCTCGAAGACATCTATCTCGAACTCGTGGCGGCGTACGAACGCGGCGCTTCGACAAGCTCAGCGACCGTAGGCGGCTCAGCGACCGTGCTCGAAAAGGAGACAGCAAAATGACCACCCTCACCATCCCCCGCCTCCCGGCCGGCCGGTCGCTCCGCCTCGGCGGCAGCCGCGTCGTCAACGAGGTGCGCGCCTACTTCCGCCAGGGCGACTCGGTGTTCTTCACCTTCCTCTTCCCCGTCGTGATGCTCACGATCTTCTCGACCGCCTTCAGTGACCAGTCGTTCGGTACGGATGACACGGGGGCCGACGTCACCGCGGCGGCGTACTACCTGCCCGGCATGCTCGCGGCGGGCCTGCTGCTGAGCGGCCTGCAGAACCTCGCCATCGACATCGCGACGGAACGCAGCGACGGCACCCTCAAGCGTCTCGCCGGAACCCCGCTGCCCGTGTCGAGCTACTTCATCGGCAAGATCGGGCAGGTCCTCGTGACCGGCGCCGCCCAGGCCGCGCTGCTGCTCATCGTGGCCCGCGTGGTGTTCGGCGTCGCGCTGCCCACGGAGGCCGGGGCGTGGTTAACATTCGGCTGGGTGTTCCTTCTCGGGGTCACCACCTCCGCGGTGCTCGGTATCGCGCTCAGTCGGGTGCCTCGCAGCGGAAAGAGCGCCTCCGCGGTCGTCATCCCGATCACGCTCGTGCTGCAGTTCATCTCGGGGGTCTACCTGCCGTTCAGCCAGCTGCCCGACTGGCTGCAGAACGCCGCGAGCGCGTTCCCACTTAAGTGGATGGCGCAGGGGATGCGGTCGGTCTTCCTGCCCGAGACCTTCGAGAGCGCGGAGCCCGGCGGCGTGTGGAATCTCGCGGGCGTCGCCCTCGTCACCGGGCTGTGGCTGGTGCTCGGCCTGATCGTGTGCCGCATCACGTTCCGCTGGATCCGCAAAGATAGCTGAATGGGCAACATTCGCGGGTGGGACATCGCGGTCGTTTCGGCGGCCGCGATTCTCTTCGCGCTCGTGCTCGCGAACGGGGCGGAGGGCGGCGAACTAGTCGGAGCCGGCGCGGTCATCGTGGCGATCATCGTCGTCTGGTTCGCGTTGGGTCGCGGGAGCGAGGACGGGTCGCCGCGCGCCATCACCGTCTCCGCGCTCATCGTCGTGCTTTCCGGAGTCGGCACCGCGATCAGCCCGAGCATGGCCACCGCCCAGGCGATCGCCTTCCCGTTGCTCTGGCTGCTTGCGGGCAGCACCCGAGCCGCGGTCGTCGCCAACGTCTCGCTCGCCGTCTCCGTGGGCACCGGCTACTTTCTGTACCTCGGGGGTACGTGGAGCGCGCTCAGCCAGGCCGTCGTGATCGAGGCGATCTCGCTCGCGGGAAGCTTCGCCATCGGCTTCTGGATCACTCGCATCTCGGAGGAGAGCGCCGAACGGGCCCGGCTCATCGACGAGCTCCGCGAGACGCAGGCCCAGCTCGAGGCGGTGAGCCGCGACGCCGGGGCGATGGGCGAGCGGGAGCGGCTGGCCCGCGAGATCCACGACACGATCGCGCAAGACCTCACCGGTCTCGTGCTGCTCGCCCAGCGCACCCGGCGCGAGCTGGTGAGCGGCAGTCCGACCGTGGGCGAGACCGTCGACCTGCTCGAAGACAGCGCGCGCACGGCCCTCGCCGAGACCAGGTCGCTCGTGGCGGCGAGCGCACCGGTCGCGTTGGCCGAAGGCGGCATCCGCGCCGCCCTCGACCGGCTCGCCTCACGCTTCGGCAGAGAGACCGGCATCGTCGTCGGCGTCGTCGGCGAGACCCCGCCGCTCGACCGCGACACCGAAGTGGTGCTGCTGCGCTGCGCCCAGGAAGGACTCGCCAACGTGCGCAAACACTCGGCGGCGTCGAACGCCACCCTCGAACTCACCGTCGACGAGACATCCGTCACTCTGATCGTGCGCGACGACGGCGACGGCTTCGATCCCGCTCTCGAGAACGACGGCTTCGGACTGAGCGGCATGCGCGACCGCCTCACGCTCGTCGGCGGCACCCTCGCGATCGCCAGTTCGCCCGGCGTGGGCACTTCGCTCACCGCCACCCTGCCGCGTTCGGCGGTCCTCGCGTGATCCGCGTGCTGGTGGCCGACGACCACCCCGTCGTGCGCGGCGGCATCGTGGCGCTGCTCGCCGCGGCCGACGATATCGAGGTCGTGGGCGAGGCCTCGAACGGCCGCGAAGCCGTCGACCTGGCGCTCGCCCTCACGCCGGAACTCGTGCTCATGGACCTGCGCATGCCCGAGCTGGACGGCGACGAGGCGACGGCGCTCATCCTGCAGGCGAGCCCGGCGATCCGGGTCGTCGTGCTCACCACCTACGAGACCGACGCATCGATCCTCACCGCGATCGAGGCCGGGGCGAGCGGCTATCTGCTCAAAGCCGCGCCGCAGGAGGAGATCCTGGCCGGCATCCGGTCGGTGGCGCGCGGCGAGGTGGCACTCGCGCCGTCGATCGCCGCGATGCTGGTCGGGCGGGTGAAGACGCGCGCGATCACGCTCAGCCCGCGCGAGACCGAGGTGCTCGGGCTCGTCGCGCAGGGCCTGAGCAACCCGGCGATCGCGAAGAAGCTGTTCCTGGGCGAGGCAACCGTGAAGACGCACCTGTTGCACGCTTTCGAGAAGCTCGAGGTGAACGACCGCACGCGCGCGGTCACGAAGGCGATGGAGCTCGGGCTGCTGTAGCTACAGCCAGACGCCGACGAGCACCGGCTCCGCGACCATCCGCACGCCGAACTGCGAGAACACGCGGGTCTGCACGTAACGCCCCAGCTCGGTTACCTCGGCGGCGGTCGCTCCCCCGGTGTTCACGATGGCGAGCGTGTGCTTGCTCGAGATCGCCGCGCGCGACCCCGGCAGTGAGAACCCGCGCCCGATGCCGGACTTCTCGATCAACCAGGCCGCGCTGAGCTTCACGCGGAAGTCGGTCTGCGCGGGAGGCGCGGCCGGCTCCTCGCCGAGGGGCACGGCGACGGGTGCCGGTTCGGGCGCGTTGGCCCAGCGCGGCGCCTGCTCGGGCAGGGTCCTCGCGAAATTCTCGCCCACGATCGGGTTGGTGAAGAACGAGCCGCAGCTCACCGAGTCGGGGTCGGCCGGGTCGAGGACCATGCCCTTGGATGCGCGGAGCGCCAGAACGGTGTCGCGCACGACGCGCAGTGGCACACGGGCTCCGAGTTCCACGCCGAGCGTCGAGGCGAGCTGCGCGTAGCCGACGGGTGCGCTCTCGGCGCTGCGGGTCAGCTCGAGGTCGACGGACAGCACGAGCCCCCTCCTGCCCTGCTTCAGCGTCGACGTGCGGTAGTCGAACCCGAGGTCGGCGGCGGTGAGCCGCTGCAGGTCGCCGCTGAGGTAGTCGAGGAACTCGATGGCGACGAGGCTGGAGGCGATCTCCTGGCCGTAGGCACCGATGTTCTGCACGGGTGCCGCGCCGGTCGAACCGGGGATGCCGCTGAGGGCTTCGATGCCGGCGAGGCCGTTGTCGACCGTGTACGCCACGAGGTCGTCCCACGGTTCGCCCGCCTCGACGCGCAGCACGACGCGGCCGTCGTCGTCGGAGAGCTGCTGGATACCGCGGGTGAGCACGCGCACGACGGTGCCGTCGAAGCCCTCGTCGGCGACGACCACGTTCGACCCACCGCCGAGCACGATCCACTCCTCGCCGCTGCCCCAGGTCTCGACCATGGCCGCGACGAGCTCGTCGCGTGTGGCGGGAGAGAGCAGCTCGTGGGCCGCTCCGCCCACGCGCATGGTGGTGAGTTCTGCCAGCGGCGTCGCGCCGTTGCCGTCAGTCATCTAGGCGAGGCTGACGCGTGCTTGCGCCTTGCCGAGCACGGTCTGGTCGGCGAACGTCACGGTCAGATCGATTCGGATCTCGGCGTCGGTGAGGGCGCCCACCTTGGCGACCACGGTCACTTCTGCGCCATCCGCCCTGTCGACGACGACCGGGCGCGTGAACCGCACCTGGTAGTCGAGGATCTTGCCGCTGTCGCCGATCCAGTCGACGACGGGCTGCACGGCGAAGCCCATGGTGAGCATGCCGTGGGCGAGAACGCCGGGCAGGCCGACGCTCTCGGCGACATCGTCGCGGTAGTGGATCGGGTTGAAGTCGCCCGAAGCGCCCGCGTAGCGCACGAGGGAGTCACGGGTCAGGCGGTAGGTCTTCTCGGCGACGATCTCGCCCAGTTCGGCGATCATTCGTCTCCCCGGACGACGAGGGTCGAGATGGCGGTGACGACGTGGGCGCCGGTCTGGTCGGTGATCGTCGACTCCGACGTGACCATGGAGTGGCCGCCGAGCGACTTGATCGCGGTGACGGCGAGGGTCGCGGTGAGTTCGTCGCCCGCGACGATCGGGCGGGTGTAGCTGAAACGCTGGTCGCCGTGCACGACGCGGGTGAAGTCGATTCCGGCGTCGGGCTCGGCGAGCAGCTGGGCGAGCGTCGACTCCTGGATCACGATGGGAAACGTGGGCGGCGCGACGATGTCGGCGTAACCCGCGGCCTTCGCGGCATCCGGATCATTGTTCAGCGGGCTCGTGGCGAGGACGGCGCGGGAGAATTCGCGGATCTTCTCGCGTCCCACCAGGTACGGGGCAGTAGGCGCGAACACGCGGCCCTGCAGTTCGGGGTTCACTGGCACGTAGTGATTCTACGTGCCCCGCTTTGAGCCTCGCCCGCTCGCGGTCGGAGAACCACAAAACCCCGGGTGCCTTGCGGCAACCGGGGTTTCGTCGGGGGTCTTGTGGGGTGCTATCTGCCTACTGGCAGGAGTCGCACTGCAGAAGATCCATCGGGTCAACGGGAACTGCGTAGCCGCCGACTGAATCGTTGTCGTTGTCCATGTGATCCTCCTTCTGTGTCGTCTAGTTCGTAGCTGTTGCTGCGAGGGTTCTCACTATATAACGGGAATCACAGCCGTGTCATTCCACTACATCTAGTGTTTCGGCGTGTCGCGCTGATTAACATTCTCCCGCGGGCCACTGACATTTCCTGTGCCGCGGAATCATGCGGATGTCGCGCGTGCGACGAGATTTCGGTGCCGGATTTGCCCCCCGATTTGGGTGCGGGCGTGTCGGGTGCGGCGGCGTGTCGAGGTGCGGCGGCGTGTCGAGGTGGGTGCGGCGTCAGGTGCGGCGGCGTGGCGCGGGTGCGGGCGTGCGCACACCCGCACCCGCGCCATACGGCAGCACGCGCCGTCGGCGGCAGGGTTGCGCGGTCTTCTGTCACGGGCGCTGTCGGATGTTCGGGCGCGCCTGCAACAAACCGCGGCGCTATCGGGCGGGCGCGATGTCATCGGCGGCGTATTGCGCTTCCGCGGCCGGCGGAGGAGCAATATGCCGCCTGTGAGCGCGTGTCCTCGGCGGGCGCGGCGCTATGCGGTGGCGCGGCCGCCCGAGGGCCCCCGGCGAGAAGGCGCTAGTTGCCGTACGACGCCGCGAGTCGCCGGAAGCCCTCGTCGAGCGACACCGTGGGCGCCCACTGCAGGTCGGCGCGGGTGCGACGCTGGTCGAACCAGTGCGCCGTCGAGAGTTGCTCGGCGAGGAACCGCGTCATGGGCGGCTCGTCGGCGCCGGGGCGCACCCGCCACACCGCTTCGATCGCCGAACCGGCGGCGCGGGCGACGCCGGCGGGAACGCTCCAGCGCGGCGCGGGAACGCCGGCCGCCGCGCACATGCCGGCGATGAGTTCGGCTACCGGTCGCGGCTCGCCGTTCGTGATCACGTAGGCGTTGCCGTGCACCTCGGGTGCGCGCTCGAGCGCGGCCGCGATGGCGGATGCCGCGTTGTCGATGTAGGTCGTGTCGATGAGCGCCGCGCCCTGGCCGAGCAGCGGCAGGCGGCCCTGCCGGGCGCGCTCCACGATGCGGGCCACCAGCTGGGTGTCGCCGGGGCCCCAGACGATGTGCGGCCTGACCGCGACGACCGCGAGCGAGGCGGAGTCGGCGGCGAGCGCCAGCAGCTCCGACGCGGCCTTGGTGCGGGCGTAGTCGCCGCGCGCCCGTACCGGGTCGGCGGGCAGCGCGTCGTCGCCGACGATCGAGCTGCCGGAGTGCGCCACCGAGGGTGACGACACCTGCACGAAGCGCCCGACGCCGGACTCCCCGGCGGCGCGCAGCAGGCGCAGGGTCCCGCCCACGTTGACGGCGTCGAACTCGGCCGGGTCTCCGGCCAGGGATACCTTCGCGGCCAGGTGCACGATCCCGTCGACCCCGTCGGTGGCGCGGGCGACGCTCGTCGCATCCGTCACCGAACCGAGAACGTCGTCGACGCCGGCCAGTCGCGAGGGGCTGCGCTGCAGCGTGCGCACCTCGTGGCCGGCCGCCAGGATCGACGACGCCACCGCGCGGCCGAGCAGCCCGCTCGCGCCGGTTACCAGCACCCTCACGGGCGCGTCATCCGCCCGCCGGTGAGGATGTCGCCCGCCCACGCGCCGAGGCGCACACGGTCGATCTTGGAGTTGTGGCGGATGTCGGTCGGCAGGTTCGGCACGACGAGCACGGCCGCGAGCGGCAGGTCGGTGGATGCGCGCACGGCACTCGCAAGAGCCGAGTTCGCGAGCGACACCCGGAACGCGGGCGGCACCGTCTCGATCACGGCGACGAGCTGCTGCTCGCCGCGGGGTCCGATGCCGACGAGGGCCGCGCGGGCGACCTCGAAGACCGACTCGAAGCGCTGTTCGGCCCCGACCGGGGTGACGACGCCGTTCTCGGTGACCAAGACGTGCGGCAGGCGGCCCTCGACCCAGAGGCGTCCGCGGTCGTCGAGGTGGCCGACGTCGCCGGTTCGGTGCCAGCGCTCGCCGGGCACCGCGCCGCGGCGGGATTCGCGCTCGGTGAGCCAGAGCCCGTCGTAGTGGTCCTTGATGTGCGGCGCCGAGACGACGATTTCGCCGGTCACGTAGGGGGTATCCGCGAGTACCCCGTGGGCCTCGCCGTTGCCGTCGAGAGCGCTGATGCGCACGCTCACGTTCGCGGCGGGAAGTCCGACGCAGACGCCGCCCGGCCCGCCGAGTTCGAGCGCGGCGTCGCGGATGCCCTCGAGGGTGATGTCGGTCATCAGCAGTCCCTCGGTCATGCCGTAGGGGGTGTGCGCGGTCGCATTGGGCATAAGAGCGGATGCCGCGGCGAGCAGCCGCTCGGACACGGGGGCGCCGGCGGACAGGAACGTGGTCACGCCCTCGAGCGCCTCGCGGCCCGCGTCGTCGAGCGCGCCGGCGGTCGCCACGACGTTGGTCACGGCGGCCGGCGACAGGAACACGACGGCGGCGTCGGCCGCTTCCACGGCGGCGGCGACCGCCTTCGCGCTGAGCGTCTTCGGCGAGGTGACGACCATGTCGGGCGTCACCGAGCGGGCACCGAGCGCCGGGCCGAGCAGGGCGAACGGGGCGAACCCGGCGACGAGGCCGGTTCCGGGGCCGACACCGTAGGCGGTGGACAGCGCGTCGACGAGCGCGGCCAGCTGGCCGTGCGTGTAGACGACGCCCTTCGCGGGGCCCGTCGATCCGCTGGTGAACAAGACCGCTGCGGTGTCGTCTGGCGACGGCAGCTCCGGCAGCTCCTCCTCGACACCGAGCGACACGAGGTCGCCGAGCGAGTAGGCGACGTCGAGCGAACGGCGCACCGGCTTGATGTACTTGGCGGTGGAGATCTTCTGTCCGGGCCAGCCGAGCGCGGTAGCCGCGGCGAGGCCCGTCGGCGCACCGATCACGTGGTCGGGCCACGCGCCGCGCACGGCGCGGGTCAGCCCCTGGATGCCGAGCCCGGCGTCCGCGACCACGACGACCGCGCCGAGGCGCAGGCAGGCGTAGAGCACGGCGGTGAGGTCGGCGCCCGGCTGGATGAGCAGCGAGACGCGGTCGCCGCGCTTGACGCCGACCATGGCGAGACCGGCGGCGATCTGGCGCACACGCTTGGAGAGCAGCTTCCACGACACGACGTTGGGGGTCTTGCTTCCCGCTGGCGCCATCTCGACGAGCGCGGTGTCGGCGTTGTCGCGCAGCTCGTCGAGGTAGCGGAAGAGTCCCGCGGGCGGGCCGGCCTTGACCGGCTTCACGTAGCCTTCGTCGAAGCGGTTCGGGTCGAGCTTTTCCTCGACCGGCTCGGCCGGCGTGGCGAAACGCGAGGGATTGCGGGCGGCGGTGCCGAGGGACGAGAGCTCGGTTCCGCGGTCGCCCAGCCAGGTGAGAACGGATGACGCGTAGTCGACGTCTTCGGCGACGAGGTGACCCGCCCCCTCGAAGCGGTGCACGTCGGCATGAGGCAGCCGGTCGACGAGGTCGTCGAGGTAACGGTCACCGAAGATCGGGTCGCGCGGGCCCCACAGGGCGAGAGCGGGCACGGCGAGGAAGCGGAGTCCCCCGGCGATGCGCTCGAGCTCGGGGAAGCTCTCGTGGGTGTCGTCGGCGGGGATGTCGGCGACGAAGCCGCCGATGCCGCCGCGGCGGGAGGCCTCGAGGTAGGGGGCACGATAGCCCGCCTTGACCTCGTCGCTCAGCGCCGGGTGCGCGAGCGACAGCGTCGTCTCGAGGAACGCGGGGGTGCCGACGGTTGCCGCGCCGAGCACGCCGCGCAGCAGCGTGACACGCAGCGGGGCGGGGATCGGGTCGCCGGCGGGCTGGTGGGTCGCGGTGTTGAGCAGGGCGACACCGGCGAGCAGCTCGGGGTGGTCGACCGCCCAGCCGAGGCTGACGACCCCGCCCCAGTCGTGGCCGAGGGTGATGACCGGGCCGGTCAGCCCGAGTGCGTCGGTGAGGTCGCCGAGGTCGCGCACGCGCCTGGCCAGGTTGCGCGGTTGTCCGGTGCGCTCGGAGAAACCCATCTCCAACTGGTCGACGGCCACCACCCGCCATGCTTCGTGGCCGCCTGCCGCGGCATCCGTCGCCCGCGAGACGAGCGAACGCCACAGGTAGCTCCACGTGGGGTTGCCGTGCACGCAGAGGATCGTGCCGACGGGCGTGACGCCCAGCTCGGCGAGGCGCGGGCCGTTGTCGAGCACGTGCCATTCGTGGCTGACCGACAGGCCCTCGCTCTCGCGCGCCGACACGAGGCGCGAGAACGACGGGTCGAGACCCTCGAGTCCCGCGGGTGGAAGGCTCGCCGCAACGGGAGCGGAACGCGGGATTCGAGAAGTCACCAGGCGATCTCCAACATTGCGGTATTGAGTCCGGAACCGACGCCCATCAGCAGGACGCGGTCGCCCTTCTTCAGGTCTTCGGCCTCGTAGGCCAGGGTGATCGGGATCGACGCGGGGCCGATGTTGCCGAGCAGCGGGTAGGTGCGGGGGACCTTGGCCTCGTCGAGACCGGCGGCCTTGACGATGGCGTTCGTGTGCACGGACGAGACCTGGTGCAGGATGTAGCGGTCCATCTTGCCCCACGACCAGTCGGTCTTCGCCTCGTTCCAGGCGGACACGACGAGCTCCATGCCGCCCTTGAGCAGGGCCTTCGCGTCGGTGAACATGCCGTCGACGCTGCCGACGCAGAGTTCGTTGAACTGGGTGGCCGCGCGGGTGACGCCGCCGAGGATGCGGTGACCCTCGGGGTGCGCGTCTGCACGGCCGAGGACGGCCGCCGCCGCGCCGGAGCCGAGGGTGAGGCTCGCGAACTCGCTCATGAAGTCTTTGCGGCTCAGGCTGTTCGCCTCGAGGCGGTCGACCGTGTTGTTCTGGATCTCGTCGGCGTCTTCGCCCGCGACGATCACGGCGTAGTCGATCTGGCCGGAGTCGATGAGCGACGAGGCGAGGCTCATGCCGTTGACGAAGCCGAGGCACGCGTTGGCGATGTCGAAGTTGAGTGCCGAGCTGGGCAGGCCGAGGCCGTGGTGGATGCTCACGGCGACCGAGGGCTCGAGGTTCTTGCGGGTCACCGACGTGTTGATGAGCAGGCCGACCTGGTCGGGCCGCACGCCGGCCTGGGCCAGGGCGCGCTTGCCCGCCGCGACGGCGGCGTCGTCGAACTGCTGCCCGGGCTCCCAGTTGCGGCGTTCGTAGACCCCGGCGACGCGCTGCAGCAGTCCCTTGGGGAGGCGAAGTCGCTTGAGGGCGCCCTGCAGTCGCTGGTCGATTGATTCTGACGTCGTGATGCGTGAAGCAATCGTGCTTGCGACTGAGAGCAAGGCGACGTTGGTGTGCGTCGTCGTGGCGTTTCCGGGCAACGGATCTCCCTATCGAATTGTCAACTAGAGCGTAGTGACAAGTTAATTATTGTCCGTCTCGAACCTGACCGTTGACCGGGCGGGGGCCGTATGCGATACGGCATGCGGCGGGCTGCCGCGAAACGGGGCCCGATTCGGGCGATGAGCTCGAGGGGAGACAACCCGACAGCTGTGGAGAAGATTCCCGGATGCCTGCCGGCCGGGGCAGCCTGGGCGGGCGCGACAGGGTGAGACCGGGTGCCGGAAAGGCCTGACGTGCGCGCACACCCGCGTGGTACTTTGGCGGCAATCGGCCGGGCGCCTGGGCGCCCCACCACCGTTCAATGACGAACTTGGAAGGCACCCGAAAATGAAGAAGCTCATCAACGCGCCCGAAGCCGTGCTCGCGGAAGCCCTCGTGGGCATCGCGGCCGCACACCCCGAGCTGAACGTCGACCACGACAACCGCATCATCTACCGCGGCTCGCCGACCAGGGCGGGCAAGGTGGCCCTGATCTCGGGCGGCGGCAGCGGCCACGAGCCCCTGCACGGCGGATTTGTCGGCCTCGGCATGCTCGACGCGGCGTGCGCGGGCGAGATCTTCACCTCTCCCACCCCCGACCAGATGCAGGAGGCCACCAGGGTCGCCGACTCGGGCGCCGGCGTGCTGCACATTGTGAAGAACTACACCGGCGACGTGATGAACTTCGAGATGGCGGCCGAGCTCGCCGAGGCCGAGACCGGCGTGAAGGTCGCCTCGGTCGTAATCAACGACGACGTGGCCGTCGAGGACTCCACCTGGACCGCCGGCCGCCGCGGCGTCGGGCTCACCGTGCTGCTCGAGAAGATCGTCGGGGCTGCCGCCGAGGAGGGCCGCGACCTCGAAGCGGTGACCGCGCTCGCCAACCGGGTGAACGACAATGGCCGGTCGATGGGCATGGCGCTCACGAGCTGCACCGTGCCCTCGGCCGGCAAGCCCACCTTCGACCTCCCCGACGACATGATGGAGATCGGCGTGGGGATCCACGGCGAGCCGGGCCGTCACCGGGTCGCGCTGGCCCCGGCCGCATCCATCGCCCAGCAACTCGTCGACCCGATCCTGGCCGACCTCGACTTCACGCAGGGCCCGGTGATCGCCATGCTCAACGGCATGGGCGGCTCCCCGCTGATCGAGCTCTACCTCATGTACGGCGAGGTGGCGAAGCTGCTCGAGAAGGCGGGCGTCACCGTGGCCAGGTCGCTCGTCGGCAACTACATCACCAGCCTGGACATGGCCGGATGCAGCGTGACCCTGTTGCGCGCCGATGACGAGTTGCTCGGCCTGTGGGATGCCCCCGTGAACACCTCGGGCCTGCGGTGGGGGGTCTGAGCGTGGCGACCACGGCGACCGTAGCCCTGCTGACCGACTGGCTCGAGCGGTTCCGCGCCGCCGTCGTCGAGAACCAGTCGTACCTCACCGAACTGGACTCGGCGATCGGCGACGCCGACCACGGCTCGAACATGGCGCGCGGCATGACCGCCGTGGTCGAGAAGGCGGGCGAACCTGCGACGGTCGACGCCCTGTTCCGCACGGTCGGGATGACCCTCGTCAGCACCGTCGGCGGGGCGAGCGGTCCCCTCTACGGCACGTTCTTCCTGCGCTTCGGCACGACCGCGGGCGCCGTGGAAACCCTCGACGGGCCCGCGCTGTCGGCCGCCCTGCACGCAGGGCTCGCCGGCGTGCTGCAGCGCGGCAACGCCGAGGTCGGCGACAAGACGATGGTCGACGCGCTCACCCCTGCGCTGGCCGCGTTCGACGCGAGCCTCGAATCCGGCGGCGATGTCGCCGACGCTACCCGGGCCGCAGCGGATGCGGCGGCGAAGGGCCGGGATGCCACGGAGCCGCTCGTCGCCCGCAAGGGCCGCGCGAGCTACCTCGGCGATCGCAGTGCGGGCCACCTCGACCCAGGGGCCACATCGACGGCTCTGCTCTTCGAGGCTCTCGCGGCGGCACTGGCGTGATCGGAATAGTGGTCGTCTCGCACAGCCCCGCCCTCGCGGACGCCGCGGTCGCCCTGGCCCTGCAGATGGTCGGCGAGAACCGGCCGGCCATCGCGATCGCCGCGGGCGCCGGCGACGGGGTGATCGGCACCGACGCCGTGCGCGTCGCCGAAGCCATCGACGAGGTGGCGTCGCCCGACGGTGTGCTCGTGTTCATGGACCTCGGCTCGGCCGTGCTGAGCACGACGATGGCGCTGGAGTTCCGCGCGAGCACGACCGAGGTGCGGCTGAGCAGCGCACCGTTCGTCGAGGGCATCGTCGCCGGCATCGTTCTGGCCGCGGCGGGTGCCAGCCTGGACGAGGCCGACCGCGAGGCCTCGGGCGCGATGACCGCGAAGAACGCGCAGCTCGGGGCCGGTGCTCCGCAGGAACCGCCGGCCCCGGCCGCCGACGCGCGCACGGCCGCAGCCGTCGCGGACGCAGCGGCAGAGGCGACGATCGTGAACGAGGTCGGCCTGCACGCCCGGCCGGCGTCGGTGATCGTGGCGAAAATGGCCGAGTTCGACGCGAAGGTGACGATAGCCGATGCGGATGATCCGAAGCGCTCAGCCTCGGCCAGCAGCCTGCTCGCGCTGATGGGACTCGGGCTCGGAAAGGGCACCAGGCTGCGCATCAGCGGCACCGGTGCCGACGCCGCGGCCGCCGTGGAGTGGCTGCGGGCAATAACGGCCGACGGGTTCGGAGAGTGAGAGATTAGTCGTTCACGTTTCATCCGCAATTCTTGAAAGAGCGATCCCCATGTTGACTGCCGGCACCGCCGCCCCCGCGTTCACGCTCACCGACAGCGCCGGACGCGCCGTCTCGCTCGCGGACTTCGCCGGCGAGTGGCTCGTTTTCTGGTGGTACCCCGAGGCGAACAGCAGCGGCTGCTCGCTGCAGGCGGCCGCCCTCGACCGGGCGTACGACGAGCTCGGCGCCGCCGGGGTGCGGATCGTCGGCGCATCGTTCAACAGCGCGGGCGAGAACGGCGAGTTCTCGGAGGACGCGGCGCTGCGCTACCCGCTGTTGTCCGACCCCGAGCGCGTCGCCGGAACGGCCTACGAGGTAGTGCGCGAGCCAGGCGCGCCGTTCGAGAAGAAGCCGTTCCGGTACACCTACCTGATCGATCCCGACGGGGTCATCGCGCACGCGGAAGACGCCAACGAACTGCCGCTCGGCACCTACGGCGAGCACATGCTCGAGGTCGTCGCCGCGGTGCGCGCGGATCGGGTGTAGCGGCTACCCGGCCGGTTTCGTGCTGGCCCGGACGATCAGCGAGGGTTCGGTGACGACCGTGCGGTGACTGTGCGGTTGCGAGGGATCCGTCTCTTCCAGGAGCAGCTCGGCGGCGATTCGGCCCATCTCGATGCCGGGTTGTCCGACTGTCGAGATGGGCACGACGCTGTCGGCGGCGAAGTGGTTGTTGTCGTACCCGATCACGGCGATGTCGGCCGGCACGTTGATGCCGCCGTAGATCAGGGCCTGCACGCACCCCGACGCGAGCGCGTCGGCCGACGCGAAGATGCCGTCGGGGCGGTCGTCGACGGAGCGCCCGGCGATCTCGTGGCCGACCCGCAGCCCGGCGGGGACGGTGAGCCTGTCGGTCTCGAGCAGCTCGAGCGTTGCGGCGCCTCCGCTTTCGTCGACCGCGCGGCGCGCGCCCGCGTACCGCTGTTCGACCGCGTGGAGGGTGAGCGGGCCTCCGGCGAAGAGCAGCCGCGACCTGCCCGAGTCGAGCAGGTGGCGCGTCGCGAGGTATCCGCCGAGCTCTTCGTCGACGACGACGCCGCAGGACTCCCCCGGTTCGCCCGGCCAGTTCACCAGCACCACGGCCCTGCCGTGGCTCCTCACCTTGGCGGCGCCGTCGAGCGGAGCGTCGAGCGGAGCGAGCAGAATGCCGCTGACCCGCGCTTCGTCGAAGAGGTCGAGGTATTCGTTCTGACTGTCCAGGTCGACGTCGCTGTTCGCCAGGAGAAGTTTCATGTCCCGTTCTCCGGCGGCCTTCTGGGCGCCTCTGGCGATATCGACGAAGAGGGAGTTGCCGATGTCGACGATGACGAAGCCGAGGGTGTTGGCGCTGCCGGCGGCGAGGGATCGGGCCAGATTGTTGCGCACGAACCCGAGGGCGGCGATGGAGTCGAGCACCCGGAGTCGGGTGCCCTCCGCCACTTTGGCCGGATTGTTGATCACGTTGGAGACGGTCCCGAGGGCGACTCCGGCGTGCCGCGCCACGTCGGCCATGCTGGGCGCGGCATCCCGTCCCGGAAAATCGGCCATCGCCGCCATGGTGCTCCCCACTATTACCGGCCGGTTCAGGCCGTGTTCATTTTATTGAAGCGCATCAACAAAAGTCTTGCGCCGCGCGAAATCTCCCGCTATCTTCGTTGAAGCGCTTCAATGACTCGCTCGCGCACACCCATTCAAGGAGGAATGATGTCCATACGTCACAGCAAGCGGCGCTCACTCGCCCTGGTCGCCGGATTCGGAACGGCGGCCCTGCTGCTCGCCGGCTGCGGTGGAGGCGGGGGCGGCGCCAGCTCGAGCCCCAAGGAGTTCAGCCTCCTCACCAACTCGGAGAACCAGGAGCTGCCGGCGATCTTCACGTCGCTTTCCGAAGACCAGTGCGCCACCGAGAACACGGCACTGCCGTTTACCGCCGACTCGGTCCCCCAGACCAACCTCGACCAGCGCCTCCAGCTGCTCGCCGGGCAGAACGGCCTGCCGGTCGTCTACTCGGCCGGCAACGCTCCCGCGCTCACCAAGACCCTCGACGACGCCGGCAACGTGCTCGACTTCGACAAGACCCTCACCGATCTCGACGTCATCGAGAACATCGAGCCGGCAGCGATCTCCACGATCGAGGCGCTCTACGGCGGCTTCAAGGTGCTGCCGTTCGAGTACAACATCGAGGGCATCTGGTACAACAAGACGATCTTCGCCGACAACGGCGTCGAAGCGCCCGAGACCTGGGACGACCTGGTCGCGGCGGCGGACACCTTCAACGGCGCGGGCGTCACCCCCTTCTCCGCGAGCGGCGAACAGGGCTGGCCCATCACGCGCCTGATCGGCAACTACATCTTCCGCACCCTCGGCCCCGACGCGCTGAAGAAGGTCGCCGACGGAGACGCGAAGCTCACCGACCCCGAGTATGTCGAAGCCGCCCAGGCCGTCGCCGACCTCGGCGCCGCCGGAGACTTCGGGCAGGGCGTCGGTTCGATCGACTACGACACCGCCGCGAACCAGTTCATGAACGGCAGCGCCGCCATGTTCTACATGGGCAGCTGGATCCTGAGCGACTTCGGCGACACCGAACGCAACCAGATCGGTCTCGACAACATCGGCTTTATGCCGTTCCCCGATGTCGAGGGTGGCGAGGGCGACAGCTCGCAGATCGCCGCCAACGTCGGCCTCCCTGCCACGTTCAACGCCAAGGCCTACGACTCGAATGTCGGCGACTGGCTCACCTGCATCGCCGACAACTACGGCAGCGAAGCCCTCTCCACGCAGGGACGCGTCTCCGGCTTCAAGGTCAACACCCCCGTCGCCGATGTCCCGGTTCTGACCCAGGAGGTCCAGGAGCGCATCGCCACGACCGAGACCGCCGTGCTCTGGTTCGAGGCGCTGTTCTCGACCAAGGCGACCACCACCAGCCAGACCAACGCCGCGCAGCTGGTGACCGGCGACATCACGGCGGAAGAGTTCATGGAACTCGTCCAGAACGACCTGTAACCGCCTCAATCGCCGCCGTATCCCCGGTCGCGGCAGCCCCGCGCTGCCGCGACCGCCGGATACCCGCGCAGGAAAGCAGATGCAATGAAAAACGTTCTCGGCGATAGAAAATCGATCATCATCCTGGTCGGCCCCGCCCTGCTCGTCTACACCCTCGTTATGCTCGTGCCGGTCGTCTGGTCGCTCGGGTACACGGTGTTCGAGGGCAACGCCATCACCGGCTTCACCTTCGTCGGGTTCGACAACTTCGTCGCCCTCGTCCAAGACGACAGGGTGCGCGACGCGCTCTTCTTCACCATCAAGTACGCGATCGTCATCACGGTCGGCCAGGTGATCTTCGGCTACCTGCTCTCGCTGCTCTACGTCTTCGTGCTCAAGCGTTCGTCGAGCATCGTGCGCACGCTCGTGTTCTTCCCCGTCGTGCTTCCGACGGTGGCAGTCGCGCTCATGTTCCAGAAGATGTTCGAGGTGGCCCCGCAGAACGGTCTCGTCAACGAGCTGCTCAACGCGGTCGGCATCCCGTCGATCGACTTCTTCGGCAGCGCCGGCAGCGCGTTCCTGGTCATCGCGATCATGGACATCTGGCGCTCGATGGGGTTCTACGGCGTGCTGCTCTACGCCGGCCTCGTCGACATCCCCGAGGAGACCCTCGAGTCGGCCCGCCTCGACGGTGCCAGCGGGCTGAAGCTGGTCAGGCACATCGTCATCCCGCTCTCGCTCCCCGTGCTGCTGTCGTCGATCATCTTCAGCATCAACGGCACGCTCAAGGTGTTCGACAGCGTCCTCGCCCTCACCAACGGCGGCCCGGGAACGACGACGAGCCCGCTCACGCTCTACATGTTCCAGACCTCGTTCACCTACGGCGAGTACGGCTACGGCAGCACGATCGCCCTCCTGCTCACGATCCTCTGCCTCGTCGTCACGGTCTTCATCTTCCGTTCGTCGCGACGCGACCTCACGAAGGGCTAGACGATGTCTGCTCCCGCCGTCCAGAACCGCACGCTCCGCCCCACCCGACGCACGCGCAGCACGCGTCGCGTGGCGAAGAAGATCCCGACGACGATCCTCGTCGTCATCCTCCTCATCATCGTGGTCTACCCGCTGGTCTGGCTCCTCCTCGGCTCGTTCAAGACGAACTCGGAGTTTCTGAACAACCCGGTCTGGTCGCTCCCGTCGTCGTTCAGCTTCGACAACTACGTCGAGGCCTGGAACACCGGCAACATCGCCCAGTACGCGACCAACAGCATCCTCTCGGTCTTCCCGGCGCTCGCCCTCATCATCCTGCTCGGCACGGCCGCCGGGTTCGCGCTCGAGGTGCTCGTCTGGAAGGGCCGCGGCGGCGTGCTGCTCGCGTTCCTCATCGGCATCATGGTGCCGAGCCAGATGATCCTGCTCCCGCTCTTCACCGTCTACTTCCAGACCGGTCTCACGGGCACCCTCTGGCCGCTCATCATCACCTACACCGCGATCGGCCTGCCGCTCACGGTGTTCATGATGGCGACCTACTTCCGGGCAATCCCCCGGGAAGTGTTCGAGGCCGCGACGCTCGACGGTGCCAGTGTCATCCGCACGTTCTTTTCCGTCGGTATGCCGATGGTCAGTAACGCGATCTTCACCGTCGCTCTGGTGCAGTTCTTCTTCATCTGGAACGACCTGCTGATCGCGCTGACGTTCACCAACTCGAGCGACCTGCGCACCATCCAGGTCGGTCTTCTCAACTTCAACGGCGAATTCGGGGCGACCAACTACGGTCCGCTCTTCGCCGCGATCTGCATCAACGTGTTCGGAACCCTGGTGCTCTACCTGCTCCTCAACCAGCGCGTACAGAAGGGCCTCACCGCAGGCTCAGTGAAAGGCTAGTAACTCCGTGCACCCCGTAATCAACCGCCCCGTCCGCTTCGAACATCACGCGACCGAGGCGCTGGGGATCGACGTTCGCGCCCCGCGCATCTCCTGGCAGACCACGGCCGAACCCGGCTTCGTACAAGCCGCATACGAGCTCGAGTTCGAGCGAGGGGCGACCGTCGAATCCACCGGCCGCGTCGAGTCGACCGAACAGGTGCTCGTGCCGTGGACGGTGGCCCCGCTCGTTTCCCGCGAGCGGGTCGGCGTGCGCGTGCGGGTCTTCGGTTCCGACGGCAGCGTCTCGCCGTTCAGCGAGACCGGGTTCGTCGAGGCAGGGCTGCTCGAGCCCGGCGACTGGATCGCGCGCGCCGTCGGGCCCGCCTGGGCGGAAGAACCCGACACCGACCGGCGACCACCGCTCGTGCGCAACGATTTCAGGGTCGAGGGACCGGTTCGCCAGGCTCGCCTCTACGTCACGGCGCACGGCGTGCACGAAACCGAGATCAACGGCCTGAGGGTCGGCCGCGACATCCTCTCCCCCGGCTGGACGGTCTACGGCGAGCGCCTGCGCTACTACACGCACGACGTCACGGGCTTCCTGACCGAGGGCGACAACGCCATCGGCGCGTGGCTCGGCGACGGCTGGTACCGCGGACGCATGGGTTTCAACGGCGGCTATCGCAACCTCTACGGCTCGGACATCTCGCTCATCGCGCAGTTGGAGATCGAGTTCGCCGACGGTCGGCGGCAGACGGTGGCGACGGATGACTCGTGGTCGGCGTCGTTCGGACCGATCCTCGAATCCGGACTCTACGACGGAGAGACCTACGACACCCGGTTGGAACAGGCCGGCTGGTCGAACGGCGGCTTCGACGCCTCGGCATGGACGCCGGTCGCCGTCACCCCGAGGGACCCGGCGACGTTCGTGGCGCCCGAGGGCCCGCCCGTGCGGTGCACGGAGGAGCTCGCGCCGGTCGAGATCATGCGCACCCCCACGGGCAGATACGTCCTCGACTTCGGCCAGAACCTCGTGGGCAGGCTGAGCATCGTGGTCGACGGTCCGGCGGGAACGACGGTCACCCTGCGGCACGCCGAGGTGATGCAGGACGGCGAGTTGTACACCCGGCCGCTGCGTCTCGCGGCGGCAACCGACACGATCGTCCTCGACGGGCTCGGCGAGCGCCGGTGGGAGCCCCGTTTCACCATCCACGGCTTCCGCTACGCGGAACTCGACGGCTGGCCGGGCGACCTGCGCCCCGGCGCGGTCACGGCGCGGGTGTATCACACCGATCTCGAGCGCACGGGGTGGTTCGAAACATCCGACCCGCTCGTCAACCGGCTGCACGAAAACGTGCGCTGGAGCATGAGGGGCAACTTCGTCGACATCCCCACCGACTGCCCGCAGCGGGACGAACGCCTCGGCTGGACCGGAGACCTGCAGGTCTTCGCCCCCACCGCGTCGTTCCTCTACGACGTCTCCGGCATGCTCGGGTCGTGGTTGAAGGACGTCGCCGTCGAGCAGCTGGAGGACGGCACTGTGCCCTGGTACGTGCCGGTCATCCCCGGCGGCCCGACCTGGACACCGATCGATCCCGGCGCGGTGTGGGGCGACGTCGCGGTGCTCACGCCCTGGACGCTCTACGAGCGGTTTGGCGACGTCGGAATCCTCGAGCAGCAGTACGAGAGCGCACGGAGGTGGGTCGACCTGATGGATTCGCTCGCCGGCGACAACCACCTCTGGAACACCGGGCGGCAGTTGGGCGACTGGCTCGACCCCGCCGCGCCTCCCGAGGACCCGGCCGACGCGCTCACCGACAGGTACCTCGTCGCGACCGCCTACTTCGCCTTCTCCACCCGGACCCTCGCGGAGACCGCCCGCACCATCGGCCACGCCGACGACGCCGCCCACTACGGGCGGCTGGCTTCGGCGGTGCGCGAGGCGTTCATCACCGAGTACTTCGACGAGAGCGGGCGCATGACGAGCGACGCGCAGACCGCGTACGCGTTGGCGATCGAGTTTGACCTGCTTCCCGACGAGCCTCAGCGCGCGGACGTTGCACGATCGCGCGTCGGCGAGCTCGTGCACGAGGCGGACAACCGCATCGCCACGGGGTTCGCGGGTACGCCGGTCATCTCCGACGCGCTCACGCGGGCCGGCTCGGTCGATATCGCCTACGACCTGCTGCTCGAGCGCGAATGTCCGTCCTGGCTGTACACGGTGCTGCAGGGCGGCACCACCATCTGGGAGCGATGGGACAGCAGGCGGCCGGACGGCAGCGTGAACCCGGGCGAGATGACGTCGTTCAACCACTACGCGCTCGGCGCGGTCGCCGATTGGATGCACCGCACGGTCGCGGGTATCTCGCCCGCCTCCCCCGGCTACCGCGACATCCTGGTGAAGCCGCAGCCCGGCGGCAACCTCACCTCCGCCTCGGCGACGCACCTGACACCGTATGGCACGGTGTCGGTCGCTTGGACGTTGGCGGACGGGCGCCTCGGCGTGGATCTGACGGTGCCGACCGGCTCGACGGCTCGGGTCGAGCTGCCCGGGTGCGAGCCGGCGACGGTGGGCGCCGGTACGCACCGCTTCGACACGGCGCACGCCGCGGAAAGCCCGCAGGACGCCCTCGCGTAGTGCGTGAGCCGCCCGCATCCGTTTTGCCCGGTGCTAGGTGTGCCAACGCGATTCCCCGCGGGCGGCCCACGCCCCCGACGCGGCGGCGCGTTGGGATGGGGCGCTAGGGACGCCCTGATCTCTCTTCGGAGCACCCCCGAAATCGGATTGCCCCGACCTAGTCGCGGGTCGCGTCACCTCGGGCGGCGAATCGACGGGCGAGCAGCAGCGCTCCGCCGCAGAGCAGGATCGCCGCGCCGATCGGTGCGACCATGGCGGCGTTCGAGCCGGTCGACGCGAGAACCTCGACCGTCGGCTCGTTCGTGTCGGCAACGTCCGACGGGGTGGGCGCCACCGTGGCGGCGGCGCTCGGTGCCAGGCCATCGGGGACCAGTGGTGTCGCGGCCGGCGTCAGAGGCGTTACGACGGCCGTGGGCGGGGTCGGAACGACAGGCGGCGGGCACAGGCCGGGAGCGGCCACCACGGTGGCGGTCGCCGTCGTGATCACGGCGGGGGTGACCACCCAGGTGTTCGTGCCCTGCTCGAGCGCCCAGTCGGTCGTCGTGGTCGTGGTTGTGGTGGTGCGAGTGACGGAGTCGCAGTCGAGCGTCGTCTCGTCGGTGACATTGCGAACGGGCGCTGGGCGGTCGGGAACGATGGCGGCGCACGTGGGCTGGGCGGAGTCGAGCATTCCCGCCAGGATTCCGGTGAAGGACTTGGTTGCCGAACCGTCCGCGAACACGTGTCCGGCATCGGCCGTGGCCGTGGCCGTGTACTGCGCCGGCCCGGTCACCGCGCTCGGAGTGTCCCAGCTCGAGTTCACCGGTTCGCCGAGTACGAGCCCGCCGTTCGTGTCGCAGGTTGCGGGGGTGACCGTCAGTGCCGCGTCGGCATCCGCCACGGCGGCCTGTTTGCAGGGCACGCTCGTGCCCGTGAAGTCGCGGTCGTACTGGGTTCCGCTGGCGTCGATCTCTACCACGTACTCGTGGGCGACGGCCGTGTCACCGAGCGGATAGGTCTCGTGCAGCGACGAGCCGAAGCGGGTCTCGTCGATCACTTCGGAATCGATCTCGACACTGACGCTGTTCACCATTGCGCCGTTCGTGCCGACGGAGTAATTTTCGAGCGCCACGGTGAGGGTGGAACACGTGGCCGAGGCTTCCGGGGTGTGGGCGGCCGCCGGTGCGGCCATTACCACCGTGGATGCGCCGAGCGCGATGGCTCCGGCGGCGATGGTCAGGGCAAGGGATTTTTTGATCGTCAAATTGCGGCTCTCCTAGGGTCGCCGAATACGGCGAGAGCGTTTGGGCGCAGCGCAATGGCCACGGCGGGCGGCGAGCGGTCGGGCAACCGGGCCGGTTTCATCGAAATGCCGATCGCACATTGTGCGTGGCGCTGGGCGCGCCTCGCGAGGTCGATCGAGCTTTTGTCCGCGGCGGAATCGGGTGACATCACCGCGGATTCCAGTAAGTTAGCAGCAATTGACTTCTGCTCGATAGTGATCCTGAGAGTTTTGTCCCCCATTCGGGGGTCAGTTCCGCGCAGACTCGGCGATCCCGGTTCAAGCGATTCTCAGCTTCGGGGACCAATGTCCCCCAAAACTGTTCCGCCGACTCGGCCGGATCGCACACTCCGCGAGATTTGGCGACCCCTAACGAACTTCGCGCCTCGCGGGTTGGCTTGAGTCATGACCGAAAACCGCAATCCCCGCCCCTTGGCCGTGCTGTTCGACATCGACGGCACCCTGGTCGATTCCAACTACCTGCACATCGACTCGTGGGACCGCGCGTTCGCCTCGGTCGGGCACCCCGTCGACATCTGGCGCATCCACCGTTCGATCGGCATGGACTCGGGCAAGCTGCTCGAGGCGCTCCTGGGCGACGCCGCCGAGGCCGTGGGCGAGGCCGCGAAAGACGAGCACACCCGCCTCTACATGCAGACGACCGACCGGTTGCGCACGATCGGCGGCGCGCGGGAGCTGCTGGCCGAGCTGGCGCGCCGCAGTCATGCGGTAGTCCTCGCGACATCCGCCCCCGAAAGCGAATTGGAGATCCTGCTCGGAGTTCTCGAGGTGGATGACTCGGTGAAGGCCGTCACCTCGTCGGAGGACGTGGGAACCGCCAAGCCCGAACCGGACATCATCGAGACGGCCCTCGACAAGGCCGAGGTGTCCGCCGACGCCGCGGTGATGGTCGGCGACTCCGTGTGGGACATCGTCGCGGCGAAACGCGCCGGGGTCATGAGCATCGGCGTGCTGAGCGGCGGGTTCGGGCGGGAAGAACTGCTGTCGGCCGGCGCGACTGTCGTCTACGAGGACGTCGCCGAGCTTCTCGAGCGACTCGACGAGAGCCCGCTCGCGGCGCAGGGCTAAGTCAAGCCCGGGAGCGAAACCCGGTCGGCGCGTAGCGTCGTGCAGACACGTCCGGCGAATTCTCGCCGACGCCGACAGGAGGACTCAGGATGTCTCAGCGCAACACTCTCGTCAGAAGCATGCACGACCTCGGCCTGGCCGCCTGGTTCGGCGGATCGCTTATGGGCACGGTCGGACTGAACGGCGGAGCCGCCACGGCGAAGTCCCCCGCGGAACGACTCGCCATCTCGTCACGCGGATGGGCCAAGTGGGCTCCCGTGCAGCTCGCCGCCATCGCGGTGCACGGCATCGGCGGACTCGGCCTGATCGCGGGCAACAAGACGCGTCTGGTCGGGCAGCAGGAAGCGCGCACGAACACCGTGATCAAGATCGTCATCACCGGCCTGGCCGGCGCCTCGACTCTCGCCTCCGGCCTCGTCGGCACGAAGATGGGCGAGCACGCCGCGGAAGGCGGCGAGGGGGTCACCGAGCCCGGCGCCGGTTCTTCCACCGAGCTGAGCAGCGCGCAGCGCATGCAGAAGGTGCTGCAGTGGACGACACCCCTCCTCACGTCGGTCTTGATCGTTCTCGCCGCCCAGCAGGGCGAACAGCAGCGACCGATCAAGGGCCTCTGGGAGACGACGCTCAAGAACCTGCGCCGCTAGTGAAGGTCGTTGTCACCGGTTCCCGGGGGAAAGTCGGCAGAGCCGCTACCCAGGCGCTGGTCGACCAGGGCCACGACGTGCTCGGCGTGGACCTGGTCAGGCCGGTTTTCGACGCGGGCGAAGTCATACCCGGCCGCTATCAGATGGCGGACCTGACCGACGCGGGCTCGGCCTACGCCGTCGTGGCGGGGGCCGACGCCGTGGTCCATGTCGCCGCGATCCCCCAGCCCACCGGCAACCCGCCGCACGTCGTCTTCCAGACGAACCTCATGTCGACGTTCAACCTGATCGAGGCGGCCGTGCGATTCGGGGTCAAGCGCTTCGTCAACATCTCCAGCGAGAGCATCGTCGGCAACTTCTTCCCGGAACGCCCGTTCCTTCCGTCCTACGCTCCCGTCGACGAGGAGCATCCGCTCCTGCCGCAGGACCCGTACGCGCTCTCCAAACACTTCGGCGAGCAGCTCATGGATGCGGCCGTACGTCGTTCCGACATCCGGGCGATCTCGATCAGACCGAGCACCGTGCACAATGAGGACAACTACGAGGTCAACCTCGGCAAGCAGGTGCGCGACCCCTCGGTGCTGAGCGGCAACTTGTGGAGCTACATCGACGTCTACGATCTGGCCGACGCTATCGTGCTCGCGACCGAGTCCGACCTGCCCGGGCACGAGGTGTTCTACATAGCCTCCCCCGACAACGCGGGCGGGCACGACTTCGCCGAGATCCTGCACCGCTACTACGGCGACCAGATCGAGCTCAGGCAGCTCGACCGCGTCGACGCCTCGGGGATCTCGACCGCCAAGGCCCGGCGTCTGCTCGGCTGGAATCCGACCAGGTCCTGGTCGGACTACCTCGACAACGACGGGCACGCCCTCTCCTGACCCGAGTACCACTCGGTGGATCGCCGCTTGCCATGCCCCTCGCGCCGGAATAGCGTCCGAGGCGACACCGGATCAACGACGATCGAGGAGCTGGCAATGAACACACGTCTTGTGAATCGCAGGAGCATGGCGGGGCTCGGAGCGCTGCTGCTCCTGGCGCTCACCGCCGTACCCGCCCACGGCCTCGCGGCCGCCGCACCGGCCGAGAGCTCCGCGCCGAGCGGGCTCACGGGCCTCGAACCCACCGGCGACGACATGCCGACGGTGGGCGGCAACCTCGGCAATCAGCACTACTCCTCGCTGACGCAGATCGGCAAGCGCAACGTCGACAGGCTGGCGCCGGCCTGGCGCACCCACGTGTCGGCCGTCGAGCCGGCCTCCGACGACGTCGGTCAGCAAACCACTCCGATCGTCGTCGACGGTGTCATCTACCTCGACTCGCCCAGCGGCGGGGTGATCGCCGTCGACGGCGCGACGGGCGCGAGCGTCTGGAAGTGGGAGCCCACCGAGTTCGACACGGTCGACACCCGGCGCGGGGTGTCGGCGGGCGAGGGCAGGATCTACACCCTGGCCGACGGCGACCGGGTCGTCGCGCTCGACCAGGCGACGGGCGAGCAGGTCTGGGTGGTGCAACCCACCGCGCCCGACGGCCAGAGCCTCGGCAACCTGGAACGCGTCGCGACCGTGTACAACGACGGCATCGTCTACGCGCACGCCGCCAACGGCGACCGAGCCGCCGTCGTCGCACTCGACGCCGACGACGGCAGCTACCTGTGGCACTTCTTCGGAGGCCCCGACCGGGACGCCGTCTACACCGACGTGAACGGCAACACCGTCGCGGCCGGCGAGACGTGGGGACCTCCGCTGCCCGACGGCACCGAGTGCGCCCTCATCGGCGGCGCGACGCCGTGGATCCACGGCTCGGTCGACCCCGAACTCGGCATGTACTACATGACCTTTGGCAACGCCCGCAGCTGCCGGTCGTCGCAGGACGGGTCGCTCCGCCCCGGTGACAACCTCTTCTCGAGCACGCTCGTCGCGGTCGATGCGGCGACGGGCGACTACAAGTGGCACTACCAGTCGATCCGGCACGACGTGTGGGACATGGACAACGTGCACCCGCCGACCCTCGCGAACATCGCCGTCGCCGGAGAGCCGCGCAAGGTGCTGTTCTACGGCAGCAAGTCCGGCCACCAGTTCGTCCTCGACCGCACCAACGGTCAGCCGGTGCTCCCGGTCGTCGAGAAAGAGATGATCACCGACTCGAGGCAGAACCACGCGGAGACGCAGCCCTTCCCCGAGAAGCGGCTGCTCCCGGAGTGCGTGGTCTGGGAGAAACTGGACCCGGACAACGTTCCCGGCGATCCGTGGCGCGCGGTGCCGAACTACAACGGTTACCAGCCCGACGCGGAAGGCAATCTGGTCTTCAATCCCGAAAGTTATGTGGCTGCGGATGAACCGTTCCTGACCTATCCGCAAAACTACCCCTCCGACCACCGCCAGGGCTGCATGTACGACCCGCAGTGGGACCTGCCGATCCTCTCGACCACGAGTCAGAACGGTGGCGGCGACTGGTCGAACAACGCCTACAGCCACAGCACGAACATGGTCTACTTCCCGTACGGCACGAACCCGGTGGCCCACTGGAACGGTGCCGCGGCAAACGGCCAGCGGGCGATCGGCCAGTACCAGACCGGCGGCATCCTCGGCTATGACGCGTCGACGGGCGAGGTGAGGTGGCAGAACCACCTGGGCACCGACATGTCGCACGGCCAGGGTCCCCTCGCGACCGCGTCCGACCTGTTGTTCGCTGGACAGATCGACGGCCGCCTGCTCGCCATGAACGCCCGCGACGGCAAGGTGCTGTGGGACTTCCAGACCGGTACGGGCATCGCGTCCGCGCCCGTCACGTACAGCGTGAACGGCGAGCAGTACGTGGCGGTGTTCGCCGCCGGTTCGACGAACCCGTACGGCGCCTCGGTCACCCAGGGCGACTCGCTGTGGGCGTTCAAGCTCGGAGGAAGTTACACCACGGAGTCGGGAAGCCCGGAAGGCCCCGATCCGGCTCCGCTGTCGATCAGGCGGCCGGTGAGCGGCGCCGCGGTGGAGGGCGCAACCGTCGGCAACACGGTGCTCCTGGCCCGCGGCGACCGCACGACCGACACCGCCGCCGTGCGTGACAGTACGGCGCAGAACGCCATGCAGCCGACGCACCTGCGCGTGCCGGTGGGGAGCACGGTCACGTTCCTGAACCCGGGCGCGGAGACCTTCCCTGGCTTCCCGAACCAGAAGGAGCACTGCGCAACCCAGTTCTTCGAGGGTGAGTTCAACGCACGGCTGCAGCCCGGCGAGACCTACCAGCACACCTTCGACCGTGCCGGGGAGTACTTCTTCAACGACTGCACCGACCCGAGGCCGACCGGCAAGATCGAGGTCTACCTCACCCCGCAGGACCAGCCGGGAGCGCTGCGGTTCCTTCCCAGCCGGCTGAACCTGGAACCGAAGAAGAGCATCTTCTCGCCGGTCACGAGCAAGGTCTTCGCGTACTTCCAGCTGCCGCGGGGGTACACCTACGACAGCGGGGCGGCGCTCATCGCGCCACTGTCGCAGAACCCGGTCGAGCCGACCAAGGTGACCTCGCTGAAGAACCACGTCGTGCTCGTGTTCGACGAGGCCGACATCGACCACAACGTGCCGGAGGGCCAGACGTCGCTGACGGTGCGGTTGAACGTGCTGCGCGACGGGGTGCAGGAGCAACTCACGTCTACGGCGACAGTGCGCGTCGTGAAGTGAGCGACGAGTAGCCATCACCGGGGCCGGTCGTGGTCGCTATAACCCGCGTTCGATCGCGCGGGCGGCGGCCACGATCGCGTCCCGCTCGACCTGGTCGACCTCACCCGCCGGCGAGTGCAGCGAGACCGCGGCCTCGATGCCGGGCGAGCGGATCTGCTCCGAGAGCTGAGAGGGTAAGGCGTGCACGGCGGGAGTGCGATCGCCGACGCGTCGGGCGACCTGGGTCGCCTTGCCCCGCACGATCGCGATGAGCACCATCTCGGACCCGTCGCGGATCGTCAGCTCGACGGTCGACCCCGTGTCGTTGCGGAGCACCGACATGATCGGCAACGCCGCGCGCCTCAGCTTCTGGGGAGTCTCAGCGAGCTGGCCCAGCTCGAAGAGCCGCAACCCCAGGCGGATGGTCGTACCGTCACGCTCCAGGTAGTGGCGGCTGACGAGCCCGCTCACCAACCGGGATACCGTCGATTTGGGAAGGCCGGCCCGCTGGGCGAGTTCCGTGACACCCATCCCGCGGTCGTCGTCGCCGAGGATCTCGAAGATGACGGTGATGCGGTCGAGCACACCGACCGGGTCATCCGCCGGCATCGGTCACACCGATTGCAGCGCGAGTCGCCGGGTGAGGGCGAGGGCGGCATGGCGCTCGAGGGGCATCATGCGGTCGGCGTCCATCTCGCGCACCGGACCGGCGACGGAGATCGCGGCGACGGGCACGAGCTGCGGCGACAGGATCGGGCTCGCGACGCCGACCACCCCCGGAAAGGTCTCGCACCGGTCGATGGCGACGGCACACGAACGCACGGTGGCGAGCTCGCATTCGAGTTGGTAACGGCCCCGGCTGTCGAGGCCTCCGGTGATGTCGCGCACGGCGGACTCGTCGGTCGTGAACGCCAGGAACGCCTTGCCGAGCGCGGTCGTCGCCGCGGGCACCCGCACGCCGGCGCGGGAGGGCGCGGGCCGCAGGCGGCCACGCACGGAGATCACCGAGACCATGTCCCGCCCGTCCTGCACCGCGACGTTGAGATGCTCGCCGGTGGCGTTGAAGAGCTCCGCGAGCACGGGCAGCGCGGCCGCGCCGAGACGGCGGGGCGTGGTCGCCCTGGCGCCCAGTTCGAACAGTCTCAGGCCGATGACGACCCCGGCCTCGGTGCGCTCAAGGTAGCCCCGCCGGACGAGTT
The DNA here is from genome assembly GCF_014639655.1 of Conyzicola nivalis. Taxonomy (NCBI): domain Bacteria; kingdom Bacillati; phylum Actinomycetota; class Actinomycetes; order Micrococcales; family Microbacteriaceae; genus Conyzicola; species Conyzicola nivalis. The sequence goes on from NZ_BMGB01000001.1 coordinate 2,089,498, forward strand.
CGGCCACGGTTCGCGAGGCCGTGGACTTGGGGATCCCCGTGGTCCGGGCGAGCTCCATGACCGTGGCGCACCCGCCGCACTCACGCACGGCCTCGACGATCGCGATGATCCGGTCGAGCACCGACACCGGCTCATCGCCCTGAGCGGTTCGCATGTCGTCCAGTATCGACCGCGCTGGCACGTCGGGGCGGGACTGTTCCGCTGAGTGGAACGCCTTGGTCCCGCCCCGACACCGCCGCACTACCTCGTGGGAGTGCAGAAGGGCTTGATGCCCATGGTGCTTTCCAGCCCCTCGATCACGTGCTGCTTGAAGAGATCGTCGCCGGGCAGCGGAGTGTCGGTCCACGCCGCCGCGTCGTGGCCGAGCGTGGTCAGCCACGATTTGCCCCCGTCGTAGTAGTGGCACCAACTGACGGCGTGCTCCTTGCCATGGCCCGGGTGACCGGTCGGCCGCCCGTTCAGGCTGGTCTTCTCATCCACCTCGAGCAGCACGTTGACGTAGCTCGGGTAGGGCACGAGGTTGTACCACTCGTCGGTGAAGGCCCAGGTGCGCGGCATAAACGAGGTTGAGACGTCCCTGCGGTTGATGGTCTCCACCGTGCCTGGCCGGTTGGGAGCGTGGTCGTAGAAGTTCGCCCCGCCGAGCAGTCCCTCGTACCAGGGCCAGTGGTACTCGGCGCCGAAAGCGTTGTGGATCCCCACGAACCCGCCCCCGCCGCGCACGTACTGCATGAGGTTCGTCTGCGCCGTGTCATCGAGGGTGTCGCGGTTGGAGCTGAGGAACACGACCGCCTGATACTGGTTCAGACGGCTGAAGCTGGCCAGGTCCTCGGTGTAGTCGACGGCGATCCCACGTTCCTCCGCCCACGCCTTCAACCCGGCCTGCGCGATGTTGTCGGCATTCAGCGGCGGGTTCAGCCCAGGCGCGAGAGGGGTGCCGAGGTGCGCGTGGCGCGGGCCGGCGGTACGGCTCCAGACGAGGATGCGCTTCGCCTCGCCCTCCACCCAGCCGTTGCCCCAGTTGTTGTAACAGACGGCATCGGTGCCGCGGCAGACGCCGTAGTCCTTGATTTCGTCCTGATAGATCTGGCTGGCGGTGGCCGGTCGTCCGTTGTTTCCGTGGCGGTCGCCCCAGCCGCGGTCGCCATCCCTGTCTGTGCCGATCCCGGCGGTTGTGAGCACTATCCCTCCGCCGAGGGTTGCCGCGGCGACGAGCGCGACGCCGGACCGTAGTAGCGATTTCACGAGATCTCCTTTGATCGTTGTGCGTGCGCTCCCCGGCCATCGACGCCCGGAGGCTGGTGCGAATCTAGGCGCGCAGAAACGGATGGGGCAAAGCCCGTTCCATCCAGTAAGCCCGCGGGCGATCCGGCCTGATCGAGGGGGGCCGGTCTGAGACCGACGTGTGGTAGCTGAGGCGGGGTACGATCCCGCGACCTCACGATTATGAGTCGTGCGCTCTAACCAACTGAGCTACTCAGCCATGTAACCGCCGAAGCGATCACGGAGCCCCCTGTGGGAATCGGACCCACTACCTCTTCCTTACCAAGGAAGTGCTCTACCAATGAGCTAAGGGGGCACAAAACGATCTTCATCGGTTTGGCACCGTAAGAGACTAGCATCCGCCGGGCACTGTTCCTGCACGCGGTGGACGCCACGACGTTACGAACCGCGCAGGGCCGTGATCGGTTCGATGTTCGACGCCCGCCGGGCCGGCAGCGCGCCGGCCGCGAGTCCCACGACGGCACCGAGCAGCGCCGACCCGATTGCGAGCCACGGGTCGAGGATCGGCGTCCAGCCCTGGGCGACCGAGACGATCACCACAGCGAAGACACCGAGCGCCGAACCGATGAGCCCGCCGAGCAGCCCGATCACCACCGACTCCACCATGAACTGCATCCCGATGTTGCGGCGGGTCGCCCCGAGCGCGCGGCGCAGGCCGATCTCGCCGATGCGTTCCATCACCGAGAGCATGGTCACGTTGGCGATACCGAGCCCGCCGGCGAGCAGCGCGATGCCACCGAGGATGAGGAAGACGATGTTCACGTCGGCCTGGATATCGTCTTGCAGGTCGGACCTGCCCGACGGCGCCGTCACCGTGAAGTTCTCCGGCTCGTTCGGCGAGAGAGCGATCGGTGCCTGGCGGGCCACCAGGGTTCCCGCCCCCGTGGCGATCTGCACGTGCAACTCCGTGGGCGCGCTCACGTCGAAGTCGTTCCTGGCGGTTCCCATCGGCAGGATTACCGAGTCGAGCAGGTCGGACCGGCGTTCGACACCCTCGATGATGCCGATCACCGTGTACGAGGTCTCGCCGATGAAGATCGACGGCTGGCTGTCGACGCGGTTGATGCCCAGCTGGTCGGCGGCCCGCTGCCCGAGCACGGCCACGTGGTCGCCGCGCTCGTCGTGAGCGGAATCGAAGTAGCGCCCCGTGACAACGGAGCCGCGCACCGCCTCGAGCAGGTCGGCGGTGGTCGCGACGACCGCCGGGCTGAGCAGGGCCGCCGCGGACGGGTCGTTCACGGGCACGGATGTCACGGGCGCCTCCTTCACGTCCACCTCGGCCACGAGTCCCGCGCGTTCCACCCCGGCGAGGCGTTCGACGCGTTGCGGAGCGTCCCACGGCAGGGTTCCCGTCGCGACTTCCGACCCGCTGCCCGACCTGGCCGTGGCCGGTTCCACCAGCACCTGGGTCGCGGCGACCGCGTCGAACTGGTTCGCGATCTGCCCGGCCGCGGTCTGGGCGAAGCCCACGGTGACCACGAGCGACGCGATGCCGAGCACCGTGCCGAGGGTGGTCATGATGAGCCGGCTCGGCTTGGCGCCTATGCCGTAGCTCGCCTCGACCAGCAGGTCCTGCAGCGAGAAGCGGTCGGCGCGCGCCATGGCGGGCGGCGCACCCCACCCGGGTTCGAGTGCTTCGACCGTGTCATCCGGCACCTCGTCCGACACCGTCTTCGACTTCCGCCGCAACGCGATTTTCACGCGAGCTCCATCAGTCGGCCGTCGGTGATGCGGATGCTGCGTTCCGCGCGTTCGGCGACGGCGCGGTCGTGCGTGATGATAACGAGGCTGAGGCCGTCGGAATTGAGTTCCTCGAACAGGTCCATGACCTCGCTCGAGGTGGTCGCGTCGAGGTTACCGGTCGGTTCGTCGGCGAGCAGCAGTTCTGGTGAGCCGACCACGGCCCGGGCGACGGCGACGCGTTGGCGTTCTCCGCCCGAGAGCGTGCCCGGCGTGAAGTCGACGCGGTGCGAGAGACCCACCCGGTCGATGGCGGCGCGGGCGCGCGACTCGCGTTCGGCGCGCGGGACCCCGCTGTAGAGCGTGGCCAGCAGCACGTTGTCGAGCACGGAGCGGTGTGGCATGAGGTGGAACGACTGGAAGACGAAGCCGATCTTGCCGCCCCGCAGGGCCGCGCGCTGTTCTTCGTCGAGCGCACCGGTGGAGGCACCGTCGAGGTAGTACTCGCCCACGCTCGGCCGGTCGAGCAGCCCGAGCAGGTTCAGCATGGTCGACTTGCCCGAACCGCTGGGCCCGACGATCGACAGGTAGTCGCCGCTCTCCACGCGCAGGTTGACCGACTTGAGCGCCTGCACCTCGGGCGGGCCAGGAAACGACCGTGTCACGTCGATGAGTTCGACGACGGGAGGACGCGTCACCGGCCGACCACGACGAGGTCGCCCTCGGCGATGTCGCCGCTGATCTCCACGTAGCCGTCTGCCGCGAGGCCGCTCGTCACTTCGACCAACCGGGTCTCGTCGTCGTCACCCGTGGCGATCTCGACGCGCGACTCCCCGCCGGGTCCGGCGGTGAGGGCGGCGAGCGGCACGGCGAGCACTTCGCCCGCCGTCGACGACACGGGGATGCTCACCCGCACGTTGTTGCCCTGCAGCGCCTGCAGCTGTTCGTCGCTGAGTTCGGCGGGGGTGAGCACCACCGTGTAGCGTCCGGCCGACTCGGTGGAGCCTTCCGCCGCCTCCGCGGGAGCCACCGACGCGACGGTCGCGGGATGCTGGCTGCCGTCGGGCATGGCCAGCACGGCGGCGTCGCCCTCCTTGAGCAGTTTCGCGTCGGCCTCCGTCGCGGATCCGGAGATCACGAGGGAAGCGCCCGACACGCGCATGACCGCGGCAGAGATGGTGGAGCCGCGCTCGACCGTGACCTCGTCGACACGACGCGGCAGGCCGGGCAGGTAGAGCACCTCGCTCGCGGGGAGGAAGGTGAGAGTGTCATTGGTCACCGAGCCGAGCGCCTCTTTTGCTGACGCTACCTGCTGCTTGGCGGCTGCAACCGCCGCGGCTTCAGCGTTCACGTCGGGCACGGCCAGCAGGGCGTCGCGCTTGGTGTACTCGACCGAGAGCGCGTCTTCGGCGTTCGCGACGTCACTGGGGGTGGATTCGGGATTCGCTCGGGCATCGTCGACGGCCCGCTGCGCCATGCGCACATTCTTGTCTTGCTCCGCGCGCTCGATCGAGTTCGCTCCGCCCTTCGCGACGGCGAGGTCGTGTTCTGCCGTCTTCAGGCCGGTCTCGGCAGCACTCACCGCGTCTTTCGCCGATCGCAGCATGTCGCCGGTCTCCTCGCCCGAGCTGGGCAGCGGGTAGCCGACCTTGGCGTAGAGCGCGGCCACCGCGGTCGAGGTCGCGGCGTCGTACATCGGCGAGGCGACCGAGCCGGGGTTGATGCCCACGGCGTTGAGCGCGTGCTTGAGCTGGGTGACATCGGGACCGGAGACGCCGACTCGCAGCGTGCGGTACACGGGCAGGTCGCCCGGCAAGACGATGACGGGTCGTCCGGTGACTTCCAGAGCGACGGATGCCGCGTCGAACGTCGATCCGACCTCGGGCACCTGGCCCGTGACGACGGCCGGACCCCCGAGTTCGCCCGTCTCGATCTTCACCTCGACCGAGTCGGCGTAGGTTGCGTCGCCGCGGATCGTGACGTCGTTCGCGAGCTGTCGGCTCTCGATCGGAACGGTGATCAGGCCGGCCTTCGGGCCCTCGGCGTCGGCAGCCGCTTGTCCGGGCGAGACGATGAACTGGCCGAGCGCGAGGCCCGCGACGAGCGAGACGACCGCTACCGCCGCGACGACCCACATCGTCTTGTTGCCGCGCAGCAGGCGGGCCCACCCCTGGGTGCGCGAGGGCACTCCGGTCTCGGTGTCGGCTACCTCGAGTGCGGAGCCGGCGGCGGGCTCGGCCGTCGGACGTTTTCTGAATGGCAGTGCCACGGTCTACTTCTTGGCCTGGGCGATGTCGGCGACCATGGCGTCGAGTTCGCTCTTGTGGTCGGCGATGAACTGGTTCTCGAACTCGTATTGAGCCGCGAGGTACGTGTTCTGGTAGTCCACCTTCTCCGCGCACTTGAAGTCGGCGAGGGCCACCTCGATCTCGTGCTCGCGCCACTCGGCCTTGAGGGCGTCGTCGGGCTCTTCCGTCGCGCCCTTTTCCCAGTAGGCGTTGGATGCCTCGTTGACCTCGTTCATGGCATCCTCCTTCTTCTTGAAGTCGGACCATCCGGCGTCGGCCATGCACGCCGCCCACTCGGCTTCGAGCTTCACGATTGCGGGGGCCTTCTGCTGCTTCTCCCACATGGAGTTGATCTCGTCCATGAGCGGCTTGTACTTCTCGCTCTGGGTCAGGTCGTCTCCGGTGATTTCGTGCTGGGCGGCACCCTGGCAGCCGGCGGTCTTCCAGTCGTATTCGTAGCTGCCGTCGCCGTCCTCCATCGCGGCCATTTCTTCGTCACTCGGGCCGGGTCCGTAGAGCACCTCGTAGTAGGCCTCCTGCTCGGAGGTCGACAGCGCCTCCACGTACCCCTGGTTGGGGTCGACGAAGTCCTCCGCTTGGGCGTTCATCTCTTCCTGCTCTTCGGGGGTCTGGTTCATGCCGTAGCCGTGCTCGGCGACCCACTCCTCGGTGTCGCGGTCCTCGTCGTCGAACGACATGCCCTGGTACTGCGACTGGTCGACGGGCGTGTAGTCGAAGCCCTCGTCGGCCATGCAGGTCGACACGAGTTCTTCGACCTGCTTCTGCTGGGCGGCCGCCTCTTTCTCGTCGTAGCCGCCGTACATCGCGTCGTAGTACTCCATCATCGGCGTCTTCTCCGGGTCGAGGTCGCCGCCCCCGGCTCCGCCGCCGGCGGTGCACCCGGCGAGCGCCAGGGAGGCGGCCAGGGCGAGGACGACGCTGGTCGGGAGCAGGCGTGTGCGCATGAGAATTCCTTCGACTGTGGTTGGTGGTATCACCGTACTGAGCGACGCAAGGAAAACTCGTCATCCTTGAGACTGATCTCGGGCGCAGATATCATCCGAAAGCGCTAACCCGGTCACGAGCGACGCGGTCTGGTCGTACCGTCACCGTTTCACTTTCCGCTATTAGGCTTGGCGAATGACAATCGCAAGTGAGTCCACCGTCGTGTCCGCAACCGCCTCCGCCCCCGGCACGGAGTGGTGGCGCAGCGCCGTGATCTACCAGATCTACCCGAGGTCGTTCGCCGACCTCACGGGCGACGGCGTCGGCGACCTTCCCGGCATCACCGCGCGCCTCGACTCGCTCGCGGCGCTCGGCGTCGACGCGATCTGGCTCTCCCCCTTCTACACCTCGCCGCAGAAGGACGCCGGCTACGACGTCGCCGACTACTGCGACGTCGACCCGCTCTTCGGCACCCTCGCCGACTTCGACGCCATGCAGGCCCGGGCCCATGAGCTCGGCCTGCGCGTCATCGTCGACATCGTGCCCAACCACACTTCCGACGCGCACCGCTGGTTCCGCGAAGCGATCGCCACGCCGGCCGGGTCGACCGAACGCGCCCGCTACATGTTCCGCGACGGGAAGGGCGCATCCGGAGAGCTGCCCCCGAACAACTGGGAATCCGTCTTCGGCGGTCCCGCCTGGACGCGACTGACCGAGCCCGACGGCACCCCCGGCCAGTGGTACCTGCACCTGTTCGACTCGTCGCAGCCCGACCTCGACTGGGAGAACCCTTGGGTGCGCGAGCAATTCCGCGACATCCTGCGCTTCTGGCTCGACCGCGGCGTCGACGGCTTCCGTGTCGACGTGGCCCACGGCATGATCAAGGCGCCCGGCCTTCCCGACTTCACGCCGAAGCCCGGCGGCAGCATGGGCGGCAGCGGGTCGAACGCCGAGGGCGTCGCGCTCGAGCCCGGCATCAGCGACCACTCGGACGACGGCGAGACCGCTCCGTTCTGGGCGCAGGACGGCGTGCACGAGATCTACCGCGACTGGCACACCGTGCTGGCCGCCTACGACGGCGACCGCGTGCTGTGCGCCGAGGCCTGGGTGGAACCGCTCACCAAGCTCGCCCGCTGGGTGCGTCCCGACGAGATGCACCAGGCGTTCAACTTCAGCTACCTCGAGACCCCGTGGACCGGCCCGGCCCTGCGCCGCATCATCGACGAGTCGATCTCCGCGTTCGCGGGGGTCGGGGCGCCCAGCACCTGGGTACTCTCGAACCACGACGTGGTGCGCCATGCGAGCCGCCTCGCCCTCACCGCCGAGAACCCGCAGGGCGCCGGGATCGGCCCCAAGTCGGCCGGCCTGCCCGACACCGACCTCGGTCTGCACCGCGCCCGCGCCGCCACGGCGCTGATGCTCGGCCTGCCTGGCAGCGCCTACGTCTACCAGGGCGAAGAACTCGGCCTGCCCGAGGCCATCCACCTGCCCGACGACTCCCGCCAGGACCCGACGTGGTTCCGCACCAACGGGGAGCGTTACGGACGAGACGGATGCCGCGTGCCGATCCCTTGGGAAGCGGACGCACCCGCCTTCGGCTTCAACGCGACCGGCGAGAGCTGGCTGCCGCAGCCCGCGGAGTGGGCGGGCTACGCGCGCGACGCCCAGCTCGGCGTCGAGGGTTCGACGCTCGAGCTCTACACGAGGCTGCTCGCCCTGCGCCGCGAGAGCGACCTCGGCATGGGCACCCTCGAGTGGATCACCGGGCTCGGCGAGTCCGTCGTGGCGTTCACCAACGCCGGCATCACGGTGATCGCGAACACCGGCCAGGTGCCGGTGGAGCTGCCGATCGGCACCGTGCTCGCCGCGAGCGGCCCGGTCACCGGCGGCTCGCTGCCCGCGGACACGACGGTCTGGCTGACGCTTTAGCCAGAACTGCGGGCCGCGGCAGTTTCACGCGGCTCGCAGACCCTCCTTCGCAGGCTCAGTCGGCGCTGGGGTCGCGCAAACGCTGACGCGTTTGCCAAAGCTCCACCGCGCTAGTTGACCGCGTTGGCGGTGAGCCAGGCGAAGGGGTCGACGAACACGCCGTCGAGGTGGATCTCGAGATGCAGGTGCGCGCCGGTCGACGCGCCGGTCGACCCGACGAGTCCGATGAGGTCGCCCACCTTGACCGTCTGGCCGGCGACGAGCGGGCTCGATCCGGCGATCATGTGGCCGTAGACGCTTTCGACCTTCTGGCCGTTGATCACGTGGTCGAGGTAGACGTGCTGGCCGAAGGATCCGCCGAAGGTCGACTCGGTCACGACACCGTCGGCGACCGCGTAGATCGGCGTTCCCGAGCCCGGGGTGAAGTCGACACCGTGGTGCTGGCTGGAGCAGCCGCGGCACGGAGCCACGCGGCTGCCGAAGCCCGAGCTGATCGGCGTGGCATAGGGGAAGGGCCAACGGACCGCGCCGGTGGTCGGCACGAACGTCGACGCGCGCGTGCCGTACTTCTCGCGGGTGACTTCGGCGTAGGAGGTGACGGTGAAGGCGTCGCGGGTGAGCGCGCTGACCGTGGCGTCGGCTGCGACCTCGACGGTCTGCCCGGGTCCCGAGTCGGAGATGCTCGAGCCGCCGGCGCCGCCCACGGGCTCGTCGGCGAAAGTGATGAAGGCGTTGGCGGGAACGGTCGTGCCCACGAGCAGGGCACCCGAGAACAGGAGGGCTCCGACGGAAAGAAGGGTGGATGCCGGGCGAGACTTCTTCGCGGGCTTCGCCTTGCGGGCGAGCTTCGGCATCTTGGTGATGCGCACCTTGGGCGGAGCCTCGGCGCGGCGCGCGGCGCGTTCTACGCGGCGGCTGCCTTTGATCTTGGTGCCGACCACGATGGGGATCGCTTCCGGATGAACCGGCTCTTCGTCTGCGGAGAAGAGGCTCAACAGGAAGGGGTCATCGACGGGTGCTTCGGCCACGGTGTCGTCGGCGAGCGACGGTGCGACGGTGACGTGCTGGTCGAGCGGTGGTAACGAGATGGCGGGAGTGGGAACAGCGGGCACGCCGGCGGCGGCTGCTTCCATGGCACGCAACTGTCGCCGCGTCAGGGGAGCGGATGAATCATTCGTCACGATACGGGGCAACCGATCGTCGAACGGAAGGAGGCGCGCAGCACGACGGCATTACGTACGTTCATCGCGGTTTACTCCTCTAAAAAGCGGCCTCGCCGTTGGCGAAAAGGCTCTATTCCTCGGGTAGCTACTCAACGGGCATCGGGCCACAAAGGTAACGGATGTATAAACTTTAGCTGCAAACGCATGGTTCTGCCACCCCAGTGTGGGTCACGCGTCCAGCTGTGCCAGCACCGCCTCTAGAGTCGAGGCAAGCTCGGGTGGCGCGGCGAGCAGAAATTCGGCGCTCGCGGGCGCCCCTGCGGCCCCCGTGACGACCGCTCCGGCCTCGCGTGCGACCAGTGCGGCGGCAGCGTGATCCCAGGGTTTGAGTCCGCGCTCAAAATAGCCGTTCAGGCGGCCGGTCGCGACCGCGCAGAGGTCGAGCGAGGCCGTGCCGAACCTGCGGATGTCGCGTACCAATGGCAGCAGTCCGGCCACCACCGCGCCCTGTTTCGCGCGCACCGCCGACTCGTATCCGAAGCCGGTTCCGATGAGGGACTGGGCGAGGGATGCGGCCTCCGTGACGCGAAGCTGCTGATTTCCCGAGAACGCGCCGCCACCTTCCGACGCGGTGTACACCTCCCCGGTCATGGGGTTCGTGACACATCCGGCGAGCGCCCGCCAGGTGAGCGGATCGGGCTCGCCCTCGACCACTGCGATGCTCACCGCCCAGTGCGGAATCCCGTAGAAGTAGTTGACGGTTCCGTCGATCGGGTCGACCACCCAGGTGAGCCCGCTCGAGCCCGTGCCCGCCCCGCCCTCCTCGCCGAGGAAGCCGTCGTCGGGCCGCGCGTCCGCGAGCATCGACCGGATGAGGGTCTCGGTCTCCCGATCGGCCTGGGTGACCACGTCGACCGGGCTGGACTTGTGATCGGCGATCTCGACCCCCTCGACGCGGCGTCGTCGTGCGAGACCGCCTGCCGTGATCGCGAGGTCCCGCGCTAGGCTCAAGAGTTCGTCGTTCGGCATGCGTCGAGGCTACCGAATCGGGCCCTCAGAACAGTGAAAGAGATTTCCTCCGCGTGTCGGCATAAGTGCCGACAAAACGTGTACCCTGATCTGAGCGATCGACTTCCCCCGGAGAAGATCGCAACTAGCTAGTTCAGTTGACCCGCCTCTCCCCTAGGTGGCGATGTCCTGGCTGAAGGCGTTGACCTGCCCGTATGGTCACGCAGGATGCCCGCTGCCACTTCCCTGGCGCGGGCATCCGAGCCCTTCCCCCTCTTCGCGGCGCCGCCGTTTCTGCTCGACAGGAGCGATTCGCGCTCGCGCTCCGTCAACAGGACAGACCGCGGCATCCTGCACCCGGCGCCCTGTCGAACGGCGCACGCAAAAGGCCCCGACTCTCGTCGGCGCCTTTTCCAGATCCTCTGGTGGCGAGTGAGGGATTCGAACCCCCGAATGCGATGCAGTCTGATTTACAGTCAGATCCCTTTGGCCGCTTGGGTAACTCGCCAGGGCGCTCCCGTCCACATGTATTCATCTGACCGAAGGCGCTGAACAAGAATAGCCTGACTTTCGCCTCGTCAAAATCACATCCGCCGCCGAGCGAGCGCGGGCCGATAGTATCGCTGTGCCAAGGGAGGTGGGCCCAGTGCCGGGAATCAACGAAGTCGCGCTGCTCGCCGGCGTTTCGACCGCCACCGTCTCCCGCGCTCTCAGCGGGAACGGCCACGTTTCCGACACCACCAAGTCGCGCGTCAAGGCCGCCGCGTTCGAACTCGGCTACGTCGTGTCCTCCAATGCTTCGAGCCTCGCGACGGGCCGCACGAAGAATATCGGCGTCGTCATCCCTTTCCTCAACCGCTGGTTCTTCAGCTCGGTCGTCGAGGGCGCTGAGCAGTCACTACTCAGCCACGGCTACGACCTCACGCTCTACAACCTGAGCGGCAGCGGCGACGAGCGGCGCAGCGTCTTCGAGCATTTCCTGCTGCGCAAACGGGTGGACGCCGTCATCGCCGTCTCGCTCGAACTCACCGCGAGCGAGGTGGGCAGTCTGCTCGACATGAACAAACCGATCGTGGGCGTCGGCGGACCGTTGCCCGGCGTACAGACACTCAGCATCGACGACGTGCGGGTGGCGCGCCTCGCGACCGAGCACTTGCTGTCGCTCGGGCACCGCTCGATCGGGCACATCGGTGGCAACGACGACGTCGAGCTCGACTTCCACCTGCCGACGAACCGGCGCGTCGGCTACGAGGCCGCGCTCGGGGCGAACGGCATCCCGGCCGACCCCGCGCTGTTCGCCGAGGCCGACTTCACCCTGCAGGGCGGTTACCGCGCCGCCACCCGGCTGCTCGGCAACCCGCGCACGCGGCCGACGGCGGTGTTCGCCGCCTCGGACGAGATGGCCATCGGCACCATCCTCGCGGCGCGCGACCTCGGGCTGAGTGTGCCGGGAGACGTCTCGGTGATCGGCATCGACGACCACGAGCTCGCCGAGTTCTTCGGCCTGAGCACGGTCGCGCAGTACCCGGCCGAGCAGGGTCGGCGGGCCGTCGAGATCCTGATGGACCAGTTGCACCCGGCCCGGCGCACGCCGGCCGAGAACTTCCCCCTGCGGTTCGAGCTGATCGTGCGCTCGAGCACCGCGGCCCCGCGGCGGAGCTGAGTTACAGTCCGCGGCCCCGTCGACGCATGCGGATGCCGTAGATGCTGCCCGCGAAGCCGACCACGACGAGCAGGATCGGGATGATAAACGGGGCGAAGTCCATACCCACGATGGTAGCCCGGCCCCGCTATTGCGACAGCGAGCGGTAGCGGCTGCCCGTCTCGGCGATGATCACCGCGTAGGCGGGGTCGGAGTTGTAGGCGGCGATTCCCGCGGCCCAGCCCGCCTCGTGAGCCATGTCGCCGCTGGCGCGGCACAGATAATTTGCGGATGCCGCGACGGCGTCGTCTAAGTTCTGGGGGTCTTCGACGCCGTCGCCGCTCGCGTCGACATGCCAATTGCGCCAGGTCTGCGGGATCAGCTGCATCGGCCCGACGGCGCGGTCGAACTCGGCGTCACCGTCGACCGCCCCCGCGTCGCTGTCGGGGATGTGCTCGGTCGCGCCGCCCTCGAGGGCGATGCCGAAGATCGGGGGCGCCACGGTGCCGTCGGCACCGACCGTCGACCCGTCGTGCGTGCCGTGCCGGCTTTCCGCGTAGCCGATCGCGGCCAGGGTGTTCCATCCGAGCCCGCAGGTGGGCATCTGCACGGCCTTGGAGATGGCGACACCCGCGTAGGCGGCGAGAGCGCGCTCGGGGATGTCGGTCGCCTCCGCCGTCTCGGCGAGCCAGACCGCGTCGACCGTTCCGGCGACACCCGGCCCGGTGACCGCGGCCGCCTCCACGGGAGGTGCGGCCGGCGACGCCCAGGTCGGCGCGGGCAGCGCCTCGCCGTCGTCAGCGGCGGGCGAGAGGGGCGAGAGCGCGAAGAACGCGACGAGTCCGGCTACGACGACCGCCGCACCCGCCCCGATCAGAATGCGGGTGTGGCGACGAGCGGGCATCCCTCGTTCTACCATGGGGGTATGGCAGATCCCACATTCGACATCGTCAGCAAGGTCGACAAGATGGAGGCGGAGAACGCCGTCAACCAGGCCCAGAAAGAGATAGCCACGCGCTACGACTTCAAGGGCGTCGGCGCATCCGTGGAATGGAGCGGCGAGAAGCTGCTTCTCAAGGCGAGCGCGGAAGAGCGCGTGAAAGCCGTTCTCGAGGTGCTCGAGGCGAAGTTCATCAAGCGCGGCATCGGCCTGCGCAGCCTCGACTCCGGCGAGCCCTACCCGAGCGGCAAGGAATACCGCATCGAGGTCTCGCTGAAGAACGGCATCTCGTCGGAGGACGCGAAGAAGGTCAGCAAGATCATCCGCGACGAGGCGCCGAAGGGCGTCAAGTCGCAGATCCAGGGCGACGAATTGCGCGTCACCTCGAAGAGCCGCGACGACCTCCAGGCGGTCATGGCGCTCCTCCGGGGCAAGGACCTCGACATCGCCCTCCAGTTCGTCAACTTCCGCTAGCGAAGAATTTCATCGACGGCCCCACCACGGGGTGAACGCCGTCGATAGACTGCGAACCATATGGACGGTTTCCTGACGCTGCCGGGTGTGGTGGTCGCTCTTGCCGTCGTCGACTTCATCATCCGGCTGATCTGCCTCGTCTATGTTCCGCGCAACAGGCGACCGCAGACGGCCACCGCGTGGCTGCTTGCGATCTTCTTCCTCCCGCCCTACATCGGGGTGGCCCTATTCCTGCTGCTCGGCAGCCGCCGCCTGCCGAAGGGCCGCCGCGAGAAGCAGGCGGAGATCAACTCGTTCATCACCGAGACGACGGAGGGCGTCGAGGAGGTCAAGCACGACCACCCGTGGCTCGACCCGGTCGTCGAACTCAACCGGCACCTAGGCGCCATGCCGCTCGTCGGAGGCAACACCGCCAAACTCTTCGGCACCTACGATCAGACGCTGGTCGAGATGACAGCGGCGATCAACTCCGCCACCAAGTGGGTGCACGCCGAGTTCTACATCCTCGCGCTCGACAAGACCACGGCACCGTTCTTCGACGCGCTCGAGGCGGCCGTCAAACGCGGCCTCGAGGTGCGCGTGCTGCTCGACCACGTCGCCGGGCTGCGCGCCGTGGGCTACCGCCGCACGCTGCGCCGGTTGCGCAAGTCCGGCGTGCACTGGTCGCTCATGCTGCCCGTGCAGCCGCTGCGAGGCAAGTGGCAGCGTCCCGACCTGCGCAACCACCGCAAGATCCTCGTGCTCGACGGCAACGTCGCCTTCACCGGTTCGCAGAACGTGGTCGACTCGAGCTACAACAAGCGGGGCAACGTGCGGCGCGGCCTGCACTGGAAAGACCTCATGGTGCGTTTCGAGGGCCCCATCGTCGCGGGCATCAACGCCCTGTTCATCACCGACTGGTACACCGAGACCGGCGAACTGCTCATGCGCGAGGCCAACACCGTCCCCCGCCCGCTGGTTTCCGAGACCCTCGACGCGCAGGTGGTCCCGAGCGGACCCGGCTTCGAGGGCGAGAACAACCTGCGCTTGTTCAACTCGCTGCTCTACCTGGCGCAGGAGAAGATCATCATCACCTCGCCCTACTTCGTGCCCGACGAGTCGATGCTCTACGCCATCACCACGGCGGCACAGAGCGGCATCGACGTGCAGCTCTTCGTGTCGGAGATCGGCGACCAGCCCGTGGTGTACCACGCGCAGCGCAGCTATTACGAGGCGCTGCTGCGGGCCGGCGTGCGCATCTGGCTCTACAAGGCGCCCACCGTGTTGCACTCGAAGTTCTTCACGATCGACGACGAGGTCGCCGTGATCGGCTCGAGCAACATGGACATGCGCTCCTTCAGCCTCAACCTCGAGATCTCGGTGATGGTGCACGGCAAGTCGTTCGTCGACGATCTGCGCAAGGTCGAGCAGGAATACCGCGATACGAGTCGCGAACTGCACCTTGAAGAGTGGATGACACGCAACCGAGCGTCGGCCGTGCTCGACAACGTCGCCCGCCTCACGGCCGCGGTGCAGTAACCCGCCGACCGGCCGCGCCACCCGTTGCGCCGGCCAGAAAGCGAATGTTATTCTCCTAGCACTTGCAGCCCCTAGTCAGCGCAGAGAAGGGAGCAACCCGTGCCCTCCCATCACCTCATCACGGCCGTCCAGACCGTCGCAACGAACAACGACGGGCTCACCTGGTGGCTCGCCAGCGTGTGTGCGCTCGCCTTCGTCCTGGCCACCGGCGGCGCCATCCTGCTCTCGGCGCACCAGCGCAGGCAGCGCGTTCCGCACCCGCACTACCACCGCCACTCGCCGACCGACGTTCCCCCGGACGAGTGACGGTGACAGCCCGCTAGACGTTCGAGACGCGCACCATCTCGTCGCGCTCGACGACCTTGACGCGTGTGCGTCCGACCGCCTCGCCGAGGCCGAGCTCGTGCTGGTCGAGGTTGTGCCAACCGTCGAGGTTCGTGAACTCCACACCGCGGCTGCGGAGCAGTTCGACGACCGACTCCTCGTCGGGGTGGGCGGGCGCCCACCAGTTCGCCTGGTCGTTGAGCACGTGCTTGATGGTCTCCATCGCATCGCTCTTGGTGTGGCCGATGAGACCGACCGGTCCGCGCTTGATCCAGCCGGTGGCGTAGATGCCGTACATCTGCTCGTCGTTGTCGTCGATCACCTGACCCTCCCGGTTGGGGATGACGCCGCGCTTCTCGTCGAACGGGATGCCGTCGAGCGGCGAGCCGAAGTATCCGACCGCGCGGTACAACGCCTGGATCGGGATCTCGCGGATCTCGCCCGTGCCCCGCGTTCCGCCCGCGCCGTCGGGCTCGGTGCGCTCGTAGCGGATCGCCTCGACCCGGTCGGTGCCGACGATTTCGAGCGGCTTGGCGTGGAAGTGCAGGTGCAGACGGCGCGACGCCGTTCCGGTCTCGCGTGCCCGCCACTGGGTGAGCACCTTGTCGATCACGAAGACCTGCTTGTTGCTGGCGATCGCGGCCTTCGAGGCCTCGTCGTAGTCGAAGTCCTCGTCGTAGAGGATCATGTCGACGTCCTCGAGCTCGCCGAGTTCGCGCAGCTCGAGCGGCGAGAACTTCACCTGCGCGGGGCCGCGGCGCCCGAACACGTGCACGTCGGTGACCGGGGAGTTCTTGAGCCCCTGGTAGACGTTGTCGGGGATCTCGGTCGGCAGCAGGTTGTCGGCGTGCTTGGCAAGCATGCGCGCCACGTCGAGGGCGACGTTGCCGTTGCCGATGACCGCGACGGATGACGCGTCAAGAGGCCACTCGCGGGGGAAGTCGGGGTGCCCGTCGTACCAGCTCACGAAGTCGGCGGCACCGTAGCTCCCGGGCAGGTCGACGCCGGGGATCACGAGGGGCGCGTCCTTGATCGAGCCGGTGGAGAAGATCACGGCGTTGTAGTGCTTCTTGAGGTCGTCGAGCGTGATGTCGCGGCCGAAGAGCACGTTGCCGAAGAGGCGGATCTGGCCCGAGTCGAGCACGTCGCGCAGGGCGTTGACGATGCCCTTGATGCGCGGGTGGTCGGGGGCGACGCCGTAGCGCACGAGCCCGTAGGGCGCGGGGAGCTGCTCGAACAGGTCGATCGAGACGTCGAACTGCTTCTCCGCCTTCAGCAGAATGTCAGCGGCGTAGATACCGGCGGGGCCGGCTCCGACGATGGCCAATCGCAATTTGGTCATGTTGGATGTGTTCCGTTCGTATTGGGCTGGTGGGATCTCGACAGGCTCGACCCCCGGGAAATGATTCAGTTGGACCGCTCGACCACCGTGTCGGCGAAGCGGGTGAGCGATTTTTTGACCGGACCGTCGGGCAGCGGGGTCAGCGCTTCGACGGCCTCGCTCGCCCAGCGCTGCGCCTCGGCGCGGGTGCGCGCGGTCACCTCGTGGTCGCGCAGCTCGTCGATCGCGTCGTCGAGGTCGGCGTCGAGCTCGGGCGTCGACAGCCCGTGTCCGATGGCTTCCACGGCGCGTTCGATGCGGGCGAGCAGTGCGGCCGCATCGGCGTCGGTGAGCGCGAGCTGGCGCAGGTACAGCAGCGGGAGCGTGGAGACCCCGGCGCGCAGGTCGGTTCCCGGCACCTTGCCGGTCTCCTCGCCCGACTCGGCGAGGTCGATGATGTCGTCGATCAGCTGGAACGCAACGCCGATCTTCTCGCCGAACTCGACGACGGGCGCGTTGAACCGCTCGGGCGCACCCGCGGTGATCACGCCGACCGCCGCGGCCGCCGCGATGAGCGAACCGGTCTTGTCGGCGAGCACCTGGATGTAGTGGGCGATCTCGTCTTCGCCGTCACGCGGCCCGATGGTCTCGTGCAGCTGGCCGAGGCACAGCCGTTCGAAGGTGTCGGCCTGGAGCCGGATGACGCGTTCCCCGAGATTGGCCACCAGCTTGCTCGCCCGGGCGAACAGCAGGTCGCCGGTGAGGATGGCCACCGAGTTGCCCCACACGGCCTGCGCCGTGGGGACGCCGCGGCGCATGGTCGATTCGTCCATCACGTCGTCGTGGTAGAGCGAGGCGAGGTGGGTGATCTCGATGGCCTTCGCCGCGGCGAAGACCTGCTCGCTGTTGCCGTCGCCGAGCTGGGCCGAGAGCAGGGTGAGCAACGGGCGCACGCGCTTGCCGCCCGCTTCGAGCAGGTAGCGGCTCGTGACATCCGCCATATCGTCCGCGAACGACATCTCGACCAGGAGGCCGTCCTCGACGGTGTCGAGCCCACCCTCGATCTCTTTCACGAACCTGCGCTCGTCGCTCGAGGCGAAAAGCTTGTCGCCCAGGCCGAGCGATGAGCTCAGGGTGTTCCTGCGGCGAGCAAGGGGAACGCTGGCGTTCACTCTGTGACCGTTTTTCTGCTGGGAAACCGTTGTGCGGTCTCGGCGAAGTTACTGGGGCTGGACGGGGATCGACCGGGTGGTCGCGCTCTTCTTGCGCTTGGCGACCGACGCGAGCACCGTGGCGTCTTCGGGTTTGCGACCGCGGTGCAGGGCGACGACGCCCGCGGTGAGGTTGCGCCAGGCGACACGGGTGAAACCGACGCCGCGGATCCAGCGGCTGAGCTCGCCCTGATCGGGCCAGGCGCGGATCGACTCCTCGAGGTAGTCGTAGGCGGCCGTGTTCGAGCTGGTGGCTCCGGCGACGACGGGCATGACGTACTTGAGGTAGGCGTTGTACCCGACACGCAACAGGGCGAGGGGCGGCTTCGAGAACTCGCAGATCACGAGGCGTCCGCCGGGCTTGAGCACGCGGTACATCTCGGCGAGCGCGGCCTTCGGATCGTTGATGTTGCGCAGGCCGAAGCTGATCGTGACGGCGTCGAACTCGTTGTCACCGAACGGCAGGTGCTCGGCGTTTCCCTCGACGAACTCGAGGTCGGGGTGGCGGCGTCGGCCCTCGGCGATCATGCCGGGCGAGAAGTCGAAGGCCACTACGGTGGCGCCGGTCTTGGTGAGGGCCACCGAACTCGTGCCGGTTCCCGCGGCGATGTCGAGGATGCGCTCCCCGGGTTGCGGGTTTATTGCTCGCACAGTTGCGAAGCGCCAAATCGGGGCATTGCCCGCCGAGAGAACGTTGTTGGTCCGGTCGTAGTGCTTCGCGACACCGTCGAACATGTTCGCTACCTCGTCGGGCTGCTTCTGCATGTCGGCTTTAGTCACCCGCCAAGTCTACTGAGATACGCGATTCGCTGTCTGAGTGGAGGGCGGGGGTACGCTGTTGAGGTGAGCATGCCTGCCGGATCCATCGCCCATCTGGCCGTCGAAACGATCCAGATCGACGATATCGGTCCCCTGATTCCGCTGCTCGACTCCCGCGATCCGCTGCTGTTCATCCGTCGCGGCCAGGGCATCGCCGGTATCGGCGAGGCGATGCGCCTCGAGTTCACCGGCCCGAACCGCATGGCCGACGCCGCGGCGGCCTGGCGCGAGGTGCTCGCCGACGCGTCGATCGTCGACCCGCTGGGCATCCCCGGCACGGGTCTGGTGGCCCTCGGCAGCTTCGCGTTCTCCGAGCATTCGGCCGCGACCAGCGTGCTCATCGTCCCCTCGGTCATCGTCGGCCGCAAGGGCGCGACATCGTGGATCACCCGCGTGAATTCGGATGCGCCCCTCCCCCGCCCGCACGCGTTCGGCGCGGAGTACCGCATCTCGCTGCTGCCCGGCGCCATGAAGGGCGACGCGTTCATCGCCGCCGTAGACACGGCGCTCGAGCGCATCCATGCCGGCGACGTGCGCAAGGTGGTGCTCGCCCGCGACCTCATCGGCCACCTGCCCGAAGGGGCCGACCTGCGCCTCGTGCTGGCGTCGCTCGCGCTCGGCTACCCCGACTGCTTCACCTACGCGGTGAACGGCTTCATCGGCAGCTCGCCCGAGACCCTGGTGCGCGTCGACGCCGGCAGCGTGAGCGCCCGCGTGCTCGCCGGAACGATCAGCCGCGGCGCCGACGCCCAGGCCGACCACGACGCAGCGGTCTCGCTCGCGACCTCCACCAAAGACCTCGACGAGCACCAGTACGCGCTGACCAGCGTGCTCACCGCCCTCGCTCCGCACAGCTCCACCCTCACCGCGAGCGACCAGCCGTTCACGCTCAAGCTGCCCAACCTGTGGCACCTCGCGAGCGACGTCGCCGGAACGCTGAGCGACGGCTCGACCTCGCTCGACCTCATCGCCGCGCTGCACCCCACGGCTGCTGTCGCCGGCGCGCCGACCCAGGCGGCGCTCGACCTGATCCACGAGCTCGAGCCCTTCGACCGCGGCCGCTACGCCGGACCGGTCGGCTGGGTCGGCGCGAACGGTGACGGCGAGTGGGCCGTGGCGCTGCGCTCGGCGCACGTGTCGCACACCGGACGCGTCACCGCCTACGCGGGCGGCGGCATCGTCGACGGCTCCGACCCGGCCCGCGAGCTGGCCGAGACGAAGATGAAATTCCGGCCGATCGTCGAGGCGTTCGGCTAGCACCTCGCGGGCGGTGCGACGCCGCGACGCTTACGGGCTGAACAGCGAGACGACGCCCACGACGCCAAGCGCCACGGGTGCGACGAGCGAGATCAAGGCCCCCGCCGAGGGCCGCATGCGGAGACGCCGGCCTACACCCCCGATGATTCCGATCGGCGCCCGGTCGTCGCGGTAGCGGCGCGTCTGGCTGCGGGCCTTGGGGCCGAGCGCGTGCACGAGCGAGAGCATGGCCGCGAAGTCCCGCGAGCGCCAGAGCCGCCACGGGCGGCCGACGTAGGCGACGAGCCATCCGTCGACGAGTTCGATCTCGCAGTCGGGAGCGACGTCGAGCATGACGGCCATCACATCCGGCGTGAAGATGTACAGCGCATCACGCTCGTATCCGGCCGGGCACAACAGTGTGAACGTGCGGTCGAAGTCGCCTTCCAAGCGGAGCCGCTGGCCCGACACGAACCGGGAGCCGGATGCGCCCAACACCCGCGACCGGCGGTTGAGCAGCACGATATGCGGCGTGGCCCGGTCGAGGCGCATCTGCACGAACGCCGCTCGACGCGGGTGAAGCCCCGAGCCGCGCCTGAACGTGGCCGCCGTGAAATCCCCGCCCTCGTCCACCACCCCCGAGGGCGACGAGACGACGTCGGTCGCCATCTGGTTGCCGGGCCGATCGGTCGCCGTACCGGCGAACCCGCCGAGCGGTTCTCTCGGCGAATAGACCAGTCCGTTCGTCACGGCGAGTCTGTCGATTCGCACCCGGCGAGCCACATTCCGCCAGATCAGCCACGCCAGTAGCCCGGTGTAGGCGGCCGTGACGACGGAGAACCCGCCGAATACACGTCTTTCCACCTCGTCGTCGAGCCCGGCGACGGGGATGAGGAGGACGATGACGGCGACCATCGTCGCGATATACACGACGACGACGACCGAAGTGACCCACCAGCGCTGCCCGAGCGGCGTACCGTGCTCGCGGTCGAGTCGGGCGACATCCCTCAGTCGTACGGTGCTGTCTCCGGCGTCGGTCGCCCCCGGTCTCGACACCCCGCTGCCCGTCACGGGTTCAGCATACGCACGCGCCCGGCCCGCGACCCGCGCCGGGCTCAGGTTTTCGCGAGCCGTTCCTTCTCCGCCTCGACGTCGTAGTCCGCCGCCGGCCACTCGAGGCCCATGCCCCGCAGCGCGTCGAGCAGCAGCCGCTGCACCGCTAAGCGGGCGTACCACTTGCGGTTCGCGGGAACCACGAACCACGGTGCATCCGGGGTCGACGTCTCGTCGAAGACCCGCTGGTAGGCGTCCTGGTACGCCGGCCACAGCTTGCGCTCGTCGACGTCGCCCGGGTTGTACTTCCAGTTCTTCTCGGGGGTCTCGAGCCGGGCGGTCAACCGCTTCTTCTGCTCGTCGGGTGAGATGTGCAGCATCACCTTCACGATCGTGGTCTGCTCGGCCACCAGTTGCGCCTCGAAGTCGTTGATGAGGCCGTACCGCTTCTCGATCTCGTCGGGCGTGGAGAAGCCGCGCACCCGGTGGATGAGCACGTCCTCGTAGTGCGAGCGGTCGAACACGCCGAGAAACCCGGCCGGCGGCAGCTGCTTGCGCACGCGCCAGAGGAAGTCGTGGGACTTCTCCTCGTCAGTCGGCGCCTTGAACGCGAACGCCTTGACGCCCTGCGGGTTCACCTGGCCGACGACGTGCCCGACGATGCCGCCCTTGCCCGCGGTGTCCATGGCCTGCAGCACGAGCAGCAGTCGCTTGCCGCCGCCGAACAGGCTCTGCGCGTAGAGGCGCTCCTGCAGGTCGGCGAGCTCGGCCGCGCCGTCGGCGAGAGCCTGCTCGCCCTCCTTCTTGCCGCCGTCGAAGCCCGGCACCCCGTCGGCGTCGACGTCGGCCAGCACGAATCCGGGTGTCACCCGCAGCAGTTCACTCATGCCGCAACGTTAGCTCCGCCCGTACCAAATGCAGGAGATTTCGCGTGCGAGGCCCCGGGACGCGCGCCAACGTGTGACTCGGTCGGGTTTCTCCTGCATTTGGTACAGCGCAGGTGCGTTCGCGACACGGGTCAGCGGGCGAGCGGGACCTCGATGAGGGTGGGGGTATCGGATGCCGTGAGCGAGGAATCGAGTTCGCCCCGGTTCGCGACGTGGCGGTACTCCCACCCGTACGCGGCGGCCAACCGCTCGACGGACACACTCTGCGGCGTGAACATCACCCGGTCGAGCGGCCCGCGTGGAGCTGTGGCGGCGACCTCGAGCAGGTCGAAGATGGTTCCCCCGCCGTCGTTGCCGACGATCACCTGCAGCCGCGGTCGGGGTTCGCCCACACCGAAGAGCAACGACCCGGCGTCGTGCAGCAGGGTGAGGTCGCCGAGCAGCACGCGCGTGACCCCTCCGGCCGTGGGACCCTCGAGCGACTGGCTGGCGAGCGCGATTCCGGTGGCCGTGGCGATCGTGCCGTCGATGCCGGCGAGACCGCGGTTGGCGTGGACGGTGATCTTCTTGCCGGGCGCGAACCGGTCGGCCTCGCGGATCAGCCGCGAGGCGCCGAGCACGAGCCGGTCGTGCGGCCAGGTCACGCGCCAGACGGCTTCGGCGAGCGCGCGGCGGGTGACAGGTGCGCGCAGCCCGGCGAGCACCTGCCGCGAGAACGCGGCCTGGTCTTTGGGCGCGGCCGAGATGGCGAGGTCGACGTCGGGCGAGTCCTGCTGCTCGAGCAGCGCTCGGCTCGTGGTGACCCAGCGGCCGAGCCAGGCGCGACCGGCACTCGAGTTGTCGGGCTCGCCGACGACACGGATCGCGTCGGCGAACGTCGCCACGGCGTGGCCCGGGTTGTAGTCGTCGACGGCGGCCGAGCGCACGACGGTGGTCGCGACATCCGGCCTCTGAATCAGCGCGGGGATCTCGCGGCTGAGCGTCGGGTGGCCGAAGACGATGACCCGCTCGACACGCTCGCCGAATTCGATGGCGGAGAGCAGTTCGCGGTAGGCGACCACGAGGTTCGGGCCGAAGTGGGCTCCGCTCGACACCTCGGCGAGCAGCGGTGCGCCGAGCGCCCGGGCGGTGGCCTCGGCGATCGCGCCGGCTCCGTGGCCGGCGACCACGACGGTGCCGGGCGCCTGGAACACCGGCATCGGGTCGCCGGCGAGCCGCGGCGGGGCGTAGACGACGGGCTCGCGCTCCTCGGGCAGAGGCACGATGGCCGAGAGCGGCTCGACGAACGCGATGTTCAGGTGCACCGGCCCGGTCGTGATCGGCGACGTGCCAGCCGCGGCGACCGCGGCCGCGGCCGCCGAACGGGCGGCCTCGATCTCGCCCGTTTCGCCGGTCGGCGCGGTGATGTCGAACGACGCGCGCAGGGCCGGTCCGAAGATGCCGGGCTGGGTCGTCGCCTGATTGGCGCCGATTCCGCGCAGCTCGGGCGGCCGGTCGGCCGACACGACGATGAGGGGGACGCCCGAGTGGTGCGCCTCGAGTACGGCGGGGTGCAGATTGGCGACGGCGGTGCCGGAGGTCGTGATGACGAGCACGGGCGTCGCGGTCTCGACGGCGAGACCGAGGGCGAGGAACGCCGCGCCGCGTTCGTCGATGCGCACGCGCAGACGGATGCGCCCGGCCTCTTCGAGTTCCGCGGCCGCGAGGGCTAGTGCCTGCGACCGGGAACCGGGACTCAATACGACGTCGCGCACCCCGAGGCGCACGAACTCGTCGAGGAGCGCGACCGCGAACTGGGATGCCGGCGAGCTACTCCTTGGGTGGGTCATCGTCGAGTTCGGCGAGTTCCTGCTCGAGACGGCGGATGCGCTCGTCTTGTTCCTCGTCGCGACGGAGGTTTCTCAGAAAGTTGGGGTCGTCGTCGGGGGCGACCTGGCGGGGTTCGCCGCCGCGGTCTTGGCGCTCTTTGCCGAGGAAGAACCAGAGCAGGGCGCCGATGACGGGCAGCAGCACGATGATGACGACCCAGACGACTTTGTTCAGGGCGCGCACACGACGGGTTTCGGTGAGGATGACGTCGACAACGGCGAAGACGTCTAGGGCCACCACCACGAACGGGAGGATGACGAGGAATCGAGCCATGCAGTCAATCTTAGGCTTCGCGCTGCCTACACTTGTCAGGTGAAGCCATGGTTGTTATATAGCGTGATCCGCCTCGCGATTTTCGCGGCGGTACTCACCGTGCTCTTGTTGGCACAGACCCCGGGTTGGATCGCCGCGATCATCGCCGCGGTCTTCGGCTTCGCCGCCTCCTACATCTTCCTCGGCCGGCTGCGCGAGCAGGTCGCCCGCGACGTGCAAGACCGCCGTTCCGGCAAGATCCGCCCGGACACCGACGACGAAGACGCCGAGGACCTGCTCCAGAACCAGACCTACCTCAAAGGCAGTGACCTAGAAGGCGATGGCCCAGGAAAGAAGTAGGGCGTAGAGCAGCCCGGTGAAGCTCGTGAGCTTGAGCACCAGGATGAGCTCGGCCGCGGTCTTGGCCGTGAGCGCGATGATGACCGCGGGGATCGCGATCAGCAGCGTCGCGTAGACGTAGGCCGCGTTGGCGAACTCCAGCACGAAGACCGCGAGGATCGCGTAGGGCACCAGCACGAGAACGCTGAACAGGATGCGCGAGGCCCGGTCGCCGATGATGACGCTGAGCGTCTTCTTTCCGGCCAGCTTGTCTTGGGCGATATCCCGGGTGTTGTTGATCACGAGCACCGCGACGGAGATGAGTCCGATCGCCACGGCGGCGAGCCAGTTCTCGACCGAGACGGTGCCGACCTGCACGTACATCGTGCCGGCGGTGGCGACGAGGCCGAAGAACACGAAGACGAAGACCTCTCCGAGCGCGTTGTAGCCGTAGGGCCGCTTGCCGCCCGTGTAGAACCAGGCCGCGACGATGCACGCCGCGCCGACCGCGAGGAGCCACCAGAGCTGGGTGAGCACGACGAGGGTGACGCCGGCGATCGCCGCGACGGCGAAGAAGGCGAGGGCGACGGTGAGCACGGCGCGGGGGCTCGCTGCGCCCGAGCCGGTGAGGCGCGACGGGCCGACGCGGTTTTTGTCGGTGCCGCGGATGCCGTCGGAATAGTCGTTCGCGTAGTTCACCGCGATCTGCAGAGCCAAGGCCACGGCGAGGCAGAGCAGCGCGCGAACCCAGTGCCAGCCCTCGTCGTTGTCGAACTGGTACGCGGTGGCCGTTCCGAGCAGGACGGGGGCGACGGCCAGCGGCAGGGTGCGAAGCCGCGCTCCGCCGATCCACTCCGCCGCGCCGGCCTTCTTCACCTTCACGGCCCCGGGCGGGCGCCCACCCGGCCGACCGCTCCTGCCGGCGTTCTTCGCGGGCGTGGTCGTTGATCTCTTCTTCGCGTCTGGCACAGCGAAAGTCTAACGAGCGATCCCTGCGCGGACGGCGAGGCGATCGGGCTTGCCGGACGGCAGCATCGGCAGCGATTCGAGCACCACGATGCGGCCGGGAACGGCGGCGCGTCCCAACCGGGCGACGACGGCCGGCTTGAGCCGGTCGAGCGGGTAGTCCGTCGTCGTCACGAGCACCGGCACCTCGCCCCACTGCTCGTCGGGCTCCGACACGATGACCGCGTCGCCCAACCCGTCGATCTCGCGCACGAACCGCTCGAGGGCGCCGAGCGACACCTTCAGGCCACCCGAGATGATGACATCGTCGAGGCGCCCGATCACGTGCAGAACCCCGTCGACGATCTCGCCCGCGTCGCCCGTGCGGTACCAGCGGCGCGCGTGCTCGGTGCGGAACGCGGCATCCGTTCTCTGCGGATCCTCGAGGTAGCCCTCGGCCAGCACGGGACCGGCGAGCTCGATCTGCCCGTCGACGATGCGTGCCTCGGTCGACCCGATCGGAACCCCGTCGTACACGCAGCCGCCGCTCGTCTCGCTCGAGCCGTAGGTTCGGGTGACGTTGAGGCCGAGCTCGAGGGCGCGCGCGATGAGCGACACGGGCGTCGCCTGACCGCCGACGAGGATGCGGTCGAACCGGCGCAGGGCGGCGAGGGCAGCGTCCTCGTCGATAAGCCGCGCCAGCTGTGCGGGCACGAGCGACGTGTAGCGCTGGGCGTGGTCCATGGCGCCGGCCGCGGCGATGAACGAGTCGGCGTCGAAATGCCCGGACGCGACGACGACCGGCAGGGTCTCCGCGGTGAGCGAGCGAACGAGCACGTTGATGCCGGCGATGTAGGTGGTCGGCAGAGCGAGCAGCCACTGTCCCGGGCCGCCGAGAGCGGTGTCGGATGCCGCGGCGCTCGCCAAGAGCGCGTCGCTCGACAGTGCCACCCGCTTCGGTGTTCCCGTCGAGCCGCTCGACTCGATGACGAGTGCCACGCGCTGCGGCACGGTGGCCGGCAGGGCGCCGGTGGGCTCGCCCGCGAACACGGCCGGACCCTCGCCGGAGAGCGCCCCGCGCAGGGCCACGAACATGTCGTGAGCCGCGGTCGCGACGAGCGCCCTCGTCATCAGTACTGCCAGGGGTACGGCGACCAGTCGGGCGCGCGCTTCTCGAGGAACGCGTCGCGGCCCTCGACCGCCTCGTCGGTGCCGTAGGCGAGACGGGTGGCCTCGCCGGCGAAGACCTGCTGGCCGACCATGCCGTCGTCGACCGCGTTGAACGCGAACTTCAGCATGCGGATGGCCGTGGGGCTCTTGCCGAGGATCGTGTTGGCCCAGCGGTAGGCCTCGGTCTCGAGCTCGGCGTGCGGCACGACCGCGTTGATCGCGCCGATCTCGAGGGCACGTTGGGCGTCGTACTCCTCGGCGAGGAAGAAGATCTCGCGCGCGAACTTCTGGCCGACCTGGCGGGCGAAGTAGGCGCTGCCGTAGCCCCCGTCGAACGAGCCGACGTCGGCGTCGGTCTGCTTGAACTTGCCGTGCTCGGCGCTGGCGATCGACAGGTCGCAGACGACGTGCAGCGAGTGTCCGCCGCCGGCCGCCCAGCCGGGGATGACCGCGATGACGACCTTGGGCATGAAGCGGATGAGGCGCTGCACCTCGAGGATGTGCAGGCGCCCGGTCGTGGCGGCGCTCGGCGCGACCTCGCCCTCGTTTACCTCGTACAGATACCCGTCGCGCCCGCGGATGCGCTGGTCGCCGCCCGAGCAGAACGCCCAGCCGCCGTCTTTGGCGCTCGGGCCGTTTCCGGTGAGCAGCACGACCCCGATCGCCGAGTTCTGGCGCGCGTCGTCGAGCGCCCGGTAGAGCTCGTCGACCGTGTGCGGCCGGAAGGCGTTGCGTACCTCCGGCCGGTTGAACGCGATGCGCGCGACGCGGCCGGCGTTGTCGTGGTGGTACGTGACATCCGTCAGCGCTTCGAAGCCGGCGACCGGCTTCCACACGCTCGGGTCGAACAGGTCTGAGACGTCGGGCATGCTCCCCAGCCTACGCTCGGCCGATATATGCTTTCCCGAGCATCAGGCGGCAAAGCGGATGCTCGTGTGCACGGTAGAAACAGGACATCGCGGTCTTTACGACAAGGAGCGGCGATGCAAGGCAGACGGAGTCCACTGGGCCCCTACCTCCGAGCCCGCCGAGCGCTCGTCCAGCCCGAAGAGGTGGGACTACCGCGGGAGCCCGATCGACGGGTCGCGGGGCTCCGCCGCGAGGAGGTCGCCCGCCTCGCCGGAATCAGCCCGGAGTACTACCTCCGCCTCGAGCAGGGCCGCGACCACCAGCCATCCGATCAGGTCATAGCCGCGTTAGCGCGAGCGCTGAGGTTGGACGGCGAATCTGCCGCCTACCTTCGGAAACTGGCGCAGGGCGGCGCCGAGGGCCGGGAGCCTTTTGCCGATTCTTTCGCCGTGGACGCGTCCGTTCAGGCCCTTCTGGCGCAATGGGCGCACACCCCTGCTTTTGTGATCAACCGCACCCAGGACGTTCTCGTCTCGAACGCCCTCGCCAGCGCCCTCGGTCCCGGATATATGGAACCGGGGGCGAACCTCGTGTTCCAGATCTTTTCATCGGAGGCGCGGGCCAACGCCGCCGACTGGGAACAGACGGCCAACAAGGCGGTCGCCGCCTTGAGAATGCACGCAGATCTGAACGACCCCCGTCTGCAGGAAATCGTCGGCGCGCTGTCCACGAGCGATCCGGACTTCCCGAGAATCTGGGCCAGGCACGACACCGCTTCGCTGACGAGCGGCGTGTCACGGCACCACATCGAGCCCATCGGCTGGGTGGATTTCAATTGGCAGAATTTCGCCATTCCGGGAAGCACACACATCCTGGTGACGTACTGGGCCGATCCGGGATCCCCAGCTGAAACGGCCGTCGCCTATCTGGCCGCTCGAACGCTGCAGGCTCGCGCATTGACTGCAGGTGGCGCTAGTGGGGCGTCGGCGGGTTCGCGTCCAGAATCGATGCCAACTGCTGAAGCCGTTCCGACGACGCCGCGTCGACCGGCGCCCACAGCATGATCGTGGGCCCGTCGCTTCCGGGCCGATGCAGGTGCTCATAGGCGAGATGAATCTCGCCGACTAGCGGATTCTTGAAGACGACAGCGCCGCGGGTGTCCGGAGTCGCGGCTGGCGCGGCCCAGAGCTGCGCGAACGGCTCGCTCTGCGCCATGAGCTCGCCGACCAGTTCGCGGAACCGCGCATCCGCCTCGTGCCGCCGTAGGGAATCGCGCAACGCGGCAGCCACCCGACGCGCTTCGCTGCTCCACTCCGCCGCCGTCTCTTCGACCATCGGATTGAGGAACGTGAACCTGCCGAGGTTCGACCCCACCCGGAAGGCCGCCGAAACGGCTTGAGCGAGGGTATTCGAGGCCACGACATCGAGGTAACGATCGAACACGACCATGGGCGACGCGACCGCATCGATGAAGTCGTTCCATGACAGCGCCGGCGCCACCGCAATATTCCTCACGAACTGACGTTATGCCGAAGAGTCCGCGGCATGGCTGGCCCTCTCACGGTCACCCACCGCGCCGAAACGGACTCCCAAGCCCGCATAGCGGGCCGCAATCGGCGAAGCAGCACCCTTTCCCCACAGAAACGGGGCCATGGCAGGGACACGCACGTTCCGGCGGAGCGATCTATCGTGAACTCACGGCCCGCGCGCGTGACACTGCCGACTCGCGTGGCGCGCCTGACGAACGAAAACCATCCCCGCGGGGACTCGAGAAAGACTGGCTATGTACGACAGCGGGCAGAATCCCATGGGCGTCGCCCCCGAACGACGAGAACTATTGGCTCGTGCCGTCACGGCAGGAAAGACCCCGGGCGGGCGCCTCATGCTCGTCGGCGAGCCCGGCATGGGCAAGTCCTATCTCATCGACGCCGTTCTCCGATCGCTCGATGGCGCGCGGCAGGTGCTGTTCACGCGGACGACCGCCGGTGACCATGAACCGTTCGCCGGGCTCCGCGACCTCCTCGCGAGAATCCCGGACGAGGCATTCCAGCAGCTCCCCTCCGAACAGCGAGACCCGGTGCTCGCCGTGCTCGGCCGGGGACCGAGCGTGCATTCTGATCCTGCGACGCTGCAGGCAGGCGTGACGCAGATCCTGTCCGATATCTCGCGGGGTGGCGCCGCGATCGTCGTCGATGAATGGCAGTGGCTCGACCCGGAGACGCGTCGGCTCGTCGAGCGTGCGCTGCTCCGTCCAGAGATCGGGTCGGCACTCTCTATCGTTGCGGCCCGAAGCGCGGACGGCAGCCCCGAGGACCTTGCGGTGCGGCCGCTTTTCGCGTCGACAGACGTCGCGGCGGTCGTCGAGCTGCGTGCAGCCTCGGTGCGGCGCGTCGTCGCCGACGCAGGATTCGGAAAACTGTCGCCGTCGACCATGGCGGACGTGACTGAGGTGAGCGGTGGGAATCCGCTCTGGGCCATGGAGCTCGCTTCCGCGCGAGCGAATGGCGATCCTCGTCGGTCGCCGTCCATTTCGGTGGTCGAGGCGATGCGGGACCGGGTAGCCGCTCTCCCGACCTCGGTCCGCGACGCCTTGGCGCTCGTCGCAGTACTCGGATCAATCGGGGTGGACGACCTGGAGGCGCTTCGCACCAATGCGGTGACGGCCGTCGCCGTCGGAGTCGAGCGTCGGGTCTTCCGCTTTGAGGACGGCGTGGTCTCGGCCGCACATCCGCTTCTCGCTGCCGCGGCACTCAACGCGCTCACTCCGGACGAAGAGCGCGCCTTGAACGCCGCCGTCTCGGTACTACCGTTGTCGGCTTTCCGCCAGCTGGAACACCGCAATGCCGGCGCGCAGCCGGGAGTACACGAGGGGCTCGCGCTCGAACTGTCCACCGCGACGGCCCGTGCGCGCTGCTCCGGGGCGACGGAGACGGCCTTTCGTCTCGCCCGGAAGGCACTCGTCCGCACCGGGCAGGACTCCACGCACCGCCCGAGTCGGGTTGCCGACGCGGCCGAACTCGCATTCGCTATCGGAGATGCCGCCCTTGCCCTCGAGATCGTGGCCGAGCTGGACCTGGTGGTCCTCTCGGTGCCGGTATTCGATCGCTCCCTCTCGGTGCTGGTGCTCGCGCTGGACAAGACCGGTGGTCAGACCGCGGTCGTGCGCCGACTGGAATCCCTGCAGCGTGCCGCACCGATCGCCACCCCGCACTGGAACATCATCGAGACGTGGCGGGTCATCTCCTCGCACGGACAGGACGATGACGCGGTACGACGACTGCTGGAACTGGTCGACGTCTTGCCAGGTACGGAGACGCCTCGGACGGTGAGCGCCGCCCTACAGTGGGCGGCGTATTTCCGACTGGAGCGGGGCGAAGGCGTCGACGACGCTCTCGTCGCAGGTGTCCGTGCCGTCGAACGTGTCGCAGGCGCACCGGCTTTGGAGGACACGGCCGACGCCATGGAGGCGCTCTGGCCGCATCAGGCCGACGACCTCGTGCGGTCCCGCGCCAACCTCACCACCTTCATCCGCGCCGCCAAGGCTGCCGGTGAGTCGTACGCGACCGTACAAGGCCTGGCCCACGCAACCATCGTCGAAACGATCGCCGGTCGGCTCGACGCGGCGCAGCCGCTTCTGCTGCAGACGGAGGAGGAAGCCCGCGCGTTGCAGCTCCTGCCGCCCAGCGTGTATCGGGCGCGGGCGCTGATAGCGCTGGCGCGAAACGATCGGGAATTGCTGGACGAGCTGCTCCTCGGCCGGATGAGTCCGGCGGCCGAGAACCACGGGTCGCTGCTCCGCGCGGGGGTGGCGGGTCTCGACAACGCCTATTCGGAGCGCTGGGACGATGCGCTCGAGGATCTGGAGGTTGCCTACTCCGCGGCGAGGTCACGCCACATCGACGAGCCCGGCAAGCGGCTTTGGATCGACGTGGAGCTCGTCCGCGCACTCGTCCACATCGGCGACGTCGACCGGGCCACCGCGATCACGGCGGATCTCGCGGTTCTCGGTCAGCGTCCGATGCGCGCCCACGCGCGCGGTCAGGCGCTGAGGCTGCAGGCGCTCTTGGCGGCCCGGCTGGGCGATGACGAACGCGCGCTCCGGCTCTCCTCAGACGGCCTCGCGGCGCTGCGACGAGGCGGCTTCCAGCCGGAACTCGTCCGTGCGCAGCTAGAGCAGATCGAACTGCTGCGGAGCATGGGACAGGTCGCCCGCGGTCGTCACCTGCTCTCCACCGTGACGGAGTCCGCGGCACGGATCGGCGACCCGCGGCTCATCGGGAGGGCTGAGTCGGCCCGTGCCCGGCTCGAGTCCGACGACGGTCGGGCCACACTCACTCCGGCGGAACTACGGGTGGCGCGCGCTGCGGCCTCGGGTCAGACGAACCGGGAGATCGCCGCCGAGCTGTTTCTGAGCATCCGAACTGTCGAGACGCATCTGGCTTCGGGTTATCGCAAGATCGGGGTACGCACGCGCACGCAGCTTGCCCTGAGCCTCCACGATCTGACGCTCGAAGCATCCGCCTGATCGGGCATCCGTGCTGTCCCGCTCATCGGGGCGCCATGACGGCGAGCCACTCGTCACAGACGCGGTCGAACTCCGAGGGCTGCTCGATCCACGGTACGTGCCCGCAGGCGTGGATGACCGCCAGGGTCGAGTCGCGTACGCGCTCGTGGATGCGGGCCCCCTGAGAGACCGGATCGCAGATGAAGTCGTCGTCGCCGACGATGATGAGGGTGGGCACGGCGATGCGATGCAGGCCGTCGAGCAGGTTGTCCCGTTGGAACCCGGCGGCGCGTGAATACCCTTGCACCGCTTCGTCGATCTGCATCGCCGCGAAGACCCCGGCCGCGAGAGCGGGGTCGTGGAAATAGAAGGGGCCGAGCGCGGCGAACAATTCATCGGTCGTGCGAGCCGTCGTATCGCTGCCGGTCATCATCTGCACGGCCGTATCGACGAACCCGGGTCGAGCTTGGAAGAACGGATGGCTCCGGCGCGACTCCATCATCTTGAGCATCTCCCGCGCCCTCAGCTCGTCTTGAGCGGCGATGCCGTCGATACAGATGATGCCGAGCAGATTCGCCGAGTGGGCGATGCCGTAGGCGAGCACTTGGTGTCCCCCGGCTGAGTGGCCGGCCAGAAAAACCATGGGGCTGCCCAGGTGCTGGCGGAGGCCCTCGATGTCGGATACGAAGTGACCGAGCGTGTACGCATCGGCACGCTCGGGGCCCGTCGATTCACCGCTGTGGCGGGTGTCGAAGTAGACGACGGTGCAGTGCCGCTCGAGAGCGGGAAGGGGCATCATGTATCCGAGAGACGGACCCCAGCCGGGAGTCGGAGCGATCAGCACGGGCCCGGAGCCGCGAACCTCGTAGTGGATGCGGTTGCCGTCGATCTCTGCGACGTGGCTGCCTTCGGCGAGTTGGGACGGGATGGATGTTCGGGAGGTCATGCCCGACGGTACGTCCGGGCCGATCCACCGGTCACCCGTGGAACCACGTACCGACCTCAACGCCTGCGGCGGTTCAGTATTAACCACGATGCGACCATCACTGCTCCCGCGGGACCGTGGTCGCATGGATATTCACGACATACATCTCATCGAACAGGCCGAGGCGGAGTACTTTCGCCGGTTCCTCGCGGGCGCTCCTGAAGAGTCGAAGACGGCATTGGGAATCCGCACGGCGCGGGTCGGCGACGGCATGGCCGCGGCGATGAAGTCGGACCCCACCGGGACCTGGACCAAAGCGATGGGTTTCGGCTTCGACCACCCCGTCGATGACGCGCTGGTGACGGAGGTCGTGGAGTTCTTCCGCGCGGCGGGAAGGCAATCGGGGCGCATCGCCATCGCACCCGCTGCTCTGCCCGGGAACTGGGACCGGATCAGTGCGAAACACGGTCTCGTCGACTCGTCGGCGTGGAGCAAGTTCGCCTGCCGGGTCGACGAATTCATTCCGGGATCGACGGATCTCGAGATACGAGAACTCACGGCCCGGGACGTCACCGGGTGGTCCCGGATCATCCGCGAAGCGTTTCTTATGAGCGATCCCGACCTGACACCCCTGCTCGCCGGCCTGGTCGCAGACCCCGTCGCGCGCGTCTTCGGGGCCTGGGATGGCGACGTGCTGGTGGGAGCCGGTGCCGTGCACATCTTCGGCGAGGTCGCCTCGTTCAATACCGGGGGAACCCTGCCATCACACCGCGGCCGCGGCGTGCAGTCGGCCCTCATCGCCGCGCGGGCGGCCGCGGCCGCCGACGCCGGATGCCGACTCTTCACGGCCGAAACGGGGGCTTCGGAAGTGAAGAACGTTTCGTATCGCAATCTGGTGCGGTCGGGCTTCACGCACCAGTACGACCGCCCCAACTGGCTCTGGGAGGCATCCAGGGTGTGATGGTGAGCACTCGGGACTGGGCGGCGGCGATCGCGGTGGCATTCTGCCTGACGGCGGTGTAAGTCCTTGTCCGGAGCGCCTTCCGCACGAACCCGGGCCCTACTCGAAAGCGTGAGGCGGGTCGGGCCGTAATCGAACGCCCGCCTGCCCCACGTTCCGGCCGTCCAACAGGTCGATCAACGCCGCCGGGGCGCTATCGAGGCCGGTGGTCACCGACTCTTTCGGAACCAGCCGGCCGCTGCTCGACCAATCTCTCAAGACGGTTGTGGCCGCGGACCACTCGTCGCGGAAGTCGGCCACAAGAAAGCCTTCGAAACGCAGGCTCCGGGTTATGACCGCCAACGCGAGGCCCGCCGGCCCCGGGGCCTCCCGCGCTCCGCCGTCGTAGGCAGAGGTCGCGCCCGAGCACACGATCCGGCCATGTCGGTTCATGAGCGGCAGGATCGCCTCGGTCACCGGGCCGGCGACGTTGTCGAAATAGACGTCTATTCCTTCGGGCACGGTTTCGCTCAGGTCTTGAACGAACGTCGCCGAGCGACGGTTCACCGCGGCGTCATACCCCAGCTGGGTTGTAAGTACCGTGTTCTTCTCTGCAGAACCGGTGATGGCCACCACTCGGGCGCCCAGGAGGCGCGCGATCTGCCCCGCGAGGTGACCGACACCGCCCGCAGCCCCGGATACGACGACGGTTTCACCCGGAGCCACCTGGCCGATCCGCGTGAGTCCGAAATATGCGGTCAGACCGTTCTGCCCGAGGACGCTCAGATAGTGCTCGAGGGGCGCGGGTATCGTGAGCCGACGCACCTGCGCACTGCCGAGGATCGAATACTCCTCCCACGCGCCGAAGGCCGCGACGAGCGACCCTACTGCCGGGCCCCCGCTCGGGGTCCGGAGAACCCGACCGATCACCGTGCTCGGGATGGTCTCGCCCACAACGAGCCGAGGGCGATACGTGTCGGTGTCCATAACCGCGCGGGCGGCGGGTGCCACGGACAGCAGGACGTTCTCGACGAGGAGTTCGTCGGGGTGCAGCTCGCGAAGCGGTTCATCCCGACGCTCGAAATGCCGCAGGTCGAGACGACCGGCGGGGCGCTCTCGCATGACGATCCGGGAACTGGAAGTAGGAACTGCGTTCATTGCCGGCCACACCTCGGTGATGGTCCCTGTGAACGTGGAGAGCGTTCCCGCGATGGTCGCGGTCCAGAACAGCCGGGACTGGGCTTGATTTGCAACATTCCACCGCCTCCCGCAATCACAAAAGTGCCATGGGTCAGGTTCATCATGTGCCTCTCTTCGGCCAGCAAATCCGGCCCGGGTCAACCCTCGGCCGCTCGAATCACGTCGACAACGTGGAAATTACGTAGTGCGTCCGGTCAGGGTCGGTTTCTGCCGTGCCGACGGCTGGAAGGACGCCGCCGGGGCGCCCTTCCAGCCGTGGTCCCGGCTTTAGTCGTTGCGGTAGAGGGAGGAGACCGCGACCGATTGTGTCGAACCGTCCGTGGTGGTCACGGTGATATCACCCGTCGGTCCTCCGCGGCCCAACCCGTCCCCTGACGGCCACCAAGCCGTCCAGCGGCCGCCGTCGACGGTCGCGACGACGGGCTCCATACCCGCCTCGTTGAGCGTGATCGCGGTCACGTCTGCTCCCGCGAATCCCTCCGCGTAGGTGAGGGCGGCGGAGCCGCTTCCGTGGCTGCCTGCCGAATCGAGCACGACCTGGGAGGGCGCGAGCGGTTCGGTCGGCGTCTTGCCGACGACCTCCCAGACACCTGCGCCGTCGCCGGCGCTGAGGCAGTAGTAGACCAGCCCTTGTCGCTGATAGATCAGCGAGGCCACGGCCCCTCGGGCGTCGAGGTTGGTGATGGTGGGCGTTCCGCCCGTGCCGTTTGCGGTACCGAGGTTCGTTTCGCACCACGCCTGGGCCTGGGTCGCCATCGCAGACCCGGGGGTCACGGCGGTGGGCGCGCTGGTCCAGGACGCCAGTTGCGCGTCGGTCAGCTGCCCTGACGCGGAGATGGTAGCGGGGCTTCTGTCGCCAAACACGTGGGGCGCGACGATGAGCGTGCCGAATGCGGCGGCCCCGACGAGCATGGCGCCGACACCGGCGGCCGCCCATTTGTAGGACGCACGAAGCCGCTTCGGCGAGGCGGCCGATGAAGCGAGGATCTGTGCCAGAAGCGCCTCGCGTCGTTCGGCGTCCGCCGCGGTGATGGATGCTGCGGGGGCGGCGTCGAGGGAGCGGAGCTGGTCGAAAATCTGCTGGGTCATGATGGGTCCGTTCAGGAGTGGGCGGAAAGGAGTGAGTCGCTGGAAACGCCCAGCAGTTCGGCGAGGTGGCGCTTGGCCCGTGTGAGGCGCATCGCATAGGCGGCCCGCGTGCAGCCGAGTACGGCCGCCGCTTCCGCTTGGGGAAGGTCTTCCCAGATGCCCAGCGCCAGGATTTCCTGGTCGGGGTCGGACAGGGCGCGCCAGGCGGTTCGCAGGTCGATACGGTCGTCCTGCGTGAGCTCGACGGCCGTCTCGGTTGTAGTCCCGAGCTTCACGGCGAGCGCCTCTTGGCGGTTCGCTCCCCGGTTCGCGTTCATCATGAGATGGCGCGCGGTGGTGAACAACCACGGCCGCACCTCTTGCGGCAGTTCGCCGCGGCGGCGCCAGGCGGCGAGGAAGGTCTCGGCGACGATGTCGTCGACGGCGGCTTCGTCCGCACGACGACGGACGAAGCGGAGGAGGTCGTCGTAGTGCAGGCGATAGAGAGCAGTGAAGGCGTGCTCTGATCGGATATCCATAGTTCCCCTTTCGCGGGATTCACTAGTACATGTCCGGGACAGAGGCGTTTGCAACGCGAGGCACCGCGAATCATCCGCAGGGATGACGGCGACGGCCGCCGCCCTGCCGGGTTACGTAGTCGCACTGGTTACCCCTCGTCGTCCCTGAGTCATCGTGTGAGCATGCTGACGTTCTGCCGCCCCGCGCGTATCGATTCCGGTGCCCTGTGACTCCCCCCCGCTGACACCTTCTCCCCTACGCGCCCGTCGTTGCATGACTGGGTGGCCGGCGCACGATTGCGCACCCTGCCGCTGAGCGCGGTGTCGGTGATCGTCGGCACGGGCGTCGCCGTGGCAGGGGATCCCGCCGGCGCGACCGGGTATGCGGTCCGAGACGACCACGCGGCCATCGCTTCTCTCTGCATGGTCGTGGCGCTGTGTCTACAGATCGGCGTGAACTATACGAACGACTACTCCGACGGCGTCCGCGGCACGGACGCGTTCCGGGTCGGCCCGGCACGGTTGACGGGCTCGGGACGGGCCACGCCGCGCTCGGTGCTCTCGGTCGGGCTGGCGTTCTACGGCCTCGCGGCTGTCGCCGGGCTCGCCGTCGTGCTGATGACCCAGTATTGGTGGTTGCTCGCGGTCGGCGTCGTAGCGATCGCCGCGGCCTGGTACTACACGGGCGGCAAGCGTCCGTACGGCTACCATGCGCTCGGCGAAGTATCCGTGTTCGTATTCTTCGGCCTCGTCCCCGTGCTCGGCACACAGTTCGCGCAGATCGGCCGCATTACGGTCGACGGTTGGGCCGGCGCCGTCGCCGTCGGCTTCTTCGCCTGCGGCGCGCTGATGATCAACAACATCCGCGATCTGGCCGCCGACCGGGAAGCCGGCAAACGAACGCTCGCCGTCCGCATCGGCCCGGTTGCGGCCCGCGTGCTCTACGCGCTCTTCTTGAAGCTGCCGTTTCTCGCCCTCCTGCTGCCGATCCTGCACGTCCCGCTCGCCATCGTCGCGGGCGCCGCGCTCGCCTTGGCGCTGACTGCGGCCCGCATCGGGCTGACCGAGGAGGAGCCGCTCCGGCTCATCAAGGCACTACAACTGACGTCCCTGTCTTCGCTCGCCTTCGGGGTGCTGCTCGCCGGCTCTCTCGTTTTCGACGCGGCGCGATGACCATTCCTACCGACAGGAACCCGCCATGCGAATAGCTTTCAGTGCCAACCCCATGCCGGGGCATATCGTCCCGATGATCCCGCTCATGCGTGCCGCCGTAGGGGCGGGCCACGCGGTCGCGCTCATCACGGGCGCGGACGCGGCACCCTTCGTGCGCGCCGAGGTCGGCCTCGGCGTAGACGTGCTCGAGGCCGGCCCGGCCACGCGAGAAGCGATGTCGCACATGGCGCGGGTCACCGGCTCGAGCCCGCTGAGCGACCCGCGTCCGGCCGTCATCGCCGACTACTTCGCAGCTCGACGCCTCGACGCGTCTATCGGCGACGCCGTCAGGACGGCGCGGGACTGGGAACCGGACGTCGTGGTGAGCGAGAGCCTCGACTTCGTGGGTCCGGCCGTCGCCGCCGTGCTCGGGGTGCCGTTCGTCCGACACACACTCGGCCCGGAGCGGCCGGCGCTCGTGCGCGCCGCGCTGTCGGAGGCTGCGACCCGAGCCGCGGCCGCGCACGGCATCACGCTTCCCCCGGTGTCGGCCTGGATCGACGGCTACCCCGCCTTCCTCGAAGACCCCTCCGTGGTGCGTTCCGGGCGCCGAATCCCGATCCGGCCCGAGCCCCACTCCGCCGCCGCCGACCGCCCGAGCCAGGACGCCCCGGTGCACGACCCGTCAAGCCCCACGGTCCTCGTGACGATGGGCACGGTGTTCACCGGGCAGGAACTGCTCGACGAAATGGTGGCGTCTATCGAGGCGGTGGGAGTGCCGCTGACCCTCCTGATCACTTCGGTCAACGGCATCAGCGCTCGAGGGACAGCGGATGATTCGCCCGTGCGCATCGTGGACGTGCCGTTTCGCCCGCTCGCCGAACTGCTCGAGGGGGTCGATGCCGTCGTCACCGTGGGCGGCGCGGGCACCGTCCTCGGTGCGCTCACCTCCGGCGTCCCCCTCGTGGTCATGCCGTTGGGCGCCGACCACGAGATCAATGCCGCCCGCGCGGTGGCGACCGGGGCGGCTGTCCGCGTCTCTACACCGGGCGAGGTCGGTCCGGCGCTGCTGCGCGACCTGCTCGCCGACGGCGCGCTGCTCCGTGCGGCGCGTTCCACCGCCGACAGGATCCGCGTCCTGCCGGCCGCTTCAACCGCGCTCGACGCTCTCGCCGACGTGATCGCCCCATTCGCCGCCACCCCGGCGGCTGCTATCCGATTGGAAACCCAGCAATGACATCCGAATCCCGACTCCGCGACCTCTCCGCTGCCGGCCTCGCTTCGAAGCTCGACGGCGACGTGCTGTGGCCCGACGATATGGACTACCCCGAGGCATCCACCGGCTACAATCTCGCCAGCAATCGCCGTCCCGACCTCGTCGTGATGGCCGAGAGCACGAAGGACGTCGTCGAAGCGGTGAGGTTCGCGAACGTCAACGGGCTCGCGGTCGATGTCGTCGCGACCGGCCACCACGGCGTCCGCCCGTCGGCGCACGGCCTGTTGATCAACACGAGCCGCATGAACGACGTGCACGTGGACGGTGCGGCGCGCCGGGCCACGGTCGGCGCCGGGGCCCGCTGGAGCGACGTCGTGCCGCTGGCAGCCGACCACGAGCTCAGGCCGATCCACGGATCCTCCGGCCACGTCGGCGTCGTCGGCTTCACCCTGGGCGGCGGGCTCAGCCCGGTACTCGGCCGCAAGTACGGCTGGGGAGCGGACCACGTCGTGGCGCTCGAGGCCGTCACCGCCGCCGGAGCCGTCGTGCGCGCCTCCGCGGCCGAGAACAGCGACCTGTTCTGGGCCCTCCGCGGCGGCCGCAGCAGCATCGGAATCGTCACCTCGATGGAGATCGAGCTCTTGCCCGCCAACCGGTTCCTGGGCGGCGGCCTGTTCTTCGACGGCGCGGACGCCGAGCGGGTGCTCGCCGCGTTCGCGCAGGTCACGGCGACGGCGCCCGAAGAGTTGACGCTGTCGGTCGCATTCCTCCGGATGCCGCCCCTGCCGGGCATCCCCGAACTCCTCGCCGGAAAGTTCGTCATCCATCTCCGCGTTGCGCTCATCCGCTCCGCGGCAGATCTCGACGTCTTGCTGGCCCCGCTCCGCGAGTCGGCTCCCGTCCTCGTCGACACGGTGCAGGAGCTCTCCGGCGAGGGTTTCGAGCACATCCACAACGACCCGGTCGATCCGGCTCCGTTCTCAGAAGAGACCGCGATGCTGACCGGGTTGACCCCCGAGGTCCAGCGGGCACTGCTCGAAGAGGTCGGGCCGCGGTCGACGACCGGCCTGCACATTGTCGAGCTGCGGCACCTCGGCGGCGCCTTGACCAGGGTCTCCCCGACCGTCCGCTCGATCGCAGCCGAAAACGCGTCGTACGTGCTGTGGGCGGTGTCGATCGGAATGCCGGGCGACAACGCCGCCGGCATCGCCGAAGCACGCGCGCTCGTCGGCGCCATGGGCGAGTGGAGCACCGGCACGCGCTACCTCAATTTCGCGCCCGACGACGGCCGGCCCGACACCACGTTCTCGGCCGGGGACTGGGCGCGGCTGCAGCAGATCAAGACGGCGGTCGACCCCGAGAACCGCCTCCGCACCGACGAGCCGCAGCCGCGGTCCTGATCGAACCCGAAAGGAACACCACCATGACTACCCTTCCCACTACCTCCGATCTCTCCGCCGAAGTCGAACGCACCCTCGTCGGGGTCCCGCTCGCTTGGGCGCGGGCTCTCGACACCGGCGATGCCGACGTGCTGCGCAGCTTGCTGGCCGACGATGTCGTCGTTGACCTCACGCCCGCGACCACGAAGATCGGTCTCGAGTTCCCCGTCCTCAGCGGTAAGGACACGGTGATCGCCAACATGATCGGCGCCGTCGGACCACTCGACACGATGCACCTCGTCGGCAATGCGACCTACCGCTCGCACGACGACGGCTACCGCATCGAGGCCTATGCCCTCGCGCAGCACTTCCTCCCCGGCGAAGGACCAGACCCGGCCGCCGCCCGGCACGCCCTGATGGGGAACACGTGGACGTTTTCCGTCCGGTCGACCGCAGACGGCCTCCGCGTCACCAGGTTCGAGATGGACTGCCTGTGGATGCAGGGCGATCCGACCGTTCTGCTCGCCGCCGTCAACTAGCCGTGGATCGGGATTCGACCGTGGTCTCGGACGTCGAGATGTGGCACGAGATGTCGCTCGGCGACGACGCCATGGTCGATTTCGACCACCCCGTAGACCGGATCATCGCCGGCCTGCTCGCCATGCGCCCGCGCCGGCGGCGGACCGTGCCGCCGGCGCGTCTCGTGTGGGCGGGCGCCGCGTTCGTACTGCCCATCGCGGGTTCGCTCATCTGGCTCATCGCACGAGGAGAATCGAAATGAACATGTTGCACACACTGGTCATTGTCGCGACCGTCGCGGTCGGCATCGCCGGCTGGGTAACCGCGTTGGCCAGCTTGAGCTCGGGTCGCCTGTCGATCGCGCCTGCCGCGCGCGGGCTGTGGATCGCTGCCGTGCTGGTATTCCCCGTCGTGGGATCGGTGGCGTGGTTCGCATGGGGACGACCGCACTTCTCGCCCCGGGCGACCGGGAGCGACCCGTTGTAGCGGGCGGCCGTTCACGCCTCCGGGTGGCCGAATAGCCCCGGGAGACCGCCCGTGTGCAAGAAGACGGTGCGCTCTCCCGGGCGGATCTCTCCCGACCGCACGGCACTGATCAGTCCAGCGCCGGCTCTCCCGGTATAGGTCGGATCGAGCAGTATCCCCTCGGCCTGGGCGAACTCCGTCATGGCCGCGCGCGTCGCCGGCTCGAGACGTGCGTAGCCACGTCCGATCTGGTTCCCGTCGATTCTGAGTTCCTCCGGAGCGACCGCTGAGCCCATGCCGCGGAGCAGGTCGGCGACGGTCCCGCGTGCGTCATCGACGGCCCCGCAATCGACTCCCAACACCCGCTTTGCGCCCAGCACCTTCACGAGGCCGGCCATCGTGCCTCCCGACCCGACGGCGACCACGACGTGGTCTGGTTCGGGGAGTTGTCCGAGCAGCTCTCGGGCCGCGTCCGCGTAGCCTTCGGCGCTGTGAGCGCTCGTGCCGCCGAACGGGATGAGGTAGGGGCGTTCTCCATCGGCGGCGAGCGCGGCGACGACACCTGCCGCCGCCGCCGCGAGGTCGTCGTCGCCCGCCCAGACGACGGATGCCCCCAGGTACTTTTCGAGGAGCAGATTGCCTTGCACCTGCGGCGGTTCCGCCCCCTCTAGCACCAGCACGGCGCGAAGCCCGAGCCTGGCCGCCGCTGCCGCGGTGAGGCGCGCGTGATTGCTCTGCGGCGCCCCGGTGGTCACCAAGACCGTGGCGGACCCGCCGATCGCCTCAGCGCAGGTGTACTGCAGCTTGCGCACCTTGTTTCCGCCGCCGCCGAGGCCGATGAGGTCGTCGCGCTTCACCAGGAGGTCGCCGGCACCGAGACCGAGCCGCAGTGCGAGTCGTGGAGCGGCGTGCAGCGGGGTGACTCCGGTCACGAGGTCGATGGGGATCATCAGATTCCTGCCTTCCGAATCGCTCCGTGTCCGGGCATGAGGGTCCATCCAGAGTACGTCCGGGCGAGTGTCGCACCCGCCGACTCGGCAGCGACCGCGTCGTGATGGAACATCGGGTGCAGGGTCTGGAGGCCCTCGCGGCGGGACACCGCGTGTCCGGTCACGAGGCTGTCGCCGAGTGCGACGGCGTGAGCGTCGGGTAGCTCGTAGAGCGTGTGGCCGGGCGTGTGGCCGGGCGTGGTGACCGCGCGGATGCGATGGCCGGCAATCGTCATGCTGGCGGGCACCGCCTCCACCTGCTGGACTCCCACGTCGCCCAGCCCGCCCGCGCGAACGGCATGGACGGCCCACGAGACGAATCTCGGCTTGAGCAGTTGCGGCACCAGGTCGGGCACGCCGACCTGGTGGAGGACTTCGCGCCGCACGTTGGGCAGTTCGTCGGCTCCCGCGAACACGCGTACACCGGGGTGCGACGCGACGAGGGCATTGGCCGAACCGATGTGGTCCGAGTGACCGTGGGTGACCACGATCGCCTCGAGCGGAACATCGCCGGCGACGTCTCGGAGGGAATCTTCGACCAGCGGCAGGTCGGCCGGGTAGCCGGCGTCGATG
Source organism: Conyzicola nivalis (assembly GCF_014639655.1). Lineage (NCBI taxonomy): Bacteria > Bacillati > Actinomycetota > Actinomycetes > Micrococcales > Microbacteriaceae > Conyzicola > Conyzicola nivalis. Next base: position 2,132,092 of record NZ_BMGB01000001.1, read on the forward strand.
AGCGCGGAACGCCCGTCGCCGACGAGCACGACCCAGTTGGACGCCGGCCCCTCGACGAAGAAAACGCCGTCGGCGGCTGGGTTGATCGAGCGGATGGAACGGGTCATCTGTGTGCTCCTGGTTGTCTTGTCGTTACCGGATCAGGCGCGGAGAGTCGGCGGCGGCCCGACGATCTCGATTCCGTACTTCGCCGCGATTTTCGCCAGTCGGTCGGGGCTCCGTTGCACGACGGTATCGGGCTGGTGGGGCTCGCGCTCTCCGTCGACGATCAACGCGGGCCACCCGGCTTCCGTGACGAACCGGTCGGAACCGGCCGGGCTGTGCAGGGTCAGGAACCTGGCCCGCGGGCTGGCGACGACGAATCCGTGCACCGAACGCCGGGCCAACCAGAAGGCGGATCCGGCACCGGCGACGTGGAGCTCGCCATCGATGGTGAGTTCCACGTGGCCGTCTATGACGACGAAGGTCACGTCGTCATCGGTGTGCCGGTGCATGGGGCTGTTATACCCGAGGTGCACCGTGTGCTCGAGCACCGCGAGGGCGTCGCCCGTCGCCGAGCCTCCGAGTCGTTCCTCGACGAGCGCGCCCGCGAGCCAGGTAGCCCGCTGGGCGGCGAGTCCGCTCATACGCTCATCAGTTGTCCGAGCGCATCCGGAACCGGCACGAGCTCGCTGAGGGTGTTGACCTGGTCGAAGTAGTCGTACCAGCCGGCGGCCGCCACGGCTTCGAAGAACTCGGCGACGGCCGCGGTCGAGGTCATCTGCCAGACGGCGATCCAGTCGTGCTCGGTCGAGTTCGGCGCCGCCTGCGCGCGGCCCCACCCGAGGCACGTCACACCCGCGGCCTGCAGCTGGGGCATGGCCGCTCCCACCTTCCCGAAGAGGCTTTCGCGTTCCTGGGCGGATGCTTCGATGAAGAGCTGCGTAGGGGTCCAGTGTTCGACAACTGTGTACATTTTTGTCTTCCGTCAGAGTGGGTGGCCGCCCGGGGCGGGCGTCTCCTGACGAGGCTAGAGTCCCTTTCGCGGACCCGGAATAGGTGGTTCTACCGGTATGCCGGAGGCGCGGTTGCGCGCCTCCGGCATACCGGTCAGTTGACGGTGATCTCGAAAATCGAGTAGCCGTACGGTGTCGCCCGGTGCACACCCTGCACGCGGATGTAGCGGTAGTCGCCCGTCACGTCGAACGATTCGAGCCCGCCGGCGCCCGCCTTCTGCGTCGCGAGCGTCGTGAACGGTCCGGTCGCGCTCGCCGAGCCTTGGATCAGGTACTCCGCCGCGTAGGCGCCCTCCCAGTTCACGGCAACGGTCTTCACCTTGTGCTGGGCGCCGAGGTCGACGGTGATCGACTGGTCGTCGCTCGCCTTGCTCGACCATCGGGAGGAAGCGTGGCCGTCGACGGCGTTCCCCGCCTTCGTTCCCGGGGCTTCGTCGCTCGTCGAGGTCGCCGAGGCGCCCTCTGCGAGGTTCTTGGCGACGACGGTGCCGTCTGCCGACCAGACCGAGATGTCGAACAGCGAGTAGCCGTATTGCGTGGCCCGCTCGACGCCCTTCATCCGAACGAACCGGGCGCGGACATCGACGACGTGGCTGTCGTTCCCACCGTCGCCGGCGTTCTCGGTTACCGCCGTGTTCCAGTCGTCGTTCTCCGAGTCGCGCGTCTGCAGCAGGTACTTCCGGCCGTACGCCGCCTCCCAGTCGAGGTCGATGCGCTCGATCGATGCCGTCGACCCGAGGTCGACCTCGATCCAAGCGCCGTCGCTGGCAGCGCTCGACCACCGCGACGTCGCCGAGGCGTCGACCGCGAATCGGGCCGGTGTGCTCGAGTTCTCGGTAGACGACGCCGAAGCCTTTTTGCCGGATGCTACGTTGGCGAGTTCGCGCGGCGTGGGCTCCCCGGGCTGCTCGGGCTCGGCGGCCGGCGTGTTCGCGCTCACCGTCGCCGTGGACGAACCCGTGACCCCGTCGAACTCGATGGTGACCGGGTAGCGGCCGGCGGTAGTGCCCGCGGTGTAGGTGCCGTCCGCGGCGATCATGCCGCCCTCGGCGGCCCACGGTCCGGTGACCCGGCCGCCGTTGCCCGCGCCGTCGAACGCCCAGGCCGCGAACTTCACGTCGCGACCGCTCACGACCGCCGGGTTCTGCGGGGTGACCAGCAGTTCGCTCGTGTCGATCGCGGAGGTCGACAGGGTGCCGGTCACGCCGAGGTCCCAGATCGAGTAGCCGTAGCCGGTGAGGCGTTCGAGCCCGAGGATCCGCACGTATCGGCCGGTGGCTTCCACGGCCACGTCGTCGATCGTGGGGGCGGCCTTCGATACCGTCTTCACGGTCGTCCAGGGGCCGTCCGTATCATCCGAGACCTGGATCTCGTACTTCGCGGCCGCCGCGTCCTCCCAGTTGATGTGAACCGAGGAGATGTCGTACTGCTTGCCGAGATCGACGCGCAGCCACTGCTCGCCCGCACCGTGCTTGCTCTCCCAACGCGTGGCCGACGAGCCGTCGACCGCTGCCTTCGCAGTGTTGGCGCCGTTGGTGGTCGAGGCGACGACCGGTTTACCCCGCGCGATGTCGGTCGCCGCGGCGATTACCGCCACGACCGCGGTTCCCGATGCGGCACCCGCCGAGGCGGTCACATAGCCCGCGCCCGTAGCGCTGGTCGTGAGCTTTCCGGCGTCGTCGATGCTGCCCTCGGCCGTGGTTTTCCAGCTGACGGGGCCCGATTCGATCGGGTCGCCGTACTGGTCGAGTCCGGTCGCCGCGAACGTGGTCGACTGGCCGGAGGTGACGCGCGCGAACTCGGGCGAAACCGAGAGGCTCGATAGCACCGGCCGAGGCGCCACGCGCAGCTCGTAGCTCGCCGTCGTCGCGCCGTTCGTCGCCGTGACGGTGACCGGGTCGGCGTTCTTCGTGGCCGAGAACGTACCGGACGCGTCGATCGAGCCACCCCCGTCGACCGACCACTTCAGGTCGTCGAGCGGGATGGTCGCTCCGTACTGGTCATAGCCGACGGCCGTGAACCCGCGCGAGTCTCCGCGCTGCACGGTCTTGGCCGAGTCCGGGGTGGTGACGACGATGTGGTCGAGCTTCGCGTCGAGGTGGTGCTGCACCGTGGTGTGCGCCGGCACCTGGATGGTTCCGATCACGGTGTCGCCCTCGTAGACCTTGTAGCCGGCCTGCGCGTCGGTGCCGTTGAACACCACGTAGCTGTAGACCTTCGTCTCGGCGTTGTAATACACCTGACTTGTCGGGGTGGCCACGTGGCGGGTGAGGATCTCGCTGCCGAGTGAGCGGTTCGCCATCGCGTTGTAATAGACCGCCCCGGCCATCGAGTCGCTCGTGACGACGGGATCCTTTGTCTTCGACAGTTCGGCGTACATCTCAGCGTAGAAGTCGGGATCGCTCTGCGCGGTCAAGCCGAGCACCACGTTGCCGAGCGCGTCTCCCATGCGGCTGTAGACGCCGGCCGCCTGCGCGGTGTCGACGCCGCTTTCATAGCCGGACACGTCGTAGTTGTGGATCTTCTGCTGCACGGCTTGGTCGGCCACGTAATCGGTGGAGAGGTAGGAGAACAGCTTCCAGCCGGTGGCCCACTCCTTCGGGTCGCTGTCGGGCTTGTCTATCGGCGGTACCGCCGGGGCGAAGACGGCCGGCAGGGTTTCCGGTGTCCAGTGCTCGGCGGGGAAGACCAGCTGCCCGTTCGCGTCGACGGTGAAGTACAGCTCGCCGGTGGCGGAATTGAAGAGCGGGTTCGCTGCCACCTTGGCGCTCGTGTAGCCCGGGTTGTTGAGATACGCCTTGCGAACGGCGTCCTTCAGCGTGTTGACCGAATCGGTCGGGCTCTTCGTGACGACCGCGCCGTAGGAGGTACCGACACCGGCCATCTGCTTCGCGGCGAGCCCGAGCACGCCGCCGATATCACCCTTGACGAACGCGCCGTTCGAGGCGGGGCGTTCGTCGAACATGTCGTTCAGCAGGCTCTTCGAGAACTGGCGGTCCCACCCGAGGTAGTTCAGCCACGGACCGGTCGGCATCCACTGGATGCCGAAGATCCAGGCGGGGTCGCCGTTGAAGTAGGTGGCGAAGGCCTGTCCGGAGTCGAAGAGGATGCCGGTGGTGCTGTGAGCATACGCGTCCGGGAATACTCCGACACCCGTGCCGTCGGCGGCATCCGGATTGCCGTTGTAGTCGAGGTAGTAGTCCATGACCGCGGCGCGTTCGGTGACGTAGCCCATCGCGCCGGTCGCTTGCATCTCGGTGTTGCCCAGCGCGGAGCCGAGCATGAAGATGCCGGCCCACGACTGGATCGCCTCGGAGCTCGATTCCTGGTTGTTTCCGTTCGTCGAACTGTAACCACCGGCGTAGGAATGTCCCTCGAACACGTCGAAGGTGCGTAGGTAGGGGAAGTTTTTGTCGTCCCTGTCCCAGTTCGCGTACTGCTTGGCCACGAGGGTTGCCATCGGGCCGAACTGCGCCGCCCACTCGGGGTCCTCGAAGGCAAGGAGGCCCGCCGCGAGGGTGAAGTAGCCGTAGTGGAAGTGGTTGTCGGTGAACTCGAGGGAACCGTAGGAGTCACCGAAACCGACCAGGGCCTTCCAGGTGTCGTACCGGGTGAAGAACTTCTCATTCTCGCCCGGCGTGTAGGTGAACCAGTCGTTGAGCGCGGTCTTGAGCGTGCCCTTGAGCGTCTCGTACGACGCGTCGTCGCCGATCTGCTTGGCCATGGTCATGTACTCGGCGAACTGCAGAACGTCTTTGCCACCCCAGTAGGTGTCTCCGCCGTACTCGGTGCGCTTGGCATAGCTGCTGACGAATTTCTTCATCGCGGCCACGTCATACTCGTTTGCGCCGCCGGTCTTCTGCGGCGCGGGTGCGACGGGGGTGATGCCGGTGAACGGGTAGGTCACCGTCCAGCCGCCATGCCCGACAGCCGTCTTCATGACCCCACGCGGAGTCACGTAGGTGGGCTTGGCGAAGTCGATGTTGGTGGTCGTGCTGTTGTAGGTGTGGGGCAGCCAACCCTGGATCGTGTCGAGATCGGCGCCCTGCAATGCCTCGGTCTCGACATCGTAGGTCTCGACCACTTCGGCCTTGTCGGCGCTGTAGGTGTACTCCATGGTCGTGTCGCGCGGGATCGCGAAGGCGTGCTTCGACATGGCGTCGAGGTCGGCTCCGCTCGCGGGAAGGGCGCTCACGACGAGGTAGTCGGCGGTCAGCGTGGCCTCGATGGAATTGCCGACGAGATCGAACGAACTGCCGGTCGGCGCGTGTACTCCGAAGCTGCGGTCGTCCTGCGTGATGGTGAAGGCGTCGACGGTTGCGGGAAACTTCAGCGGTGATCCGTCGGCCGCGGCGAAGGTGGCACCGGCGCCCACGGAGATCTTGGGCACCACGTTCTCGAACTCGAACCAGGTGTAGGGCGTGCCGCGGGCGATGGAGACATCCATGAACTGGGTCGCGGACTGGTGCATCCGCCAGCTCACGTTCCAGTCTCCCCACCGCAGCGCGTCGGCCTGGGTGGCACGGAACGCCGTACCGAAACGGTCGGCGATGCCTGCCGGCACATCGGTGCGCACGATCTGGTCGACGAGCACGTGGGCCCAGCCCGCCGGCATGTCGTCCACCACCTGGATTGTGGCGGTCTGGCCCGCGTATGCCGTGACGTCCCACGAGACCCACCGCAGGATCTCGGACTGTTCTCCGGTGGCGGAGGCGACGGTCTTACCGTCGATCACGAGGCGCACCTCCGTCTGGCCGGGGTGGTTTCCGCCGCCGACCATTAGGGCGATGAAGTCGCGGTCGACGGTGAATTCGGGAGAGGTGAGCGTACCCTCGGCCTGGTCGCCCTTCTCCGAGGTGAAGGAGTTGACCAATCCCTTGCCGAGGTACTTCTCGACGGTGGTCTGGCCCTTGGCTGTGCCGTTGCTCGGTGCGGCGAACGCGTCGCCCGTCGAGGTCCAGCCGGCGTCGAAGGCGGGGCCGTCGAAGCCGGCCATGTCGATGTCAGAAGCGTCGGGCTGTGGCGGCACGCTGCCCTGCACCTGGATCGCGGAGTTGTCGAGCATGCTGCTGCCGTCCTTGTTCCACTCCGTCGGGTAGGCGATGCGTGTGCCCAGCTCGGTATTCGACACGACGAACGGGTCGGCCCAGAGGTTGCCGGAGAATTTGTTCACGATCAGGTCGGACCACCACTTGTTGGTCGGAACCGGCTCACCGCTCATCGACGAGTCGATGTAGAGCTTCTTGTTCACCACGCCGGTGACGTCACGCCCCGGGCGGTCGAGCGACTTCGGCGGGGTGGCGGCATACGAGCCGCCGCCGACGGGCACGGGCGTCGAAGCGTTCGGGACCGCGGCGGCTGTGGCGCCCGATGCTGCGGGGGCCGTAGCGGTGAGTGTGAGGGCGGCCATGGCTGCGGCAACGACGACAGCGGTCGCGCGCAGGCGCGCCCGCGAGGAGGGTCGGATCATGGTTCTTTCTTGGAACGTGAAGGGACGGGGCGTGGATCACCGCCCGGTTTGGTGCGACTAGCCCGAGCAATATTGGCAGAATGCCCGACGCCCGCGGCCGTGGCATCAGTAGTTTCGCTGAAATGTCATTTCGGCTTCATCTTGCTCCCGCGGCGCCGCGGTGCGGCGACCGTTTCGCCCGCCGACGGCCGAACCTTGCAAGACTGTAGCCATGCTGGCAACGCTGACGGACATCCTCCACACCGCCCGAGTGGTATCGATCCCGTTGCGGCAGCGCTTCCGGGGCATCGAGACCCGGGAGGTGGTTCTGTTCGAGGGACCGCAGGGCTGGACCGAGTTCTCGCCCTTCGTCGAGTACGGCGATGAGGAAGCCGCCGCATGGCTCAGCGCCGCGCTCGACTTCGGCTGGAACGCCGCTCCCCCGCTGCTGCGCGACAGCGTGCGGGTGAACGCCACATTGCCGGCCGTCGTGCCGTCACTCGTCGCCGACGTGCTCGACCGGTTCGCCGGGTGCCGCACGGTCAAGGTGAAGGTGGCCGAGATCGGCCAGACGCTCGAGGACGACGTGGCCAGGGTCGCCGCGGCGAGGGAGTATCTGGGTGCGGAGGGGCGCATCCGCATCGATGCCAACGGAGGGTGGAACGTCGACGAGGCTGAACACGCGATCCACGCCCTGGCCGAGTACGATCTCGAGTACGTGGAGCAGCCGTGCGCCACGGTCGACGAACTCTGGCAGATCAGGCAGCGGGTGAAGTACATGGGTGTGCCGGTCGCCGCCGACGAGAGCGTGCGCAAGGCGGCCGATCCGCTGCTTGTCGCCCGGCAGGAGGCCGCGGACATCCTCGTGATCAAGGCGCAGCCGCTCGGCGGCATCCACGACGCGCTCGCGATCGCGGGCGAGGCGGGTCTGCCGCTCGTCGTGTCGAGCGCGCTGGAGACCTCGGTGGGCATCTCGATGGGGCTGCATCTGGCCGCCGCGCTGCCCGAGCTGCCCTACGACTGCGGGCTCGCGACCGTCAACCTGCTGTCGCTCGACGTGGCGACCGACCCGCTGGTGCCGGTCGACGGCGCGATCGGCGTGCGGCGGGTGGTGCCCGACGCGGGCGTCCTCGAAGACCACGCCGCGTCGCCCGAGCGCGAGGCCTGGTGGCTGGCGCGCCTGGAGCGCTGCTACCGGCTCTTGGCCGGCTGAGTCGCAGAGGTCGCGGGTTACAGCCCGCTGTACGCGTGCAGGCCCTTGAAGAAGAGGTTGACCACGGTGAAGTTGAACATCACGGCCGCGAAGCCGATGATCGCGAGCCAGGCCGACCGGCTGCCGCGCCAGCCGCGCGTTGCCCGCGCGTGGATGTAGCCGGCGAAGATGGTCCAGATGATGAACGTCCAGACCTCCTTGGTGTCCCAGCCCCAGTAGCGGCCCCACGCGCGCTCCGCCCAGACGGCGCCGGCGATGAGCGTGAAGGTCCAGAACACGAAGCCGACGAGGATGAGCCGGTAGGCGAGGTTCTCGAGCTTTTCGGCGTTCGGCAGGGTGGCGAGGAACTTCATGCCCTCGCCGCCTCGAGCCTCGCGGCGTGACTGGAGGAGCTGAACGACCGACAGCCCGCCGCCGAGGGCGAAGAACGCGGTGCCGAGAATAGCCACGAACACGTGGATGACGAGCCAGGCCGACTGCAGTGCGGGCGGCTGCGGGGCCACGGCCACGTAGAAGTTGACGGTGGCGAGGCCGAGGAACGCGAGGCAGAACCCCACGATGTAGGCGCCGAGGAACTTCAGGTCCTGCCAGAACTGCACCAGCAGGAAGACCCCGACGATGATGGCCGTCGCGGTGATCGCGAAGCCGTACATGTTCGACCACGGCGCGTAGCCGGCGGCGAGACCGCGCAGCACCACCGCGACGACGTGCAGCACCCAGCCGAGGATGGTGAAGCCCATGGCCAAACGCATCGCGCGCGACACCTTCGCCGTGCCGTCGTCGGGCGCATCCGTCGCGAGCTTTTCGAGAAGCGTCGTACGGGCGGATGACGCGGCGGACTGCGACATCGAAGCCTCGACGGCAACGGGTGCAGGAGCCGATCGACGCGCGAGGTCGACCGTGAACGCGATGAACGCGAACGTGTAGACCACCATCGCGGAGTACACCGCGATGAGGGACATCGTCTCTAGAGTGAGGGTCACGGTTCCACCTTAAGCCTGAGTTGTTTCGAATGAGACGCCGCGATGTCGGCCACGGCCGCCTCGAGGCGGGGGTCTTCGCCTCGGGCCAGACCCGCGTACTCGACGGTCACGCTGCCGTCGGCGTTCTCGGTGGCCTTCACCCAGACGCGGCGGCGCGGGATGAACAGGCCGGTGAAGAGCCCGGCGAGGATGAGGATCGCGAAGGTGAGCACCCACACCTGCGAGGGGTCGCGGTGGATGTCGAACGAAGCGAACCGCTTTACCTCGGTGAGCTCGATGGTGCCGAGGCCGTTCGGCAGGTCGACTGTCTCCCCGGGCCGCAGCTCGAGGGCGGGCACGTCGGCGTTGCTGCCCGCGATCTCGGTCATGCCGTCGGTCGCTAGCTGATACACCGACCGAGGTACGCCGGCGTCGAGGCCGAGATCGCCCGTGAACGCGCGCAGCGTGAGCAGCGGGTCGAGCAGTTCGGGGAAGCCCGAGGTGAGCGCCCCGCTCGGCAGCTTGGCGGCGGTCGGGTAGAAGAAGCCGACGAGCCCGACCTGTTCGGCCAGGCCGTCGGGCACCTTGATGACGCCGAGCGAGGTGAGGTGCGCATCCTGTGGGAGGAACGGCGTCGAGTCCTCCCAGACCACGGTTCCCTCGGGGTCGCGGATCACGAGCGTCGGGGCGTAGCCGTTGCCGAGCAGGAACACGTCGGTGCCGCCGATCGCGAGAGGCTCGTTCACCTTGATGTTGGCGTCCTGCTCGTCACCGTCGGGCGTGGTCGTCGTGACGTAGGCGGAGTAGTCGGTGGCCTGTCCGATAGCCTGCGTGTTCTCCAGCTCGTAGGTGGCCTCGAACTTGTCGAGACTGATGCGGTACGGCTCGAGGAAGTCGCTCTCGAAGAACCGGCCCGGGTTGAACGAGTCGTAGTCGCCGAGCACGTTGACGAACTTCTGCCCCTCGACGACCACGCGCTGGCCGCTGTAACCGAAGCTGCCGCCGATCGCGACCGACACGAGGATGCCCACGAGCGCCGTATGGAATACCAGGTTGCCGGTCTCGCGCAGGTAACCGCGCTCGGCGCTGACGCTGTGCGTGCCGGTCCCTGAGCCTGTCGAAGTGGAGGGATACAGCTCGGTTCGATAGCCGAGCTTCTTGAGCTGCGCGCGGGCGCTGTCGATTGCGGATGCGGCATCCGTCTCGCTCGCGACCGAGGTATGGCCCGCGAGGCGGTTGAGGCGCGCCGGCGTCTTCGGCGGACGCGAACGCAGTGCGCGGTAGTGGTGGATGCTGCGCGGGATGATGCACCCGATGAGCGACACGAACAGCAGCAGGTAGATCGACGAGAACCACACCGAGGTGTAGGTGTTGAACACCTGCAGGGAGTCGAGGATCGGGTAGAGGTCGGGGTGGTCGACCTTGTACTGGATGACACCGTTCGGGTCGCTCGAGCGCTGGGCGACGAGCGAGCCGGGGATCGCGGCGAACGCGAGCAGCAGCAGAAGGAAGAGCGCGGTGCGCATGCTGGTGAGCTGGCGCCAGAAGAACCGCAGGTAGCCGACGACGCCGAGCTTCGGCTGGGCTATCGCCGAATCGCCGGGCTCGGGAGAGTCGATGTGGTCAGAGGGGCGTGACGAAGACATTGATCACCGCTCCTAACTCGCTCATCCAGAGCGACCACAAGCCTGACACCATCAGCACGCCGACGATGACCAACAGCGAGCCGCCGACGATGTTGACGACGCGGATGCGCTTCTTGATCCAGGCGACGGAGGTGGTCACCCAGCCGAAGCCGAAGGCGACGAGCACGAACGGGATGCCGAGGCCGAGCGAATAGACGATGCCGAGGATGACGCCCTGCCAGGCCGAGCCGCCGGAGAGGCTGATCGCCGTGATGGCGGCGAGCGTCGGGCCGAGGCACGGGGTCCAGCCGAGGCCGAACAGGATTCCGAGCAGGGGCGCTCCGGCGAGGCCGGTCGCCGGCGTCCAGGAGGGTTTGAAGCTGCGCTGCAGGAACGTGAACTGGCCGATGAACACCAGACCGAGCAGGATCACGAACACGCCGGCGAAGCGGGTGATGGTGTCGCTGTAGACGATGAGCCAGGTGCCGACGGCCCCGAACGCCGCGTTGGTGGCGACGAAGACGAGGGTGAATCCGAGCACGAAAAGCGAGACGCCGATCACGAGGCGGGAACGGTCGCGTCGACCACCGGTGCCGCTCAGGCCGCCGACGTAGCCGAGATACCCGGGAACGAGCGGCAGGATGCAGGGCGAGAGGAACGACAGCAGTCCGGCGAGCAGTGCGATGGGCAGCGCTATGACGAGTTGCCCGTCGCCGACGAGCTCACCGACTCCTGGCATCGCTAGTTGCCCTCGGCGAGCGTGTCGTTGATGATCGTGCGCAGGCTCGACGGGCCGTCGATTGCGCCGAGGAAGCGCGCGGCTACGCGGCCCTGCTTATCGATGACGAGGGTCGTGGGAACCGCGTTCGGTGCGACCTTGCCGGCGAAGGCCAGCAGCAGGTTTCCGTTGTCGGCGTCCATCACCGAGGGGTAGGTCACACCGAGCGTCTCGGCGAAACTCAGCGACTGCGCCGCCTGGTCGCGCACGTTCACGCCGAGGAAGGCGACGTCCTGGCCGGCGAAGGCCTGGTTCACCTCTTCGAGCTCGGGCGCTTCTACGCGGCACGGCGGGCAGCCGGCGTACCAGAAGTTGAGCACCAGCACCTTGCCGGCGTAGTCGTCCGAGCTGACCGGCTCCCCCGAGTCGGTCTCGCCCTGGAAGGCCACCGGCTCGCCGCGGTCGGCGACCTTGTACTCGCTGATCGTGCCTTCACCCGAGATGTAGTTCTTGGTGGTGCCGGCCGAATACTGCTCGGCGAGCGGATCGCTCGCGCAGCCCGCCAGGAGGGTCAACGCGACGGCCGCTGCTGCGGCGGAGAGAAAGGCGCGCTTCACACTGCTCCAAAATCGACGGATGCTGCCAGCAAGTCTTTCGCAGGATCCTGATAGTTGACCTCGACGAACTTTCCCCACGCGCCATCCGGCCCCTGAGAGCGTCGGAGGGTGGTGATGCTCGAGAGGTTGCAGCGCCGCTTGCGCGGGTCGTGGTACAGCTTCATGTTCTTCACCGAGCGGGCGACCATCACGATGGGCATCTGGTGGCTCACCATCACGACCTCGCCGCCGTCGGCCTTCTGCCAGGCGTCGGCGACCGCGGCGAGCATTCGCTCCTCGACGCTCACGAACGGCTCGCCCCAGCTCGGCTTGGTCGGGTTGATCACCCACGGCCAGACCTGGGGGCGCAGCAGCACGCCGGGCCCGAACTCGAACTTCTTGCCCTCGAATTTGTTCCACGGCTCGATGATGCGGTCTTCGGTGACGATCGGCAGGCCGAAGTCGGCCGACCACGGTGCCGCGGACTCCTGCGCGCGCTGCAGCGGGCTCGCGTAGAGGGCCGTCACGTTGCGCCCGGCGAGACTCGATGCTGCGGAGGCCGCCATCTTGTGACCCAGCTCCGACAGGTGATACCCGGGGATGCGTCCGTAGAGGATCCCGTCGGGGTTGAAGACTTCGCCGTGGCGTACGAGGTGGATCAGGTCTGCTGGCACCGGACAAGTCTAAGTACGTCAGCGCTGTAAACTCGCGGGGTGACTGAACGCACCCTCATCAAAGACCTGGCCGCGGCATCCGACGGCCCCATTTCCGTATCCGGCTGGGTCGAGACGGTGCGCGACCAAAAGAAGGTGCAGTTCGTCGTGTTGCGTGACGAGTCCGGCGCCGTGCAGCTGGTCCATCCGCGCAATTTCAACGAGGACAAGACTCCCGCCGACGACCCGATCGCCGACATCATCTCCGGCCTCGCGCAGGGCACGTTCCTCACCGCGACCGGCGAGCTCAAACACGACGAGCGCGTGAAGCTCGGCGGCGTCGAGATCAAGCTCGACGCGCTGACCATCGCCGCCGAGGCGATCCCCGAGACGCCGATCGCCGAAGACTCCAGCGGCGACAAGCGCATGGACTGGCGCTTCCTCGACCTGCGGGTTCCGAAGAACGCACTCGTCTTCAAGATCCAGACCACGTTCCTGCACGCGCTGCGCACCTACTGGGTCGAGCACGACTTCATCGAGATCCACACCCCGAAGCTCATGGCCTCGGCGAGCGAGTCGAAGGCCGAGCTGTTCGAGGTCGACTACTTCGAGGGCAAGGCCTACTTGGCGCAGAGCCCGCAGTTCTTCAAGCAGATGGCGCAGCCCGCCGGTTTCGGCAAGATCTTCGAGGTCGGCCCGGCCTTCCGCGCCGACCCCAGCTTCACCAGCCGCCACGCGACCGAGTTCACCTCGGTCGACACCGAGTTCAGCTGGATCGACAGCCACGAAGACGTGATGAAGCTCCACGAGGAACTGTTGGTGGCCGGCTTCCAGGCCGTGAAGGACAAGCACGGCGACGAGATCAAGGCGCTGTGGGATGTCGAGATCACGGTTCCGACGGTTCCGTTCCCGCGCGTACCCCTCGCCGAGGCCAAGCGCATCGTCGCCGAGCGCGGCTACGAGGTGCCCCGCGCCGACGACGACATGGACCCGGAGGGCGAACGCCAGATCGCCGCGTGGGCACAGGACACCTACGGTCACGAGTTCGTCTTCCTCACCGACTACGCCTCGAGCATCCGGCCGTTCTATCACATGCGCCACGAGGGCGACTCGAGCGTCACGAACTCGTACGACCTCATCTTCAACGGCGTCGAGATCTCCACGGGAGCCCAGCGTGAGCACCGCATCGACGTGCTCATCGAGCAGGCCAAGGAGAAGGGCCTCGACCCCGAGGAGCTCGACTTCTACCTCGACTTCTTCCGCTACGGCGTGCCCCCGCACGGCGGGTTCGGCATGGGCCTCAGCCGTGTGCTGATGCTGATGTTGCACCTGCCGAACATCCGCGAGGCGACCTACCTGTTCCGCGGCCCTACCCGACTTCTGCCCTGATCCACACGCGGCTGAAAAGTTAACCTTCATAAGGCAGGATGTCGAGCATGTCCAAGAAAATTGACTCCGCTCGTAAGGACCTCACGAAGGCTCTCAAGAAGCACGCCGCGATCGTCGGATCGTCGGCCGTGTCGATGAAGAAGGCCCAACGCGCGGCAGCCGAGGTTCACCTCGCCGCAATCAAGTACGCGGCAGAGGTCGAGGCCAAGACCGGGCTCACGAGCCCGTTCGGCGACGCGCTGCAGCCCGGACTGGACACTTCGACCCTCGCCTCGCTGACCGCCGAGCGCGACGCGATCGCGAAGAAGCCGCGCAAGAAGTAGCGCCGTTCGGCCCCTGAGCCTGTCGAAGGGCGCTGGCACTCGCGGCGCTTCGACAGGCTCAGCGACCGAACTGGCTAGACCTCGAAGTCGACGTTCGAGCGGCTCGCCACGAGGGGCTTGATCACGTGCGTCGCCGCCACGTGGTCGGGGTGCACCTGGTATGCCTCGAGCGCCTCGAGCGAGGCATAGTCGGCGATGAGCACGACGTCCCAGTTGCTCTCGGGGTAGGCGACGTTCGTGCCGACCTGCAGCGCGCCAATCTCGGGGATCAGCGCGGGCAGGGCGGTGAGGGTGGCCGTGATCGTCGCGGCCTGTTCGGCGCGAGCCGCGGCATCCGCCCCGTTGAGCTTCCAGCTGACTACGTGACGGATCATTCGGTGATCTCCAGTATTGCGGTCTTGAGGCGCACCGGATCGATGCGCCAGATGTTGTGAACCTTGCCGTTGAGCAGCACGACCGGGATCTCTTCGACGTACTTCTCGTACAGGTCGGGATGCTCGAGAATCGACAGCTCTTCGATGCTTACGGATGTCTCGGGGCCGAGCTCCGCGACGACACCGTCGACCACTTCGCGTGCTGCCTCGCAGAGGTGGCAGTCGGGCTTACTGACGAAGGTGAGCTGAATCTGGGGCACGCGGCCCAGTCTACTTAAATGCAAAAAGCGCCAGATCCTGTTTTGACGAACACAGGAACCTGACGCTGATGCGTAAGAAGTGGTTACTTCTTGTTGCGACGCTGGTGGCGCGTCTTACGAAGCAGCTTGCGGTGCTTCTTCTTCGCCATACGCTTGCGGCGCTTCTTGATGACTGAACCCATGGGTACCTCACTGGTTACTGAATTAGACCGACCCGGTCCGATTCGGAACCGCGGAAAAATGTACTGCACAAGTCTAGCGCATAGCGCCGCAAGCGCTAACCGGTGTGCGAAATCGGCTTCTGGATGAGGGCGACGACGGCGGATTCGGGGATGCGGAACGAGCGGCCGAACCGGATCGCCGGCATCTCCCCAGCGTGCACCATGCGGTACACGGTCATCGTGGAGACACGCATCATGTCGGCCACTTCGGCGACCGTGAGAAAACGCACATCGGAGAGATCCCCTGACATGTCTGTGCCCCTTGCGATTCTGGAACACTCGTTACCAGTGTTACTGGAGTGCTGAAACGTAACACTAGGGGCTGGTGTGACTCGCTGTCTACGGCTTCTTCGCCCAGCGACGCGTGACGGTCTCGGGCAGCGCCTGCGTCACCCGGTCGGAGGCCCCTTGGAAGGCGGTGCGCGCCTGATGCGAACGGTCGGCGAGCGCGCGGCCGAGGTGGGCGCCCACGTCTGCGCCGGCCCAGGCGTTGAAGGCCGCGACCTCGAGGGCGACGTCGGTTGCGGATGACACGGGGGCGACGTCGTACGCGTCGTCGACGAACGGCGCCAGCCACGCCTGCAGTGCGTCGAACGGCGCCAGCTCGAGGCGGAAGTACCTCGTGCGGCCCTCCTGGCGCGCACCGACGAAGCCCTGCTCGCGCAGCACGCCGAGGTGCTTCGTGGCGGTCGGCACGGTGACGCCGAGCAGTTCGGCGAGTTCGGCCGCGGCGATTTCACCCGCGCCGCCGCGTTCGAGCAGGATGTGCAGGATCTCGCGCCTGGTGGAGTCGGCGATTGCGTCGAAGGTGTCGGCCATCCCGAAAGGCTAGCGAGGGCGCGCGGGTAGTACCATGACAACCTGTTCCGACAGAAACAGTGTAAGGCGATCGGCGAGATGGGGTCCGGCATGCGCACGAAGCCCATTCGGCGCACCTCTGCCCTCGGCCGCGTACGCGACAATCTCGAGGGATTCGCGGCAGCGACCCCCGCCCGTTTCGCGATCCTGATCTTCGCGGCGCTCGTGCTGGTCTTCACCCTGCTGTTCTCGCTCCCCATCGCGACATCGTCGGGCAGCGTGCCGCCCTTCGCCGACGCGTTCTTCACCGCCGTCTCGGTGATCTGTGTCACCGGCCTCTCGACCGTCGACATGGGTTCGTACTGGTCGCCGCTCGGACACGTGTTCATCCTCGTCGGCGTGGAGATCGGCGGCATCGGCGTGCTGACGCTCGCGTCGATTCTCGGGCTGATCATCTCCCGCAAGCTCGGCCTGCGCCAGCGCCTGCTCGCGGCCGGCGACACCAATCCGCTGCGTATGCACAAGGGGTCGATGGCCGAGAGCCAGGCGGTGCGCCTCGGCGAGGTCGGATCGCTGCTCGTCACCGTCGCCGTGAGCGTCCTGGTCATCGAGGTCGGCATAGCGCTGCTGCTGTTCCCCCGGCTCCTGCTCGCCGGCCACCCGCCGCTGACGGCCGCCTGGGAGTCGTTCTACTACTCGACCATGGCGTTCACGAATACGGGCTTCCAGCCCACCACGAACGGCCTGGTGCCGTTCGCCACTGACTATTGGTTCCTCAGCGTGCTGATGGTCGGCGTGTTCCTCGGAGCGGTCGGCTTCCCCGTGATCTACGTGCTCATGCGCAACCTCAAGCGCCCGAAGAAGTGGTCGCTGCACGTCAAGCTGACCCTCACCACCACGATCCTGCTCTTCGTGCTCGGCGGGCTCGCATTCTTCGTGCTCGAGCTCGGCAACGCCAAGACCTTCGCGAACATGGACCTCGGTCAACGCATCTTCCAGCCGTTCTTCCTGTCGATGATGACCCGCTCGGGCGGCTTCAACACGATCGATATCGGCGAGCTGAACGGCGCCAGCCTGCTCGTGGGCGACATGCTCATGTTCATCGGCGGCGGATCCGCGTCCACCGCCGGCGGCATCAAGGTCACGACGCTCGCGATCCTGTTCCTCGCGGCGTTCGCCGAGGCGCGCGGCAACGAGGGCATGGAGGCCTTCGACCGCCGCATACCCTCGGACGTGCTGCGGCTGGGCGTCAGCGTTGTGCTCTGGGGCGCGACCACGGTGGCCGCGTCATCCATCATCATCTTGCAGATCTCCGGGGCCAGTCTCGACTACGTGCTGTTCGAGGTCATCTCGGCGTTCGCGACGTCCGGGCTCAGTACCGGACTCACGGCCGAACTGCCCGATTCCGGCGTCTACGTGCTCGCCGCGACCATGTTTCTCGGTCGAGTCGGTACGGTGACTCTGGCGGCCGCACTCGCGGCCACCCAGCGGCGCCAGTTGTTCAGGCGAGCAGAAGAGAGGCCCATCGTTGGTTGACAGGATTGCGCACAACGCGCCGGTACTCGTGATCGGCCTCGGACGCTTCGGCGCCGCCACGGCGGGCCAGCTCGACCGCCTCGACCGCGAGGTGCTCGCCGTCGACGCCGACGAAGCTCTCGTGCAGAAGTGGTCGGAGCGCGTGACCCACGCGGTGCAGGCGGATGCGCGCAGCATCGACGCCCTGCGCCAGATCGGCGCCCAGGAGTTCTCGATCGCCGTCGTCGCCGTCGGATCGTCGATCGAGGCGAGCGTGCTCATCACGGCGAACCTGGTCGACCTCAAGATCCCGCAGATCTGGGCGAAGGCGATCAGCCAGTCACACGGCAAGATCCTTTCGCGCATCGGTGCAAACCACGTGATCTACCCCGAAGCCGAGGCCGGCGAACGCGTCGCGCACCTCGTCTCCGGCCGCATGATCGACTTCATCGAGTTCGACGACGACTTCGCGCTCGTGAAGATGTACCCGCCCAAGCCGATCCGCGGTATCCCGCTCTCCGAGTCGCAGGTGCGCCGCAAGTACGGCATCACCGTGGTCGGGGTGAAGGCACCGGGCAAGGACTTCACATACGCGGCGCCCGAGACCGTGATCTCCAACCACGACCTCATCATCGTGAGCGGCAACTCGTCGGATATCGAACGGTTCGCGAGCCTCTCGAGCTGACGCTTACACTCGCTGAGTGGTAAAAGTCATCATTCCGTGGCGCCCGCAGCCTTCGCGGCTCGCGGCGTTCGAGGCGACCCGTGCGTGGTACCTCAAAAACCTGCCCGGCGCCGAGATCATCACCGTCGATTCGGGCGATGTGCCGTTCAATCTGGCCCGCTGCCGCAACGTCGGCATGGCGTCGGTCCTCGATTCCGACGAGGTCGTGATCATCGGTGACGCCGACACGATTCCGAGCCTGGAGCCGCTGCTCGAGGCGGTCGCCGCAGCCGCCAGCTCGGGACTCGTGCACCTGCCGTACACCCGCTACCAGTGGCTCGGCCGGGAGGGCACCACGGCGTTCTTCGCCGGTACCGACCTCGCCACGGTCGAGGCGACCCTGGTCGTCGGCGCCTGCTCAGGCGTCTACGTCACCACACCGCGCACGTGGGCATCGCACGGGGGCCAAGACGAGCGCTTCCGCGGCTGGGGCTTCGAAGACTCCGCCTGGTTCGCCGCGCACACCACCCTGCTCGGCTCGCAGCCGCGCCGCCACGACGGCAATGTCTACGCGCTGCACCACGAGACGCAGGTGCGCGAGGGCGAGCAGTACGACGCCAACGCGGCGCTGCGCGAACGCTACCGGGAGGCCGAACCGTCCGCCGAGGCGATGCGCGCGCTCGTCTTCGGCCCGCCCGCGGCCTGAGCCTGTCGACACGCGCGTTCATTCGGCCGACGTGCTGAGCCGAGCGATCATGCGTCGGGCCGAGACGACAGTGAGTTCGCCCTCCAGTGCCGGATTCGCGAGTTCGAAAAGCACGCCGCCGGTCGACTGCGTGTCGAAAGAGATATCTTCCCGGGACTCAATGGACTCGGCCCAGTGCTGGACCGCGGTCGCGGAGATAGTCCCCGCCGTGAACCGTCCGAGCATGCGGACGACGTCAACCGACCGAAGGCAGACAAGCGGCTCCGCGTCCCACCCGAACGTTTGGAGCGCCCTGGCGGCTTCGGAGCTCGACATGCTGCCGTCGATCAGAGCAGATAACAGCTCGCGGCGACCCCGCGGCGGCGCCGTCACCGTAGCCTCGAAGGAGCGCTGATCCCCGCGCACTTTTCTGCCGTTATCCGGCCGTCTTCGTGCAGCAAGCCCTCGTCGTCAAGACCACCGTCCGGAATCCGAAATCGCGCCGCCACCCCCGGTATCGCCGTTGATGACTTCGCCAGCACGACGAATATCGTCTCGCCCGGTTCGAGGCGCGGCAACGTCTTCTTGAAGTCGGTCTTCTCGTACTGCACGCGCTCTCCCTCCGCAGATAGGTCGCACTCTAGCGCGGCCGCCGCGACGCAGATGAGCCGGTAGTGGGCGGATGACGCGACCGTGGCGGGCTCATCGCGCCGAAACCGGCTCGCGAACCACGCGGGTCGAGCCCGCCCAAACCGACCCGCTAGCCGAGCCGCCGGTGTGCGCGCTCGCGACCGGGCGTCTCCAGCAGCGACGCGCTCAGCGCGTCGAGCCGGGCGCGCGGCAGGGCGAGCACCCGTTCGAGACCGTCGCGCAGCTCGTCGACGGTGGCCGTGTTCGGTGCGAGGGAGACGCCGAAGCCCTCCCGTTCGAGCGCGGCCGCGCCGGCGAACTGGTCGGTCGAGAACGGCAGCACGAGCAGCGGCACGCCGTGGGTCATCGCCTCGGTGACGCTGTTGTTCCCGCAGTGGTTCACGGCCGCCGTCGCCCGCAACAACAGGCGCACCTGCGGCAGGAACCCGCGCACCAACCAGTCGCCCGGCAGCTCCCCCAGCTCGGCGCGGTCGGCCGAGCCGGTCGCCACGGCCACGCGCAGCCCGAGTCCGGCGAGCGCCGCGAGCACGCGCGCCAGCACGTCGCCGCGCACCGACAGGAAACTGCCGAAGCTCACGTAGACGAAGGGTTCGTCGCTCGCCGCGAGCCACTCCTCCACCTCCGCGTCCACGGGCTCGGAACGCACCGCCGAACCGATGAACTCGTGCGCGGGCAGCAGCGCCGTGCGGGCCCGCTCGTGCAGTTCGCCCGGGTAGTTGTAGAGCAGCAGGTCGCCGTGTTCGGCGAACGCGCTGGCGCTGTGCAGGTGGGACGCGCCGAGGCCGTCGAGGGCGGCGTTCCATTCCGCCGTGAACGACGCGCTCACGTCGTCGCAGAGCGCGCGAAGCGCGGCGAGAGCCGCGTCATCCGGATCAAAGGCCGCAGGCCACGACGGCGGGAACCCGTAGACCTCGCCGCCCACGGGCAGCGCGGACGGGTGCCCGAGCACGACGTCGGCGTACGGCGTTCCGTGCGCGAGCAGGGCGAGCCGGGCGCTGAACGCGAGGTGGTCGACGATCACCCGGTCGGGGCGCACCTCGTCGACGACCCGCTGCACGGCACGGGCGGTGTTCACCGGGTCCCAGAGCAGGTCGTTCTTGCGCGCGTCGGCCTGGAACGCGAGGGTCTCGACCATGCCGAGCCGGGTGGCGGCGAAGAAGCCGCGCAGCGCGTCGTCCTCGCCCTTGGGCTGGTCTTCGGCCTTGATGATGCCGGGGTTCGAGCCGCGCCCGAGTTGCAGGTGCGCGCGTTCGAAGCCGAACGACTCGACGATCGACGCCGTCGCCTCGCCCGTCGCGACCACGACGCGCTCCCCCGCGTCGCGCCAGGCCGTGCCGAGCGTGGCGAGGGGCAGCAGGTGCGAGGCGTAGTCGGGCGAGATGATGAGCAGCGTCACAGGGCGGCCACGCTGCCCGCGTGCGACTCGGTCGCCGCGTCGCTCACGTCGGAGTAGACGACCGAGAGCGCACGGGCCATCGCCTGGATGGTGAAGTCGCGCAACACCGTCTCGCGCGACCGGTGCGGGCGAGCGTCGGTCGTCGCGGTCTGGGCCGCCTCGCGCTCCATGGCGTCGAGTGCGTCACTCATCGACGCCGCGAGCAGCGCCGCGTCTGAGGTGCGCGTGAGGAACCCGGTCACGCCGTCTTCGACGTAGGTGGCAGGACCACCACCGGCCGGGGCGACGACGAGCAGTCCGGCCGCCATCGCCTCCAGGATCGCGATGCCGAACTCTTCCTTCAGGCTGCCGCACACGTACACGCCGCCGGGTCCGGCGAGGTCGGGCACGCCGAAGCGGGTGGCCGCCACCCAGCGTGCGACGGTGTCGTTGGGACGGTGGCCTGAGAGCAGAAGTCCGGATGCCGCGGCCTGCGCCCTCGGAACGATGCGGTCGATGCGCTCGAGCTGTTCGCGCTCGTCGGCGGACGGGTTCTCGAGGTCGCCGCCCACGAGCAGAAGGTTCGCCCTGTCGCGCAGCGGGCCGTTCGCCCACGCGGACGCGATCGTCGCCATGCCCTTGATG
Organism: Conyzicola nivalis; assembly: GCF_014639655.1. Taxonomy (NCBI): domain Bacteria; kingdom Bacillati; phylum Actinomycetota; class Actinomycetes; order Micrococcales; family Microbacteriaceae; genus Conyzicola; species Conyzicola nivalis. The sequence continues at coordinate 2,153,203 of NZ_BMGB01000001.1, forward strand.
CGGTGGAACCGTCCGACCGAGGTGATGAGCGGCAGGTGCCGGCGTTCCTCGGGCAGTTGGGCGAGGAGGGTTCGCAGCGCCTCGAGCGGGGCGGTGGCGGGTGCCCCTGTCGCGTGGTCGGCGGCCTCGAGCACGGCGCGGTCGACCACCTCGAGGTCGATGCCCTCGGGCACGATCGAGTGGCGTTCGGGGTGCGCGGTGATGTCGATGCCGACGAGCTCGCGCATGTCGGCCTCGAGGTTCGGGCGCGGGAAGAGCACGGTGTGCGCGGCGTCGGCCGCCAGCCGCTGCACGAGCCGGGCGCGGAACCAGAAGTGCTCCCGCTCGTCGACTTCTCCGAAGTTGGCACGGGTGAGGTCGCCCGACTGGTCGAGCGTGCGGATGACGGCGTGCGGGTCGGGCGCGACGGTGAACACGACGGGGATGCCGAGGTCACGCGCGACGTTCGCGGCGGCGAGGCTGCCGACGTCGGCCATGCGCAGGTGCAGCACGTCGACGGTGCCGATGGCGCGCAGAACCCGGCGGATGCCACGTTCCGCCGCGACCCGCAGCTGCCACGCGTCCGCCGACGACACCGGCTCGCTCAGCAGCGGCACCGAGGCGTACGCGTGTCCGCGCACGGTCGAGCCGACCGACGAGAGGCTCTCGAGGGCCTCGGCCGCGCTGCCGCGGGAGAGCGTGACGACCCGCTGCACCGTGCTGGCTTCCGCCGCGGCATCCGAGGCCCCCGGCGTCGCCGAGGCGAGCGCGTCGCCGAGGCGCACGAGCAGGGTGGCGATGCCGCCGTTGTCGCCGCTGCCCGCCCGGGTGAGCTGCGGGTCGATGTCGGCGTGCAGGAAGAGCTGGGCGACGGTGAGGCCGGTCTGCCAGGGGGCGCGCACGGCGCTCGACGCGGTCAGGTCGACGAGGGCGAGGCGTGCGGCTTCGGCGACGAAGTCGTCGCCGGCGGCGAGGCGAGACACCAGGTCGACGCTGCGGGCGTCGGCCTCACGGTCGCCGAGACCGGCGACGGCGGCGACGCGCACCGAAACCGGCTCGCTGTCGTCGGAGGCGATGCGCAGCAGGGACGCGGTGGCGATCCGTCCGCGCGCGACGCCGAGGGTCTCGACGAGACGGGTGCGCGACCTCGGCTCGGTCACGCCGACGAGGGCACTCTCGAGGCCGATCGCCACCTGGTCGGGGGCCGACGACGCCCACTGCTGCAGGGTGCGCTGCGCGAGCATGCCGCTGAAGTTCCCGCGGCTGACGAGCCCGATGAGGCGCGCGATCGTGTCGAAGCGGGGCAACCGTGCCGAGAACGCCCACGCGGCGTGCTCGCGCAAATAGGCGCGGTCGCTCGAGAGCAGCCCGGCGAGCACGTCGTCGGCGTCGTCGTCGAAGACCTGGGCGAGCGCGTGCACCGCGGCGATCGCGGTGAGCTGGTCGTCACCGTGCAGCGTCGCGGCCAGAACGCGCGTGGTGCGGGTGCCGCCATTGCGGCTGGCGACGAACGCCAGCTCGTCGGCAACCCGCATTGCGTCGACAATGTGGTTCGTGCCGCGCAGCTCGTCTAGAGAGGTCTGAATTCCCACTGTCGTACTTCCGTCCTTGATTGACCGAGATCATTATGAACGGGAAGCATGACGCGCAGCACTCAGGTTGCGGATGCCGCGGGGTTCCGGTCCCCCGTGGGCGTCGGGTCGGCCCCCGCTAGCCCTGCTGCGTGTCGTCTTGCGTCTCCGTGTCGTCGGTGTTCGGAGCCGTGGGATCGGACTGATTGGAATCGCCGCGGGGCAGGGTCGGGGGCGTCCCGTTTTCGCCCTGCTGGCCGCCGGGACCGCCGCCGGGGAACCCACCCTGGCTGGTTCCTCCAACCTGGTCGCCGACGGGGAGGGCGATGCCGAGGGCGACGCCGCCGCCGAAGAGCAGGCCGGCCACGAGCACGGCGGCGACGGCGATGCCGGCGATCGCGATGCTCGGCAGCCCGCGTGACGGCGGCGTTCCCGGGTGTTCCGCCGCGGGGGTGGCGTTCGGGCGCTCGGCCGCGGGCACGGGCGTGGTGTTCGGGTCTCGGGAAACTTCGAGGGAATCGGTCATACGACCACGATGGCCGCCCCGGTTATGGAGGCCCTATGACCGGGCTGGTAATTCAGGCGCCCTTGGCGAGTTCGGCGCTTCGGGCGAGTGCCGCGGCCGTGGCCCGGTCGAAGAGGCCGGTGAGGTCGGCCGCGTCGAGTTCGGCGACGGCCCGCTCGGTCGTGCCCTTGGGGCTGGTCACTTTCACCCGCAGTTCGGTGGGCGTCGATTCGGATGCTTCGAGCAGTGCGGTCGCGCCGATGAACGTGCCGTTCACCATCGTGGCCGCCTGCTCCTCGGTGAAGCCGAGGTTTACCGCGGTGCGCGTGAGTCGCTCGATGAGGAAATACACGTAGGCGGGGCCGGAACCCGAGATGGTGCCGAGCGCGTCGATCTGGCTCTCGGGGATGACGAGCACGTCTCCCACCGTCTCGAACAGCGCTCGGACGACGGCGAGGTCGTCGTCGCTCGAGCGTGTTCCGGCGGCGAGGCCGGTGACGCCCTTGCCCACCACCGACGGGGTATTCGGCATCGCGCGCAGCACGGCGCCGGGAACGAGGGACTCCATGGTCTCGATCGTGACACCCGCCGCGACGCTCACCACGATCGCTCCCGGCTCGAGGCTGTCGGCGACCTCGCGCAGAAGATCGGGCACCATGGCGGGCTTCACACCGATCAGCACGATGCGCGCGCCCGTCACGGCGACCCGGTTGGCGTCCGGATCGACGTTCGTCGCGAGCGAGGTCACCGTCTCCGACTGGAGCGCCGCAGCCTTCTCCGCAGATCGGTTGGTGACCCGCACGCCCCCCTCGACCACGACGTTCGGGTTGAGCAGGCCGGCGAGAATCGCGCCGCCCATCGACCCGGTTCCGAGAATGGCAATGGTGGGGAGAGTCACGGTCATAGGAGCATTCTAGGATTGCTCCTATGAGCGCATCGGGTGGGAACAAGGCAATAGTCGCGGCACTGCTAGCAAACCTGGGAATCGCGGTCACCAAATTCATCGCGTTCGCCTTCTCCGGGTCGAGCTCGATGCTCGCCGAGGGTGTGCACTCCCTCGCAGACACGGGCAACCAGGGCCTGCTCCTGCTCGGCGGACGTCAGGCGAAGAAGAAGGCCACCGCCGACCACCCGTTCGGCTTCGGCCGCGAACGTTTCGTCTACGCGTTCGTCGTGTCGATCATCCTGTTCTCCATCGGTGGCGTCTTCTCGATCTACGAGGGTGTCGAAAAACTGCAGCACCCGCACGAACTCGAGAACGCCTGGCTGCCCATCGTGGTTCTGCTCATCGCCATCGGGCTCGAGAGCTTCTCGTTCCGCACCGCGATCCGGGAGTCGAACCACGTGCGCGGCAAGCAGGGCTGGGTCGAGTTCATCCGCCGGTCGAAGGCGCCCGAACTGCCCGTCGTGCTGCTCGAGGACTTCGCCGCGCTCATCGGCCTCGTGCTCGCTCTCCTCGGCGTCGGTCTCACGATCATCACCGGCAACTCGGTCTTCGACGCTCTCGGCACCCTGGCCATCGGCATCCTGCTCGTGCTCGTCGCGATCGTGCTGGGCATCGAGACCAAGAGCCTCCTCGTGGGTGAGGGCGCATCCGTCGCCGACACCGAGGCAATCCGCGCCGCGATCAACGCCCAGCCGCAGGTCGAGGCGCTCATCCACATGAAGACGCTCTACCTCGGACCCGACGAGCTGCTCGTCGGCGCGAAGGTAGCGTTCGCCCGTTCGCGCAAGCTCGCCGACATCGCCACCGACATCAACGAGCTCGAGCTCAGCATCCGCGCGGCGGTACCGATCGCGCGCGTGATCTACATCGAGCCCGACGTGTACATGCCACCGAACGAGGCGAACCCCGCCACCGACTCCTTCGTGATCAAGGCCGCCGACTGACCCTTCGGTCCCTCAGCCTGTCCTTCGGTCCCTGAGCCTGTCCTTCGGTCCCTGAGCCTGTCCTTCGGTCACCGTTTCGCAGCGAAGAACTCGAGCAGCAGGTCGGCGCACGCCTCGGCCTGCACGCCCGCGACGACCTCGACCCGGTGGTTGAGGCGCCGGTCGCGCAGCAGGTCGTAGACGCTGCCGACCGCGCCGGCCTTCTCGTCCCATGCGCCGAACACGACGCGCGGAATGCGCGAGTTCAGGATCGCGCCGGCGCACATGATGCACGGCTCGAGCGTCACCACGAGGGTCGTGCCGAGCAGGTGCCAGTCGTCGAGCGCGGCGGCCGCTTCGCGGATCGCCAGCACCTCGGCGTGCGCCGTCGGGTCCTTGTGCAGCTCGCGCTCGTTGCGGCCCGATCCGATGCGCTTTCCGTCGGCGTCGAGAACGAATGCCGCGACCGGAACATCCCCCGTATCGAAAGCGAGTCGCGCATCCGCGATCGCGTCGTGCATCCAGTCGTCGTACTGAGCCATAGCAGCGAGCCTAGGCCCGGTGCACCGAAGCAGGGCACCGCACTGAAGTAGATTGGGCACATGCGAGTTCACGTAGCCGACCACCCGCTCATCACGCACAAGCTGACCGTGCTGCGCGACAAGACCACGCCGTCGCCCACGTTCCGTGCGCTCGCCGAAGAACTCATGACGCTGCTCGCCTACGAGGCGACGCGCAACGTGCGCACCGAGGTCGTCACGATCCAGACCCCGGTCGCCGAAACCCAGGGTCTCGCGATCAGCACCCCCCGACCGCTCGTCGTGCCGATCCTGCGCGCGGGTCTCGGCATGCTCGAGGGCATGGTCAAGCTCGTGCCGACGGCCGAGGTCGGCTTCCTCGGCATGGTCCGCAACGAAGAGACCCTGCAGCCCGAAACCTACGCCGAGCGCCTGCCGGACGACCTCTCGAACCGCCAGTGCTTCGTGCTCGACCCGATGCTGGCGACCGGCGGCTCGCTCATCGCGGCGATCGATTTCCTGCTTGCCCGCGGCGCCAAGGACGTGACGGCCGTCTGCCTGATCGCGGCACCCGAGGGACTCGCGGCCGTCGAGAAGGCCATGGAGGGTCGCGGCGACGTCACCATCGTGCTCGGCGCCCTCGACGAGCGCCTCAACGAACTCGGCTACATCGTGCCCGGTCTCGGCGACGCCGGCGACCGCTTGTACGGCCTCGTCTGAGAGAGCGAAACCCCCAGCGCATTGTGAGTTTCGGGGCGTAAATTCACGGGTGACGTGCCAAGAAAGGTCGCTCGCCGTGAAGAAAAACATCCAGCGCTGGATCCCCGCCGCGGTCGTGCCCGCGGTCATCATCACCGCCGCCGTCGCCGTTCCCGCCGTGGCGAACGCCGCACCCTCACTTCCCGAGAAGAGCGCGCAGCAGCTGCTCGAACTCGTCGCTGAAAGCCGTGGCACCCCGTTCTCCGGAACGATCGAGCAGACCTCGGCGCTCGGCCTGCCCGACGTCTCCGCTCTCTCCCCCGCGGGCGGCGGCGACTCCGGATCATCCGCCCTCGAACTCCTGTCCGGCTCGCACACGGCGAACGTCTTCGTCGGCGGGCCCTCCACTCAGCGCGTCCAGCTGCTCGAGGGCTTCGCCGAGCGAGACGCGATCCGCAACGGCGACAGCGTCTGGCTCTACGACTCCGACGCGAAAGAGGCCACCCACGTCACGGCGAGCGCGCCGGCCGACCTCCCCGCCGGCCCGACGCTCACCCCGTCGGAGGCCGCCGAGAAGCTGCTCGCCGCGGTCGGCACATCGACCGAGATCGAGGTCGTCGACACCGCTCGAGTCGCCGGCCGCGCCGCCTACGAACTGCGGCTCACCCCCGACGACGCCGACACTCTCGTCGGCTCCGTGGTGCTCAGCGTCGACGCGGAGACCGGCCTCCCCCTCGCGGTGAGCGTGACCGCCGAGGGCCAGAAGTCCCCCGCTTTCTCAGTGCGCTTCAGCAAGATCGACTTCGACGCCCCCGACGCGAGCGTCTTCGAGTTCGCGCCGCCGAGCGACGTGACGGTCGAAGAGGAAACCCTCGACGGCGACACCCTCGGTGCCACACTTCCGGATGCCGCGGCCACCGACCACCCGCGCCCGACGATCGTCGGCGACGGATGGGACGCCGTGGCCGTGTTGCCCGCCGGCGCACTGCCCGCCGACCTGTCCGGCGCCGGCCTGGAACAGCTGACGACCGAGGTCAACGGCGGACGCCTGCTCACCACGAGCCTCGTCTCGGTGCTGCTCGCCGACGACGGCCGGGTACTCGTCGGCGCCGTCACCCCGCAACTGCTCCAGGCCGTCGCCGCGCAGTGAGTTCCGCCGAACTCGCGATCGAGACGCACTCCCTAAGCAAGAAGTTCGGCCACCAGGCCGCCGTCTCCAACCTCGCCCTCGCTGTTCCGCGCGGGTCGGTGTTCGGCTTCCTCGGGCCCAACGGGTCGGGAAAAACAACCACGATCCGCATGCTGCTCGGTCTCTCGGCGGCGACCGCCGGGGAGATCGCCGTTCTCGGACGCTCGATTCCGGATGCCGCGGCTCACGTCCTCCCGCGGGTGGGCGCCCTCGTCGAGGGGCCGGCCTTCTACCCGTTCCTCTCCGGCCGCGAGAATCTGCGGCGGTTCGACACGGCCAACCGCCATGCGCCGTCGTCCACCCGGTCCGCCCGGGTCGAAGCTGCTCTCGACCGCGTTGGTCTGAGCCACGCCGCGGGCAAGGCGGCTCACGCCTACTCGCTCGGCATGAAGCAGCGCCTCGGTCTGGCGAACGCCCTGCTCACCCCGCGCGACCTGCTGGTGCTGGACGAGCCCACGAACGGCCTCGACCCGCAGGGCACCCGCGAGGTGCGCTCGCTCATCCGCTCGCTCGCCTCCGACGGCACCACGATCTTCCTCTCCAGCCACCTCCTCGCCGAGGTGGAGCAGGTCTGCAGCCACGTCGCCGTGATGAGCACCGGCCGCCTCGTCGCGCAGGGCTCGCTCGACGAACTCCGGGCACAGGGTTCCGAGCGGGTCGCGGTAAACACGCCCGACGTCGCCGAGGCCCGGCGTGTGTTCGCTGTGCTCGGGCTCTCCCCCGATTCCGACCGCGACGACCACCTGAGCGCCGAACTTCCCCGCGGTGTCCCCGCCGAGGCCGTGACAGCGGCCCTCGTGCGTGCCAATGTGCGCGTGCGCGGCCTGACCGTGGAAGGCGCCTCGCTCGAGGACCGCTTCGTCGCCCTCACCGGGGAGGGCTTTGATGTCGCAGAGTGAGACCCGCGAGACGGCGTCCTCGCTCGGGCTGGCGCTGCTCGGCTCCGAACTCCGGGTACTGTTCCGCCGTCGCCGCACTTGGGCGATGCTCGCGGCCCTGGCGGCCGTTCCCGTGCTCATCGCGGTGGCGGTGCGGCTCTCCGACTCCCCCGACACCCCGGGCGACGGACCCGCGTTCCTATCGAACATCACCCAGAACGGCCTGTTCGTCGGGCTGACCGCCCTCATCGTGTCGGTTCCGCTCTTCCTGCCGCTCACCGTGGGTGTCGTCGCCGGCGACACCATCGCGGGCGAGGCAAACCTCGGCACGCTGCGCTACCTCTTGGTCGCGCCCTCCGGACGCGTTCGGCTACTGCTGGTGAAGTTCGCGGGCGCCGCCGTCTTCTGCGTCGTGGCGACACTCGTCGTTGTGCTCGTGGGAGCCACCATCGGCGCCGTCCTGTTCCCCATCGGTCCGGTCACGCTGATCTCGGGCGACACGGTCGGTGTCGGCGGCTACGCGCTGCGCGCCGCCCTCTTCGCCGCCTACGTGAGCATCTCCATGCTCGGGCTGAGCGCGATCGGGATGTTCATCTCGACGCTCACCACGGTGCCCGTCGGCGCGATGGCCGCGACGATCGTGTTGTCGGCGGTGAGCCAGATCCTCGACGTATTGCCGCAGCTCAGCGCAATCCACCCCTGGCTGTTCAGCCACCACTGGCTCGGCTTCGCCGACCTGCTGCGCACCCCGATCGACTTCACGGTGTTCGGCGAGAACGCCCTGCTACAGCTCGGCTACATCGCCGTTTTCGGCGCCCTGGCCTACGGACGATTCGCCACCAAAGACATTCTGACTTGACACACCGCGTAACCATGAAACATAGTTGCCCCTATGACTTTCCACGCGCAGACGACCGGCCTCATGCCGTCGAGCGCGATGTGTTGTCGAATGTGCGCCTAACGGCCAACACCTCGCCGAGTTCAGCTCTTCATCCTTGAGCGCCTGAACTCCCGGTTGTCTCCTTTCATTACGGGGCCATCCTGCACCTCAGCACTACCAAGAAATACCCAGAAGGAATCACACCCTCATCATTAGAGGCCCTTCACCCCTTTCAAGGATCTTCCGACTCATGTCTCTGGCAACTATTGACCGTCCGACCACCTCTTTTTCGGCTCCTTCCGTTCGTTCGCTCGTCGCGACGAACCGCCAGCCCGAAGCCCCGGCAGCAGACATCCGTGAGGATGCGGCCCAGCCCCGACTGCGCGCCGTTCCCGCCGGCACCGAGGCTCGCGGCTTCGTCCTCTACGTCGGCCTCGACGAACTGAAGGCCGAACTCGCCGGCACCGACCTCGGCCAGATCGTGGCCCAGCTGAAGAGCCTCGTCTCCGAGCTGGTACCCACCGCCGAGACCCACGCGGCCGTCGCCCTCGCCCCCCAGGGTGCGGGCGGCCGCGACGTCGACGTGGTGCGCCTCGCCCTGCAGGATCCGGCCGCCCTAGCCCGCCAGCGCCAGACCCCCGCGGTCGAGGCGAAGCCGCGCGGCGGAGTCGTGATCGACATCTCCCGCAAGCGCCTGCAGCTCGACGGCGAGACGGCCCCGCTGACCTACAAGGAGTTCGAGCTGCTGCAGTACCTCGTGCTGCGCGAGGGACGCACGATCGACCGCGCCGAGCTCATCTCGTCACTGTGGAACGCGAACGACGACGAGATCCCGAACGAGCGCACCATCGATGTGCACGTGCGCCGCCTGCGCTCGAAGCTCGGCGCCTACGAAGACATCGTGCGCACCGTGCGCGGCGTCGGCTACCGCTTCGACCGTCACGCCGACGTGTCGATCCGCCAGGCGACCACGCCGAGCCCCGACTTCATCTGAGCGACAGCCGGTCGAGTAGGCCGCCTGTGGCCGTAGAACGACCTACTCAACCGGCGATAGTGCAGTTGCGCATAGTGCGGATGCGCCCGCACCCACCACAACTGCACTACCGCGCGGCGGGCGGGCTCGATCGACGTGAGCGCCCGGGTACGGTTCAGTTCTGCGGGAACCCCAGGTTGATGCCGCCGTGGCTCGGGTCGAGCCACCGGGCGGTGATCGCCTTCTCCCTCGTGAAGAAGTGGAAGCCCTGCAGCCCGTACGCCTTCGAGTCGCCGAAGATCGAGTCCTTGAACCCGCCGAACGAGTAGTACGCCACGGGCACCGGGATCGGCACGTTGATGCCGATCATGCCCACCTCGATCTCGTTCTGGAATCGCCTCGCCGCCCCGCCGTCGTTCGTGAAGATCGCCGTTCCGTTGCCGAAGGCTCCGTTGTTGATGAGCGCGACGCCGTCTTCGTAGCTGTGCACACGGACGACCGACAGCACGGGGCCGAAGATCTCCTCTGTGTAGACGCGGGAGTCGAGCGGCACCTTGTCGATGAGGGTCGGGCCGAGCCAGAAGCCTTCGGATGCACCGTCGACGTCTATTCCGCGGCCGTCGACCACGACGTCCGCCCCGTCGGTAATGGCCAGGTCGATGTAGCCCGCCACCTTGTCGCGGTGCGCCTCGGTGATGAGCGGGCCCATGTCGCACGAGCGGCGACCGTCGCCGACGGTGAGCTGCGACATCCGCTGCCTGATTTTTTCGACCAGCTCGTCGGCGACGGGCTCCACCGCCACGACCACCGAGATGGCCATGCAGCGTTCGCCGGCCGAGCCGAATCCCGCGTTGATCGCGGAGTCGGCGACGAGGTCGAGGTCGGCGTCGGGCAGCACCAGCATGTGGTTCTTGGCGCCACCGAGTGCCTGCACCCGTTTGCCGTTGCGGGAGGCGGTCTCGTAGATGTACTTGGCGATCGGGGTGGATCCGACGAACGAGATTGAGCGCACGTCGGGGTGCTCGAGGAGGCCGTCGACGGCCTCCTTGTCGCCGTGCAGCACGTTGAAGACGCCGGACGGCAACCCGGCCTCGGTGAACAGCTCGGCGAGCCAGTTGGCGGCCGACGGGTCCTTCTCGCTCGGCTTCAGCACGACCGTGTTGCCCACCGCGATGGCAATCGGGAAGAACCACATCGGCACCATGGCCGGGAAGTTGAACGGGCTGATGATGCCGACTACGCCGAGCGGCTGCTTGGTCGAGTAGACGTCGACGCCGGTGGAGACCTGCTCGGAGTACTCGCCCTTGATCAGGTGCGGGAAGCCGGTGGCGAGCTCGACGACCTCGAGGCCGCGGGTGATCTCGCCGAGCGCGTCGGAGAGCACCTTGCCGTGCTCGGCGGTGAGGATCTCGGCGAGTTCGCCCTTGCGCTCATTGAGCAGCTCGCGGAAGCGGAACAGCACCTGCTGGCGCTTCGTGATGGAGGTGTCGCGCCAGGCCGGGAACGCCGTCTTCGCGGCGGCGACCGCGGCGTCGATCTCGGCGCCGTTTGCCAGCGCCACCCGCTTCGTCTGTTCGCCCAGCGCCGGATCGAAGACGGGGGCGGTGCGCCCGCTCGCGCTCACGACGGTCTGTCCATCGATGTAGTGCTGCACGATCGGCAGCGTGCTCGGTTCGCTCATGTCATTCCTCGATTGTCGTCGCAACGGGATGACACCCACCTTATGAGGTGGAGCGACGCAGTGACAGGTTGCGCGCACCGCGCACGCGAGCGCCCCCGGTGGCAGAGTTGAGCGCACACCCCCCCACGAAGGAGAACCATGGCCGTCACATCCCTGCTCGACCTGCACGTCGCCGCCGAGTCCGTCGCCGATGCGCCGACGGTCATTGCCGAGGTCCTCACCGCGACCCGCGCGTTCGAGGGCAACCTGGGCGTGGAAGTTCTCGTCGACACCGACGACTCCGCCCACTTCATGGTCGTCGAGACCTGGCAGTCGATCGGACACGACGACGCCTACCGTGCTTCGCGTGCCACCCCTGAGGGTGCGAGCGCGCTCGGCGGCATTCTGGCAGGCCCGCCGACCCTCACCCGTTTCGAGCCCGTCGCGCCCACCGCCGGCTAGCTTCGGCCGCGTTTCTCGAGCACCTCGAGGTAGTGCGGGTTGGTCATGATGCCGAGCACGTTGCCGAACGGGTCGATCACCGCGGCACCGACGAAGTTCTCGCCGAAGTCGCGCGGCGGCTGGTGCGGCGTGGCGCCGAGTTCGATGAGCCGGTCGTAGGCCGCCCGCGCATCGTCGACGTGCCAGTAGACGATCGCGCCGCCGGGAGCGCCAGACGACTGACCGCCGTCGCCCGGCTCGGCGCTCAGGTCGGGCAGGTATCTGCTGTCGAGGATCCCGAACTCGTGCTCGTAGTCGCCGATGCGGAACTCGATGTATTCGGTGCGGGTGAAATAGGGCTCGATGCCCAGCACCTCGGTGTACCACTTCTTCGCCGCCTCGAGATCGCTCGACTGGTAGGCAACTGTCGTGAGCCCGCGCAACATGGTGATTCCCTTCGCCGTCGTAGGTCGTACCGTGTGTCAACGGTATGGCCGGCCACCGACACCCGACGGGCGGCTTGACACACCACCCCTGTTGCCGACGCGCGGAGAGGCGTACGGTCGAACACCAGCGAAGGGGGCCGCATGAAGGTCGCAAAAATCCGCATCGGCGGCAGGATGTTCATCGTCGACCCGGCAGAAGACCTCGATGCGCTCCGCAGCGATATCGTCGCGGCCGCGGCATCCGGGGCCGGTTTTGTGCACTTTCACACCGCCGGCCACATCGCCGTCTCGGCCCTCGTCACACCCCACCTGCCCGTGCGCATCTCGGAGTTCGAATCGGCCACCGACAGCGCCCCGTCCGACCAGGCGGCCCCAATCGCCGAAGAGCCGCCGTTCGCGGTCGGTTCGCACTTCGACGGCTAGTCGGCGTTTCCGACCGCTTCGCGGAACACGAAGGGGTAGTTGCCGAGGAACGACCAGCGGTTCGTCGGCCAGGTGATCACGAACGCGGTTCCCACGACGTCAGCGACGGGCACGAATCCGCCCGCGGGCTCGTCGCGGTGGAACACCGAGTCTTTCGAGTTGTAGCGGTTGTCGCCCATCACCCAGATCATGCCGTCGGGCACGGTGACCTCGAACGTCGCGGGTGCCGACGCACTATTCTCGGTCGGCAGGGCGATGTACGGCTCCTCGAGCGGTACGCCGTTGACCGTGAGGTGGCCGAACGGGTCGCAGCAGGCCACCACGTCTCCCGGCAGGCCGATCACGCGTTTGATCAGGTGGTTGTTGGGGTCCGACGCCGCGAGGCCGACCGCCGAGAGCACCGTCTCGAGCGGATTCGTCTCGACCTCGGCCGTCGGCAACCAGCCGCCCGGGTCCTCGAAGACGACGACGTCGCCATTGGCGAGCGGCACAAGGTCGGGCGCCAGCTGGTTCACGAGGATGCGGTCGTCGACCATCAGCGTGTTCTCCATCGACCCGGACGGGATGAAAAACGATCGCACGAGAAAGGTCTTGATGAGGAAGGACGCCAGGAGTGCCACGGCGAGAATGATCAGGATGTCGCGGAAGAGGCGGGCCCCTCCGCGCCGCGAACGCGCGGGCGCCTGCTCTGTCACATCCATGCCCGCCCGTTTCGTTCGCTGGAATACCTGTTTCGGCGGCGTGCTCCGCTTACCCAACCGAGAAGGCTCAGCATAGGGGAGCCGACTGGGCGAGTGACGGCGGCGTGACGCGACCGTGGTTACCATAAAGGATGACGAATGACATGAACCTCGATATTTTCTCAGACATCGAGTCTGACGTACGGGGTTACATCAGGTCGTTCCCCGTCGTCTTCGAACGTGCCGTCGGCTCGATCATGACCGACCAGCAGGGCACCGAGTACATCGACTTCTTCGCCGGTGCGGGCGCGCTCAACTACGGGCACAACAACCCGAGCATGAAGAAGCGGCTGCTCGAGTACATCGAGAGCGACTCGATCTCGCACTCCCTCGACATGGCGACGGTCGCGAAGAAGGGCTTCCTCGAGGCGTTCCAGAGCATCATCCTCGAGCCGCGCGGCCTCGACTACAAACTGCACTTCACCGGACCGACCGGCACCAACGCCGTGGAGGCCGCGCTGAAGATCGCGCGCCTCTCCACCGGCCGTTCGACCGTCGTCGCATTCACCCGCGCTTTCCACGGCGTGAGCGGCTCGTCGCTCGCCGTTACCGCCAACCAGCACTTCCGGCAGGCGGCCGGGTACACCCTCGACAACGCGGTCTTCGTGCCGTTCGACGGCTACCTGCCCGGGCTCGACACGCTCGCCTACCTCGAACAGATGCTGAACGACCCGAGCAGCGGACTCGACAAGCCCGCCGCGGTCATCGTCGAGACGATCCAGGCCGAGGGCGGCATCAACGTCGCGAGTCCCGAGTGGCTGCAGGGCCTCCGCGAACTCACCACCCGCCACGGCATCGTGTTGATCGTCGACGACATCCAGGTCGGGTCGGGACGCACCGGCGAGTTCTTCAGCTTCGAGTCATCCGGAATCGTTCCCGACATCGTGACGCTTTCGAAGTCCCTGTCGGGCTACGGACTGCCGATGTCGCTCGTGCTGCTCAAGCGCGACCTCGACGTACTGAAGACCGGATCGCACAGCGGCACCTTCCGGGGCAACAACATGGCCTTCGTCTGCGCCACGGTCGCGCTCGAAGAATACTGGGCGGATGACGCGCTGACGCGGGAGGTACACCGCAAGGAGGCTCTCGTGAACGCGCGTCTCGCCGAGATCGCGGCGCTCTACCCGCAGGCACAGCTCGAGGTTCGCGGGCGTGGCTTCATCTTCGGATTCGCCAGCACGGCGATGCCCGAGCTGGCGCAGGCCATCGCCGCCGAGGCGTTCACGCGCGGTCTCGTGGTCGAGGTTTCAGGCCCCGTAGACGAGGTCCTCAAGCTGCTGCCCGCGCTCGTGATCGACGACGAGACCCTGAACCGTGGGCTCGACATCATCGCCGCGAGCGTCGAAGCCGTGCTCGCTAGGGCGTAACGCTCAGACCGAGAGCGGCGGCCGCTGCGTGCCTTCGACGGGCGCGGCCGGGTCGTCGCCGATCTCGACGATGCGGTTGTCGCCGTCGACGTGCACGACCGTGGGCGCGAAGTCGACGGCTTCGTCGCGCGTCATCTGCGCGTAGGTGATGAGGATGACAGTGTCGTCGATGTGCGCCTTGTGCGCCGCCGCTCCGTTGACGCCGATGACGCCGGATCCGCGTTCGCCGGCGATCAGGTAGGTCTCGAAACGCTCACCGTTGTCGACGTCGACGACGCTCACCTGCTGGCCCGGCAGCATCGAAGCCGCGTCGAGCAGGTCGAGGTCGACGGTGAGCGAGCCCACGTAGTGCAGGTCGGAATGGGTGACGCGGGCGCGGTGGATCTTGGAAATGAACATCGTAAGGAGCACCCGTCAACGCTAGTCGTCGGCGGTCGCCCCCGCTGAACACCGTCAGTGCGGCCAGAGCTCGTCGGGGTCGCGAGGCGGGGGCTCCGGCGGGATCACCAGACCGAGCGCGCGGTTCGCCGAGGCGGACATCTCTTCGAGCCAGGTCAGGTTGATATCCGGGTCCTTGCTGCCGAGAAACTCGAAGTGGAGCGACAGGGCGGAATGGAACCAGACAGTGCCGTGCCCGCTGCCGTCGGTGCTCTTGCGTTGCCACGAGTACGCGAAGCTCTCGTTGCGCCGGAGTTTGGTGAGAACGATGATTTTCAGGTGCGCGAGCGTTCGATCGTCGAGGATGATCGCGTATCGTGCGTCGCCGTAATAGAGCGTGCCCATGGTGCTCCTTCGCCGAGTGGCGGATTGGAATTCGCCGCGGGTCTGGGCGGCGATGCCATTTCAGACTATCGGGGTACGGTCGGAGCGTCGAGAAGGAGCCGATCGTGAGAGTGAACGTTCTGGGAGTGCCGAGCAGTGCCGGCGCGTACTGCGTCGGCGTCGAAAAGGCGCCGGCCGCCCTGCGACGAGCCGGGCTCGGCGATGTGCTGGTTGCCGGCGGCGCCGAGGTCATGGACGCGGGCGACCTCACCACGCGCAGGTGGAAGCCCGACCGCGAACACCCGCACGTGCAGAATCTCGGTGAAGAGGTGGCGTCGATGCGGGAACTCGCCGACGTGGCATCCATTCTTCTCGCCGAAGGCGAACTCCTGCTCGTACTGGGCGGAAGCTGCACGGTCGCGTTCGGCGTCTGCGCGGCCGTCGCGCGGCGGGGAGGCAGCCCGAGCATCGTCTACATCGACCGGCACCTCGATCTGAACACGCCCAGCTCGACGACCGAGGGGTCGCTCAGCTGGATGGGGATGGCCCACGCGCTCGGCCTCGACGGCGCCGCGAGCGAGCTGGTCGAAGCCACCCAGGACACCGCGATTCTCGAGCCCTCCCGACTGGTCTACCTCGGAGTCGACGCGGCGACCGAGTGGGAGCGCGACCGGGTGAGAGACCTCGGCATCACCGTCGTTCCGCAGGCCGAGCTCACCGACCATCCCCGGCGGGCGGCACTGGCTGCGTGGAAGGCGCTCCCGACCGGTCCGTTCGTGGTGCACCTCGACGTCGACGTGCTCGATTTTCTCGACGCCCCGCTCGCCGAGAACGTCAACGGACGAAACAGCGGGCCGACGCTGGCCCAGCTCGAGCCCGCGCTGTCGGAGCTGCTGCGGCACCCCGACTGCGTGGCCCTGTCGATCGGTCAGCTCGATCCGGCGCACGCGGTTTCGGATGACACGGCGCTACCGCGACTCGTCGCGGTGCTCGCCTCGGCTATTGCCGCGCGTCAGCTCACCGAAGCTGGCTGAACGACTCGACCTTGTTGTTCTGCCCGGCGATGAGGATGAGGTCGCCCGCCTCGATCACCGTCTCGAGCGTCGTGTAGTCCCAGCCCTTGCCCTCGCGGTAGAAGGCGGTCACGGTGACCCCGTAGGTCGCACGCACTCGCGACTGCCCGAGGGGGATTCCGACGATGGCCTTCGGCGGGGTCGTCTTTACCAACGCGAAGTCGTCGCCGACCTCCACGTAGTCCTGCATGGCACCGCGAACGAGGTGGGCGACCCGCTGCCCCATGTCCTTCTCGGGGTACACGATGTGGTGCACTCCGAGCTGCCCGAGGATCTCGCCGTGCGGATCGCTGACCGCCTTCGCCCAGATGGTGGGGATCTTCATCTTGAGCAGGATGGAGGCGGTGAGGATGCTGGCCTGGATGTCGCCGCCGATGGCGACCACCACCCGGTCGAACTCGTGCACGGCGAGCTGGCGGAGGGTCTCCTCCTTCGTGGAGTCGGCCCGCACGACGTGGGTGAGCAGGCCGTTGTGGGCCTGCACGATGTCTTCCGAGCCGTCGATGCCGAGAACCTCGGTGCCCTTGGCCATCAACTCGAGCGCGAGGGCGCTGCCGAATCGGCCGAGCCCGATGACCGCCACCGAGTCCGCTTCTGCGATGCGGGTCGACGGCGGACGGAGCGAAAACTTAACCAATGATCGGCCTTTCCTTGGGGAGCTCGTAGGTGATGCGGCGATCGGCGAGGGCCAACCCCGAGGCGAAGGTGATCGGTCCGAGCCGGCCGATGAACATGAGCAGGATGAGGATGACCTGCCCGGCGGGCGGCAGGTCTGCCGTGATGCCGGTGGAGAGGCCGACTGTTCCGAACGCGGAGACCACCTCGAAGAGGAGGCGGTCGAGCGTGACGTCGGTGATCAGCATCAGCGTGACCGTGGCGGTCACGACCACGCCGACCGCCAGCAAGACGACCGTGATCGCCTCGCGATGCACCGAGCGCGGAAGCCTCTTGCCGAAGACGTTCACGGCGCCCTCGCCGCGCAGCTCGGTGACGAGAATGAAGAACAGCACGGCGAAGGTGGTGATCTTGATGCCGCCGGCGGTGCCGGCGGGACCGCCACCGATCAGCATGAGCACGTCCATGCCGATCCAGCTGGCGGGATCCATGGCGCCGATGTCGATGCTGTTGAACCCCGCGGTGCGGGTCTGCACCGAGGTGAAGAAGCCGGCCAGCAGCTTCTGCGGCCACTCCATGGCTCCGAGCGTGGCCGGATTCGACCACTCGATGGCGGTGATGTACACGGTGCCGGCGACCAGGAGCGTGATCGTGCCGGCGAGCACGATCCGGGTGTTCATGGTCCACTTCAGCGTGTGACGGAGGTGCTTGCGCAGCTGCATGATGACCGGGAACCCGATACCGCCGAGGATGATCGCCGCGGCGATCGGCAGGCAGATGAACGGGTCGAGGGCGTAGGGCACGAGGTTATCGCTGAACAGCGAGAATCCGGCATTGTTGAACGCCGATACGGAGTGGAAGACCGCGAGCCAGACGGCCCGCCCGATCGGCTCACCGTAGCCCAGCGAGAAGCGGAGGAACAACAGCACCGCCACGGCGCCCTGGATCACGAGCGTGATGCGCGCCACCCGCCCGAGCAGTCCCGACACGTCGTCGAGGCCGAAACTGTGCGCCTCGGTCGCCGTGGTCAGCCGCGAGCGCAGCGAGATTTTGCGCAGAACGGCGAGGCCGACGAGCGAGGCGAACGTCATGATGCCGAAGCCGCCCACCTGGATGAGCGCGAGAATGACCACCTGGCCGAACGGCGTCCAGAAGGTGGCCGTGTCCACCACGACGTGTCCCGTCACACACACCGCGGAGGTGGCGGTGAACAATGCCTCGAGGAACGAGGCTCCGCCCTCACCGACCTTGGAGATCGGCAGCATGAGCAGCGCCGTTCCTAAGGCGATCGCCAGCCCGAATGCCGCGACGATGGTCCTGGCGGGGCGAAGCCGGGAGCGGCGCACCGCTGATGCGGCTTCGGTTCGATTGGCGGATGACACGCCCACCACCTTATGTGCGCCGGAGACCTTCATCCGCGCGAACCGCGAACCGCGCGCCCACGATCAGCGGAGCGCGCGATAGTGCCTGTCGCGCAGCGCGAGCATGGTCCCGCCGATCGTGGCGGCGATCAGCGACCCGGCGAGCACTCCCACCTTCACGTGGTCGTCGGACTCGCTGCCTGCCCCGAACGAGAGCTCGCCCACCAGAAGCGACACGGTGAACCCGATGCCGGCCACGAACGCCATGCCCACCATGTCGATCCACTTGATCGACGGGTCGATGCGCAGGCCCGGGATCCTGGTGACCAGGAAGGTCGTCGCGGTGATCCCGATGGCCTTGCCGAGCACGAGTCCGGCGATGATGCCGAGGGCGATGGTGTCCTGCAGCGAATCCACCAGCCCGCCGATGCCGCCGACGGCGACTCCCGCGGAGAAGAACGCGAAGAGCGGCACGGCGACGGCCGTGGACACGACGCTCCATCGGTCGGCGAAGTGTGCTGCGAGACCGTCGTAGAGCTGGCGGCCCGACGCGTCCACACCGGCTTTCACACGGGCGCGCTTCGTGGCGACCACGGGAACCATAAAGCCGAGGAGCACGCCGGCGACAGTGGCGTGGATTCCGGACGCGTGGATCAGCGCCCAGGTGATGACTCCGAGCGGGATGAGGAGCCACCACGACCTCACGCCGCGCTGCACGGCCACCGCGAACGCGGCGAGCGGGGTGAGCGCGAGGCTCAGGGGCACGAAGGCGATTTCGTCCGTATAGAAGACGGCAATGATCGAGATAGCGAGCAGATCGTCGACGACGGCGAGGGTGAGCAGGAACGTGCGCAGCGCCGGGGGGAGGTTGCGACCGACAACCGCGATGACGGCCACCGCGAACGCGATGTCGGTCGCGGCCGGAATAGCCCACCCCCGCAGTGCATCGCCGCCCGATTGGAGGTTCACGAGCACGTAGATCAGCGCGGGTACCGCGACACCGCCCGCTGCCGCGGCGATTGGCACGATCGCCGTCTGGAAATCGCGGAGTTTGCCGACGACGAACTCTTCCTTCAACTCCAGCCCGACGACGAAGAAGAAGATCGCGAGCAGCCCGTCGGCCGCCCATGCCCCGACACTGAGGTTGAGGTGCAGCGCCTCGGGCCCGAAGGTGAAGTCGCGCAGGCCGTTGTAGAAACCGACTGCGCCGGTGTTGGCGAGGATGAGCGCGAGCACGGTAGCGCCGAGCAGCAGAGCCCCGCCGACGGTGTCTTTGCCGAGGGTTTGGTGGATGCCGCGCCAGATGGAATGGGGCGCCTGGTCTTCGGGGAGCGCGTTCGGGTTGTGGTGGGTCACACTGCTGCCTTCGCTGGGAATTCACGGGTCGGTCGTATCGTGAGCGGTCGAAAAACCCACCCGCCGACCAGACTTCCCGGCACACCAGCAGCAACATTACCGCCGTTTAGGCTGGAGTTATGGATCTTCTCGAGCCGACCAGCATCCGATCCGAACTCGACCAGGTCTCCGACTATTGGACGCCACGGGTGGTGGGCCGCGTCAATGACCAGTACGTCAAGGTGGCAAAGCTTCTGGGCGAGCTGGTGTGGCACGCTCACGACAACGAAGACGAGATGTTCATCGTCGTCTACGGCAACCTCCGCATCCAGCTCGAAGGTGATCGCGAGGTGGCGCTCGGCGCGGGCGATTTCTACGTCGTGCCGAAGGGCGTCCAGCACAATCCCGTCGCCGCGGAGGAGGTCGGAATCGTGCTCATCGAGACGGTCACCACCGCCCACACCGGCGACGTCGTGGTCGAGGGAACCGTGCCGATCGAGCGGCAGCTCGGCGCCTGATATCGCGACGCACTCCGCGTCGAGAAGGTGGGCAACGACCTGATCGCGCCGGTCGCGCGCCCGGGGCGGTGCGGGCGTGCGACCCGGATCCGGTGATCTCTGCGTCAAGGATCCTTGACATTGAATGTCAAGGATCCTTAACATTGGGTCATGGCTTCCCATCGTGTCATTCCAGCTGCGGAGAACCCGATACGCGAGCGCCGCAGAGAACGCCGTGTCACGCAGGCCGAGCTCGCTGACTTCGTGGGCGTCAGCCGGCAGACGATTATCGCCATCGAGCAGGGCGACTACGCCCCGTCGGTGTACCTCGCGCTGCGTATCGCCCGATCGCTGGGCGGCACCGTCGAAGAGCTATTCACGAAAGAGACCGGAGAAAACACATGACCACCAATCGAAAGCTCTTGGACCGGTTCACCGAACGGGTCATGGATCTCGACAGCCCCGCCTACGGCGACGAGCGGGAACGCGCCGTGTCCATGGAGGCGAGCACCTTCGGCCTGACGGCGGGCCTCTACGTCGGACTCCTTGCCGCGGCACTGTTCTCCTTCTTTGGACTCGTGCTCCTTCCCGTGGTCCTCCTCGTCTTCTCCGTTCTGCCGTCCGCCGTAGCCACCTGGTACGCGCGCCGACAGGGCGTCAACCTGCACAAGCTCGCCGAGAACGCCGGATCCCGATCGACCATGGTCGCCATCGCCATCTACGGTGTGGCCCTGATGCTCACCTTCGCCGCGATGGCGTACACCGTCTTCGCCGGCCAACCGCTCATCTCTGCGCCGCCGATCGAGGTAACGCCAGGCGAAGGTTTTCTCGGGGGCATGGCCCAGGGCGCAGTCATAGGCGGGATGGTCGGCGGGCTCGCCGCCATTGTTGGCGGCGCACTCTCGTTCCGCCGGGCCAACCGCCGTCGCAGGTCGGGTTCCTCCACGGAGTCCTGACCCGGGCGGACCGCCGCCCAGGCGTCGCGTCTGTCATTGTCCCTTGCCATTCAACTTGGCGTTGTGCCAGTTAGCTAGTCGCAGAACATCCCCGGAATTCCGGGCCGATGCGCCAATGTTCAGCGACGGACACAGCGGGTGGTTTCGATCCATTCCGTCATCGCGTCCAGATTGTGGGACCACCAGAGGGTGAGCCCACAATCCTGCGCGGGTTGCAGCTCACGTGGTCAGATCAGCTGACCGACTGAATGCCTTCGCTGTTTCCGCGACGGCGGCGAACCACCAGCAGAACTCCACCGGCGAGCAGCATCAGTCCGGTGCCCAGCGCCCCAGCCGCGATCTCTCCGCCCGTAGCGGCTAGCGCGCCAGCCGCCACGGGCGCCACCTCGTTACCGGCGGCGACCTCGGCTGCCGATGAGGGATTCGCAGCCTCGGTCGGGGGGATGTCGCCCACCGGGTTCGTCGTGCACTCCGGAAGCCCGCCTTCACCGGGCGTGCACTCGGTTCCGGGGGGCGGGGCCGGTGTTCCGAAGGGCGGGGTGCCGGGAGGCGGCGTCGGGGTTCCAGGGTCGATCGCCACGGTCACCAACGTCGTGACCGCACTCTCGACGGCGGCGGTTTCGGCTGAACGGGCCGAACCCGTGTTGATGATCTGACGAGCATCTACGTCTGTCTGCGAAACAACGAGAGACGCGGTCAGCACGCAGGCGGCATCCGGCGCAACTGTCGCGCAGGTCTCCGAGTCTCGGGTGAGCACGTCGTCGACGACGACATCTGTCAGGGCCAGCTCGCCTGTGTTCAACGCCGTCAAGGAGTAAGTCAGCGTGTCGCCGAGGGTGACGGACCCCGAGCCATCGGCGTCGGCGTTGCCGATGAGTTCCTTGGTGAAGGTCAGGGCCGCTACGGGACAGATGCCGGAGTCCTGTCGCGAGGTCGCGCCGTAAAGGGCCAGATCGGACGCGGCCTCGACGGTGACCGGCACCGGCGCCTCTGACGGGTCGGTCGGTATCTCGTCGATCGAGAGGATCTCGCCGGTGGCCGACGCGAGATAGATGCGCCCTCCCGACTGCGCAGCACCGAACGAGAGTGGTACTTCTCCGACGATCGAGCTGGTGCCTGCGGCGAGATCGAAGAGCACCAGGAAGCTGCGCGAGTTGCCGTCGTGGCCGATCCCCAGGATCAGACCCGAGTCCAGCGTGAGGAAGTCACCAGACGATGCGAGATACGAGACGCCGTCCGCCAGCATCGGGAACTCGGCGGCGGCGGAGAGCTCGGCCGTCACCGGGTCGAGATACCAGATGCTTGTGTACGCGTTGCCGGAGGTGAGCAGACGCCCGTCTGCGGTCGCCGAGAGCGAGTTGAGCCAATTGTCTTCGAAGGGCGGCGTGCCGTCGTCGAACATTACCGGACCGACATCGGTGGATGCTCCCGTCGTGGGGTCGATAGTGAACAGATGCTGCGATGCCTCCCAGTCGACGCCGTAGAGCAACGTCTCGTCGGCATTCCAGGCGAGGTCACCGAACGGTCGGTCGAGGTAGATCGTGTTCTCTAGCGTGAGCGCACCCGTCAGAGGAGCGACACCATACCTTTGCAGCTCGAGCGGATCCTCACCGCTGTTGACGAAGATGTCGGCCGCTACACAGTTCTCGGCGACAGCGGCGGGCTGCACCGCAGCGGCGGCTGGTGTCACAGCGGTCCCGGCAGCAACGAGTGCGATCGACGACGCGATCAACTGGGCCGTCGCCGTCCGCCGCGCGTGTCCGAAACGCGATGGGTGAGTTGTCTTGGGCATCTATTTTCCTTCTGTACGGCACTGGCGGATTCGAAGTGGTCGACCCGTCCGTCGCTCCACGGATTCAAACTGACGGATAAGCGGGTGAGTCCTCTGTCATACTCAGCGAGTCCGCGGCGCCTTTCGCTTCCCCTAGCTCGGGGCGCCGCGGCATTCCGTGCACTAAGGGGTCCAAGCGAAAGCGGCGGACGGACACGTCCGCTGCAGACTGTCAGCCGGGCTACTCCGCGGGATTCTCTGTTGTGGCTCTGCTGCGCGCGCGGTTGAGTTGCCGTGCGGAGGTGAAGCCCACGCGTTCAGCTAGGTCTGAGGCCGACATCGTTTCGATCGCGGATACCTGGTCGGCTTCGGTCACACGCCGACGTTCGATCTCGCGTCGTGGTGTGGTGCCCATGCGACTGAAGGCGTCCTGCAGCGTGCGGATGCTCACAGTCGTTTCTTTGGCCAGACGAACCGCTGTGAATGCAGGGTCGCGGAATTGGGCTTCGATTGCGACTATCGCGGCCATGAAGAGTCCGTCCCGGTGCTGCGCCATGTTGTCGTGGCGCCCGGTGCCGTGTTCCAGCACGGCACCGAAGAGGTTCTCTAACGAGAGAGCGAGGTGACGTCGCGCCGTCTCGCTGGTAGGCGCCGGGGCTTTGACCAGGGCGTTCGTTATGGAGGTGAGTGCCTCCACTGGTGCGCCGCCGGTCGGTATCGGTTCGCCGTACCGAAACTTGGACCGTCCCGGGTGCAGGAACGTGGGCTCGAGGTGCCAGACGAAGCGGGCGGTTTCCGTGAGGGTGCGCGCCGTGGTGGGTGCTTCACCGTCCAGGAGGATGAGCGAGCCCGCCTCGGTCGTTACCGTGTTCCCGTCGACGTCGAGCTCGAAGCCTCCCTCCATAGTCAGGACCGCGTAGGTCCGCGTGGGTGCCGTGGTCAGGGCGTAGCCTGCCGACCGGGACCACGCGTGTCCCAGACCGAATCGGGGATGCTGCGCGATCTCCGCTACCAAGGACGGGTCTATGTGCCCGCGAGGATGCCATCCGAAATCGTCGCACTTCTCTGCGGCCGCAATCCCCATCGTCATATTCATCCCCCCACTTACGATCATGCACCAACCCGCGTCGAACTGGATAAACAAGGGGGTGAAGAGCCATTTCGCGCAGGGATCGAAGCCATTAAGCGCAGGATTCGCCGGACGCATCTGAATAACACTCGTTCTAACGCAACACTGATCTTTGCGGCGGTTATGCCGTTGACGAGCTAGGGGATCAGATGAATTTCAGTTGGACAGGAGTGCGCGCGCGCACGAGAGACGACAGCGTCCGCGCTCTTCCGGGATTGAGGTCGAAGACCCTTCGCGTCGTTGCTTCGCTCGGAGCTCTCGCTCTGACCGTGTCCGCGCTCGGCGCGACGTCGATGCTCGCCGCTCCTGCGGCCTACGCGGCGCCCGGGGATCCGTTCCCCGCGGCCGACCCGCTGGTGTTCGTCGCACAGCAGACCCCTACGCAGCTGTTCCGAGCGGCTACGGACGCGGCGGGTAATGTGGTCTTCGCCCCGGAGGGCGGTCCAGCCCCGGTCGGGTACAACGCGATCTCATACAACACGGCCGACAACTACCTCTACGGCATCGTTAGCACGCTATCGGGAACTACCGCGTTCCCCGACCAATCGCTTGTGCGCATCGGCCAGGGCGGGGTCCTGACTCGTGTTGGAACCGGCACTGTCGCACCGCCAAGCACCGCCACGTCGCAGAATGTGGGCGTGTTCGGCCCGGACGGCAACCTCCATCACATGAGTAGCGCCTCGACCACGATGTACGTCACTAACCCCACCACGGGTGCGAACGTGCGGACGATCACACTCAGTGAAGCTCTGAACGCGGCGGACCTCGCTTTGAACAACGGCTATTTGTGGGCCATCTCGTCGGGTACCGCCACTGTCCCGGCGGTGATGAGGCGGGTCGACCTCGCCACGGGCGCGGTCACTTCGTTCCCGCTTCCCGTCGGCGTGAACTCCGCGCAGCCCTACGGTGCGGCATGGACGTTCGGTAACGGCAACCTCGGTTTCTCCGGAAACACGACCGGAACCGTCTACCAGATCGCTGTCGCCAACGCCGCGTCGGCGAACCCGACCTTCACCTTGGTCGCAACCAGCGACGGCCCCGCCAGCCAGCAAAACGACGGTGCTGCATCGCCCGGTCTGCCGACCGACCTGTCGATAGTGAAGACCGGGCCGGCCGCGCTCATCGCGGGTGACACGGCCACCTACACGCTCACCGTCACGAACAACGGCCCCGGCAACTCGAGCGGTTTCGTCGTCAACGACACGGTGCCCGCACCGCTCACTAACGTCACCTCCCCTGACGCCGCGTGCACAGTGACGGGCAACGCCGTCCAGTGCATCGGCGGACGTCTCGTCGCAGGCGCGACGGTGACCTACACGATCACAGCGTCGATCCCGGCGAACATCGCCTCCGGGGTCGCGAACACCGCCACCGTCACATCGAATGAGCAGGACCCGACCCCCGGCAACAACACCTCGACCACGACCGCTGGTCTCCCCGGCATCGGCATCGTGAAGAACGCTGGAACGCCGGTCGACGTCAACGGCAACGGCCTCACCGACGCCGGCGACACCATCCAGTACACCTTCGACGTCACCAACACCGGCCAGGTCCCACTGACCGGTGTCGCCGTCAACGACCCGAAGGTCGGCGCTGTCACCTGCCCGCAGACCAGCCTCGCGGTCGGCGCGACCGAAACCTGCTCGGCCACCGCCGCGTACACGATCACCCCGGCCGACGTCACGACCGGTGCGGTCGACAACACCGCGACAGTCACCGGCACCACGCCCGACGGCGACGTCATCACGTCGACCCCGTCGACCACCTCGACTCCGACCACGGCGGCTGCCCCGGGCATCACGATCGTAAAGTCCGCGAGCGGCCCGGCCAGCTACACGGCAGGCGAAGTGGTGACCTACACCTTCGTCGTCACCAACACCGGCAACGTGCCGTTGAACACGGTGACCGTGGACGAGACCGCCTTCACCGGAACCGGAGGCTCGCCTGCCATCACGTGCCCGGCGACGACGATCGCGGTGGGGACGCAGCTGGTCTGCACGGCCACCTACACGCTGACCGCGGCCGATGTGAACGCCGGTACCGTCACGAACTCCGCGACGGCCACGGGCACCCCGACGGGGTCTACGACGCCGATCACCTCGACGCCGTCGACCGTGACGATTCCCATCACCCCGGCCCCCGCCCTCACGGTCCTCAAGACGGTAAGCCCGAGCGTGGTCGCCCTGGCCGGGCAGACCGTGGAGTACTCCTTCCGCGTCACCAACATCGGCAACGTCACCCTCACCGGCGTGACCATCGACGAGACCGCGTTCACCGGCAGCGGCACAGTCTCGGCGATCGACTGCCCGGTGACGACTCTCGCCTCGGGCCAGTTCACCACCTGCACCGCCACCTACACGGTGACCCAGGCCGACGTCGACGCTGGCGGGACCGTGTCGAACACGGCGACGGCCGTCGGTACCCCGCCGACCGGCCCAGCCGTGACGTCGACCCCGTCGACGGCCGTCGTCACGCCTACCCAGTCGCCGGCCCTGACGGTCGTCAAGACCGCCGACGCCACGGTGGCCGAGGTCGGACAGGTCGTTACCTACTCGTTCCGGGTGACCAACACCGGCAACCTGACGATCACCGACCCAGAGGTCGCTGAAGGAACCTTCACCGGATCCGGCGACCTGTCGGCCATCGCCTGCCCGGCGGGTAGCCTCGCACCCGGCGACGACGTCACCTGCACCGCCACCTACACGGTGACGCAGGCCGACATCGACTCCGGCGCGATCAGCAACACCGCGACGGTCGCCGGTACCACGCCCGGCGGCGGCACCACCGATCCTTCGGATCCGTCGACCGTGATCGTGCCCACCGACCCGGAGTCGGCCCTCACCGTCGTCAAGACCGCCGACAGGCAGACCGTCACCGCCGTCGGCCAGATCGTGACGTACTCGTTCCGGGTGACCAACACCGGAACCGCGACCATCACCGACCCGGCCGTCACCGAGGGAGCATTCTCAGGCAGTGGCACGTTGTCGCCGCTCGAGTGCGCCCCGGGCAGCAGCCCGCTGGCACCCGACGCATCGTTCGTTTGCACCGCGACCTACACCGTCGTGGCCGCAGACCTCGAGGCCGGCAACCTGACGAACACCGCCACGGTGTCGGGCACCACCCCCGGCGGCGGACCGATCACGTCGGTCCCGTCGACCGCGACCGTCACGAACGGGTTTGCCCCCGTCCCGCCGACCCCGACACCCGCACCGACTCCGGCAACGCCAGCAACACCGGCGGTTCCCGCCGCTATCGCTGGCGTGCTGGCCCACACGGGTAGCGACGGCGTTATGCCCGCCGCGGGCGCGGCCGTGCTGCTGATGCTGCTCGGCGGCGCGTTCCTGGTGGTCCGCCGCCGAAAGCACCACCGCCAGCACGACGCCGCATAACCCGGCACGGCAGTAATGACACGGCTGGGGCCGGTTCCTACGGGGACCAGCCCCAGCTTTTTCTGCATACGTTCGTCATTGCATGCTTGACCGCGCTCGAGGCTCCAGTGGTGCGCGTCCCCCGTTCCTGTAGAGATCATTTGCCCCGGCTCGACGGAAGAGCGGCACGCGACCCGTCTCAACAGGGCCAGATGAGTGACGCTAGACCCACCGCCCCAGGGACAGCCTGCCCTTCGTGCTGCACAACCAACTCCGTTGAGGAGCTATTCGGGGCGTATCTGCACGCCCGCTCCCGCCTGGGTGAATGCGGCGGCGAAGAAATCGAGCGAGCGTGAGACTTCGGGCAGGGCCGGTGTTCGGTTCAGGTGCCCGTGCAGCATCCCTTCCGCGAGCCGGGTTTCTACCGGCACGCCCGCCTCGGCTAGTTGCAGTGCGAACAGTTCGCCCGAGGGCCTGAAGTCGTCGTATTCGCTGATCAGGATGCGCGTGGCGGGGAAGCCGTGCACGTTTGCGTGCCCGGGGACCACCTCGTGCGGCAGGTCAGAGATTCGGCCGGCGTAGTTGGCGAACATCGCGCGTATCGCCGACGCACCGGCCCGAAGAACGGGCGGCAGCCCGGCCATCACCGAGTGCACGTCGTCATCTACGGCGGGAAGCGGAAAATGCAGGGCCGGATAGGCGAGGAGCATCAGCGCTGGTAGCGGGCGGTCGGCGGCGCCCAACCTGACAACGGTCGCGGCGGCCAGGTTGGCCCCTGCGCTACCGCCACCGATCGCGAGCCGTCGGGCATCCGCCCCCAGCGCGTCTGAATTGGCGACGAGCCACTGCCATGCGGCCTCGACGTCGTCGAGCGGAACCGGGTAGCGCACACCGTCGGTGGCGAGCCGGTAGCCGACGGCCACGACGAGCGCGCCCGAGCGGGCGGCGATCTCGGCGCTCGTGACGTGCGACTCGTTCATGTCGAGATCCCCGCCGGCGAAACCGCCGCCGTGCATCCAGAGCAACGCCGCAACCGGGCCGTGGGCGTTGGTCGCGCGGTAGATGCGCACCGGGATCGGATCGTGCGGCCCGGGCACCACATCGTCGCTAATGACGACCGCCCCGGGTAGTTCGTAGGCGGTGGGGTCGGTGAAGTACTCGGCATAGATCCGGGCGTTGTCGGGGTTGGTGCGGTCGGGATCCCAGCCGGGGTCGGTCGGGATCCGGCGCGTTCGACCGAGAAGGTACGGGTCGAGGGGCACGCTCACACCACCAGCTTTCGACGCAATTCGCTCAACTCGTCATACGAGAATCCGTGTGCAGCCAGATAGGCCGCGACCGTGCCGTGGTCGTGGCGAATGCCCGCCAGCACGTCTTCGATGAGCTCGGCAGGCGAGGCGAGCAGTTCGTCGAGGGTGTCTTCGGCGATTGTGGCCCCTCCGTGTAGGCCGAGGAGCCCCGACACCTCGGAGCGGAACTCCGCCCCGAGCCGCTCGACCGACTCGGCGTAGGTGCGGACGATTTGGTCGTCACGCACGCCGATCGCGGCCAGCAGCAGCGCGACGAAAACGCCGGTGCGGTCTTTGCCCGCTGTGCAGTGCGCGAGGACGGCGCCCTCCGCCGAGGTGATCGCGCGCAGTCCGGCCACGATCTCAGCCCCCCGCGTCAGCGCGATCTCCCGGTAAACTTCGCGCAACGCCGGACCGCCGGACGCGCCAGCCACGGCACCCAGCACGATTCCCGCTTCGGGGTCCGAGGGTTCGTGTAGCGGAAGAGACACGACCCGCACGCCCGGGAACTGGTCAGGCTCTTTCTCTGTCTCCGTCGTACCGCGCAGGTCGAGGATCGTGCTGACGCCGAGCCCGGCAAGCTGCTGGCGGCCCGCCTGGGTGATGGCGTGCAGGCCGGCGCTGCGGAAGACGAGACCGTCGCGTACTAATCGTCCGTCGAGCGTTTGCAGCCCTCCGATTCCGCGCGCGTTGCGCACCCCTGAAATGTCGATACCGACGTGGTCACCACCGGGTGTCGTTGATGCTGGCGCGGTCACCGCGCCGGTTCGCACGACCTCGCGGTACCAGTCGAACGAGGCCTTCGGTGTGCGCACGAGCGTGTCGGGATCGACGTGGATAAGCCCGAAACGCTGCGTGAACCCGGCCATGTACTGCAGATTGTCGTGGCTCGACCACGCGTGATAACCCCGCACCCGTGCGCCGTCGGCGATCGCGTCGGCGACCTCCTGGATGGCCCAGGCAAGATACTCGATGCGCAGTTCGTCATGGATGACACCGCTCGCGTAAGGCACGTCCGGGTAGCCGATCCCGTTCTCGGTGATCGTCACGTCGGGATGTTCGGGGTAGGTGGCAGCTAGCCAGTCGAGCGCACCGCGCAGCCCGCCGGGAGTGAGCTGTCTGTGGGCGCCGCCCCACGGCAGGCCCGGGGCGGGCACGATGGCGAAGCCGAGGCCGGCGGTGACCGGCGCGAAGCCCAGGAACATCGATGCGCGAGGTGGAAGCTCGGCGAGGTGCACCGCTGCCCGCTCGGCCGAGGCCACGGTGTACGTCGAATACCAGTTCACCCCGAGGACGTCCATCGGCTGCGCAATCGTCTCGAGGTCGCCGTCGCGCACCGTGTCGCCGAGTACTGCGGCAAGTTCGGGCAGGTGCCCGCGTCCCAGCATCGGGTCGAGGAAGAGCCGGCCGTCGAAGTACTCCGCGCGTTCGGCCGCCGCGATGTCGTCGGGGTGCGTGGTCGCCGGCACGACCCCGTTCATGCTGAGGATGGTGCCGATCTGCCCAGACACGCCCGCGGCGCGGAGCGCGCTGATCGATGTGCCGTGGGCGAGTAGAAGGTAGTGCACTGTCGCCATACCGGCCACACCTTCGCGGCGGGCGGGCGGCAGGAATCCGGCGACGTAGCCGGCCAGCGAGGGATGGGTCGGCTCGTTCATGGTGAACCATTGCGCGACCCGGTCGCCCATGCGCTCTCCTACCACTGCGGCCAGATGACCGAAGTGTTCGGCGAAGTCGCGGGTCATCATGCCGCCGAGGTCTTCCATCCACTGCGGGGTGTCCCAGTGGTAGAGATTCAATGCGGGAGCGATGCCGCGTTCGAGTAGGCCGTCGACGAGCCGTTCGTAGTAGTCGAGCCCGGCCTGGTTCACGGTGCCGGTCGCATCGGTCACGATCCGCGGCCATGCCACGGAGAAGCGGTGGGCACCGGCTCCGAGGTCTTTTAGAAGGGCTAGGTCCTCGTCGAGACGGTGGTATTGGTCGATTGCACGATCGCCGCTCGTGCCGTCGGGAGTGCGCAGCGTGGAGTGCATCGCGGTGTCCCATACCGACGGCACCTTGCCGTCGACGTCCCATGCCCCTTCGACCTGGTACGCGGATGTTCCGGTGCCCCAGACGAAGCCTTCGGGAAACGTGTTCGTCATTGGTTCTCTTTCAGCCGGGGAAGTCGTGGCGCTGCGTCGAGCAGCTGCCGGGTGTATGGGTGTCGGGGGTTGGAGATGACCTGTTCGGTGTCGCCGCTCTCGACGATGCGCCCCTCGGAGAGCACCGAGACGGAGTCGGCGATCATGCGCACCACAGCAAGATCGTGGGAGATGACGAGGAGGCTGAGCCCTGTCTCCTCGCGCAAGTCGGCGAGCAGATTGAGCACGCGGGCCTGCACGGAGACGTCGAGCGAGGAGACCGGTTCGTCGCAGAGCAGTAGCGTCGGACGGGCGACGAGCGCGCGGGCGATCGCGACCCGCTGGGCCTGGCCGCCGGACAGGGTTGCGGGGCGCGCGTCCCCGAATCTGTGGGGATCGAGGCCGACGCGGGCGAGCAGCTCGCGGGCGGTGTCGCGGCGCTGCCGTCGCGTGCCTTCCCCGCGGATTGCGAGCGGTTCAGCGACGATGTCGAGGGTCGACCGGTGCGGATTGAGCGACGAGATCGGGTCTTGGAACACCATCTGTACCGGATGGTCTGCCTCGCCCCCTGCTATTTCGATGGATCCGGAGCGCGGCTTCTGGAGGCCGAGGATCGCCCGGGCGAAGGTCGATTTACCGGACCCTGATTCTCCGACTAGACCGACGCTTCCGCCGGCCGGCACGCTCAGGCTCACGCCATCGAGGACGACCCGTTCGCCGTAGCCGACTACGAGGTTGTCGACCGTGAGCACGTCAGGTGTGGTCATGAGAGTGCTCCGTCTGCCGAGGTGCGAAGACGCCGGAGACGGGGGCCGTCGAGACGCGGGATGCTGTCGAGAAGAGCGCGGGTGTAGTGGTGCGCGGGGGATGCGATTACCTCGGCGGTGATCCCCTCCTCGACAATGCGACCGGCCCGCATCACGACGATCTCGTCGCAGCGCTCGGCAGCGACACCGAGATCGTGGGTGACGAGCATCATGCTCGAGCCAGTTCGAGAGCGTGTGTCATCCATCAGATCGAGCACTCTTTTCTGCACGGTGACGTCGAGAGCCGTCGTCGGTTCGTCTCCGATGAGTAGGGCCGGCTCGGTGAGCGAGGCTGCGCCGATTC
Source organism: Conyzicola nivalis (assembly GCF_014639655.1). Taxonomy (NCBI): domain Bacteria; kingdom Bacillati; phylum Actinomycetota; class Actinomycetes; order Micrococcales; family Microbacteriaceae; genus Conyzicola; species Conyzicola nivalis. The sequence continues at coordinate 2,184,730 of NZ_BMGB01000001.1, forward strand.
CGATACGTTGGCGCTGCCCGCCGGACAGCTCGTGGGGGTAGCGCCGCGACTCGGATTCGGGGTTGCGGAACCCGACGCTGCGCATCAGCTCGATGCCGCGACGTGTGCGTTCCCGGCGGCCCGCGGTGCCCGTAAAGGTCAGCGTCTCCGTGAGCTGATTACCCACCCTGATCGTAGGGTTGAGCGATCGCAGCGGGTCTTGGTGGATCATGCCGACGCTGGTGGCGAGGGCCCTACGGCGCTCGCGTCCGCGAAGGGAGAGCATGTCGTGCCCGTCGAGTCGCACGCTTCCGGTCACGCGCATGGTTACTCCGGGCGGGTGCACGCCGAGGATCGAGCGGATGAGCATCGATTTGCCCGCGCCGGATTCGCCGACGATTCCGAGGGAGCGCCCGCGCGCGAGGGAGAACGACACGCCATCGACGACTGTGCGTTCGGTGCCGCGGCTCAGCACGGTGGCGGTGAGGTCGCGCACCTCGAGGATCGGTTGGGAGTTCATCGTTTTGCCTCTCTGAGGTGCTCGCCGAGCACGTTGATCGACAGGATGGTGGCGCAGAGCAGCAAGGCGGGCAGCAGGGTGACCCACGGGGCGAGGGCGAGCTGGGTGCGGCCCTCGGCGATGAGCCCACCCCAGGAGGGCTCTGGCGGTCGCAGTCCGAATCCGAGGAAGCTGAGAGCACCCTCGGCGACGATCGCGGTGGCCAGTGTGGTCAGCACGAACGGCATCATGACGGGCAGCCCGCCCGGCAACACTTCGCGGGTGAGAATGCGCCAGCCGCTCGCGCCGAGCGTGCGGGCGACGATGACGTGGTTTTCAGTGGCGATGGAGAGTGTCGCGCTGCGGCTGAGTCGGGCGAAGACGGGGATGGCGAAGGCGGCGATGGTAAGGGAGATGGTCGGCAGGCTGGGGCCTGCGAGAGTGACGATCGTGGCCACGATGATCAGCGACGGCAGGGCGATCGTGACATCGGTCAGGAGCCCCGTGATGGCATCCGCGATGCCACGGCGTAGGCCCGCCCAGACGCCGAGCAGGATGCCGACTCCCCCGCCGACTATCACTGTCACGAGTGCGACCACGGCGCTGGCGCCCGCCCCGTGCAGGGATCGTGAGAACACGTCGCGGCCGAGGTTGTCGGTACCGAACGCACCCGAGAAGACATCCGGGCCGCGGCCCTCGATCTGTTCGAAAGCCGCGGCTTTGACAACACGACCATCGACGACATCGCGGCTGCGGCGTCGGTCGGGCGACGCACGTTCTTTCGCTATTTCTCGTGCAAAGAGGCCGTCCTGTTCAGCGGCGGAGTTTTCCACGACGTAGCCGACGACCTCGATCAGGCGCTGACCTCCGGCCTCGCCCCCGTGCGCGCCCTCATCTGGGCGATAGAAAAAGATGCCTACGGCGCCGAAGACCCGGATGACATCACGATCCGCCGCCGACGCATTCGAGTAGCTCTATTAGAAAAGCCCAGCGTGGCCGCCTACTACAGGGGAGAGGTCGCCCGGATGGCTCAAGTAGTGACAGCCGTGATCTACCAGCACCCGGAGCATGCCACTGTTCGGTTCTTGCCCGAACTGGTAGGTGGACTGCTTCACACCATGACCCTCGAGCACCTAGAAAGCGGCGAAACACACCACTTCTCCGTCGACGCCGACGCTTGGCGAACCGCCCTCCGCGCGCTTGAGCGCGGCTTCGACACCTAGGAGCGTTCCCCCAGCGATCTTGCCCTCAAGTGATTGGGCGAATGACATCCTCACTCGATTGCTACGGCACCGCATTGTCTCTATGACGCCGGCTGCCAAGCCATGTGACGAACCCTTGCTTGTTATGTTCCCGAACAGTCGGCTGCACCCCGAAGACGCCTGTGGGTTACCGGCCGGCTTGGATCTGCGCTCGGACAGCCCCGACACGGAGAAAGTCAAGTTTCTGCGCGTCGGGACTTCTCTCGGTTGCGGAATAGACGACGAGTTTGATGTCCGAGTCGGGGACGGTGACGACGTCACAGTCGAGGGTGATGTCTCCGACGACGGGGCTGTGCACGGTTTTCACCATTGATTGATGAGCGGCCGCGCGCCCTTCATCCCAGAGAACTGCGAAGCGAGGACTTTGCCCTCTGACCTGGGCGACGAAGGCTTGGAAGCGCATGTCGCCGCTGAGGGCTACTGCAGTTCGGCGGAGGTCCGCAACGAGGGCACGTTCGAAGGCATCGGGGCCGCCGTGAGCAGTGGCGATGTCGACGATGCTGTTCTCCACGAACGTCTGCACGATGAGATTCTGGGAGGGATCGCTCAGTACGGACGGGGCACCAAAAAGGGCCCGCCAGAGCGGGGTCGAGTGCAATAACGTCCAATCAGCGGCGAATACCGCGAGAGGAAGGTCGGACATCCTCACCAGCATTCGGTGCACGCCCGGAGGGATGTGGTGGGAGACGGCCCCTGCTCCGGGTGGTGCCAAACCTGCGGCACGGTAGAAGACATCAGTCTCCGTGCGGTCGAGTTGAAGTGCTCTAGCGAGGGCTGTCACAATCTGGGCTGATGGTGTGCGGGAGCGCCCCTGTTCAAGTCGCATTACGTAGTCGACGCTGACACCGGCGAGCTGGGCAAGCTCTTCCCGACGCAGCCCCGCTGTCCGTCGCCGCCCGTAGGACTCCAACCCGACGTCCTTGGGAAGCAATCGTCCCCGCCAAGCGCGCAACAGGCCAGCGAGAGTATCGGCGTCGGCTGGCAAGGCCCTATTCTGCGCCACCCGGTGATTTTCAGCATAGGAACACCTTTCCCACGCTGGCCGCCAGACCGACTTGCTCCTGCGGTTGGGTAGCACAATCCTTCTCTGGCTAGCCCCTTTGTCGACGCGCAGGCTGAGACCCACAACCGACAAAGAAGGAACACAAGAATGACTGCCACACCGAACGGATACGTCACCGTCATCTGGGAAACCAAAGCGAAGCCCGGGAAGGAAGCCGACCTCAAGGCGTTCATCACCGCCGCCGTCACCCCGTCCCGGAATGACGCCGGAAACATCGACTACGAAGCGCACGAGGTCGACGGTCGGCCAGGCGCGTTCGTGATCTACGAGCGGTGGGAGACCCGGGAGCACCTTGATGCGCACCTGAGCGCGCCTCGGATGCAGGACCTCGTCCCGCAGATGCTTGAGCTCATCGAGGGATCTATCGAAGACGGCATCACGCTTCTTCGTCCCTTCCGCCCCACGCACTGAGACTAGAACTAGGAACAAGTTATGACCATCACCCTCATCACCGGCGGCAACAAAGGCGTTGGCTACGAAACTGCACGCCGCCTCATCGCGGAAGGGCAAACCGTGTGGATCGGCGCCCGCGACATGGAACGTGGCCGCCAGGCTGCCGAGACGCTGGGCGCCTCGTTCGTGCAGCTCGACGTGACTGACGACTCCTCTGTCGGCGCGGCAGTCGACACGATTCGGGCTCAGGCCGGCCACCTCGACATCCTCATCAACAACGCCGGAATCCTCGGCAACGTCACGGCTCCCGAAGACATGACTGTCGACCAGCTCCGCGCGGTCTATGAGACGAACGTGTTCGGCGTCGTCCGTGTCACCAACGCTTTTCTACCCGTCCTCCGACAAGCGGCGACGCCGTCGGTCATCAACGTCACCAGCGGACTGGGATCTTTCACGTTGATCCACGACCCCGAGCGTGTCGAGTCCCAGTACGCGCTCGCTGCGTATGGATCGTCGAAGACGGCCGTGACGATGCTGACGATGCAGTACGCCAAGGCCACGCCGGATGTGCGCTTCAACGCCGTCGACCCCGGCCAGACCGCAACCGAGTTCACCGGCCACCTTGGGCACAGTGTCGAAGACGGTGCAGCAGCAGCCGTCCACATTGCAACCCTCGGCCCTGACACTCCGACCGGAACGGTGACCGATAGCGACGGAGCGCTGCCCTGGTAACGACGCGATCGCGTATCTAGTTCTGAGTACCCGCCTCGGGCGGTGAGCCCCCCGCCAGTGATGCGGGTGTCCGGTCACGTGTCATTACGGCCGAGATCGGACACCCGGACGACGGATATGAATCGTCGGCGCTCGACGCTGTCCTTCGTGAATGGTCAACTCTTCGGGATTTCTTGCGTAACTACCAAAGGCTCGGGCACGTGATCATGAGTCGCGGGACGTTGTTCAGGAGCTATGCGTTCCATTCGGCAAACTCGCAGAAATATAACGGTTCGATAACTAGCGCTCCGTTACCTTCCCGTTATATATTTCAAGAGCAGAAGTTGTTTGCTGTGGCAGCTGATGCGGAATGTGATTGCAGGACACTCTTGGTGCAAGGGAGAGGGTCGGTTTCTAGCCTCTGAAACCGACCCTCAATCCTGTTTAACGGGTCATTTCTGAACATGACGCCTTGTCACCCCCATTGCGCGCCTGTCGGTGCGGATGCATAGAGTTGCTGTTGTGAGTGAAAAATCGCTAGCCGTCGACGCGTGGGAATCCCTGTTCCGCGCTCAAGTGACCGTCCTCCGCCAACTCAACGCCGAGTTTCCCACCGCCGAACTCTCGTTCAACGAGTACGACGTACTGTTCAACCTCTCGCGCCAGCCGCAGCGCGCCCTGCGCATCCGTGACCTCAACCGCCACCTGCTGCTCACACAGCCGAGCGTCAGCCGACTCGTCGACAGGCTCGTACAGCGCCAGCTGGTGACCAAGGAGAGCGATCCGGGCGACGGCCGCGGCACGATCGTGCGCATCACCGAGACCGGCTACACGCTGTTCCGCCGCGTCGCCGTCGTGCACGCCGAGTCCATCCGCAACCGCGTCGGTGGAATCCTGAACGCCGACGAGCTGCGCCAGCTCACCGCGCTCACCGAGAAGTTGCGGCTCGGGGCACGGTGACCGACCAGCGTCCGTCTATTGTCTGGCTGCGCGACGACCTGCGCCTCGCCGACAACCCCGCCCTCACCGCCGCCGTCACCCGCGATGCGCCCATGGTGGTCGTCTACCTGCTCGATGAGGAGAGCCGCGGCATCCGACCTCTCGGTGGTGCCTCGAAATGGTGGCTGCACCACAGCCTCGACTCCCTGGGCGCCGACATCGCGGCCCGCGGCGGCACGCTCGTGCTGCGCCGGGGAGCCGCGGAGGTCGAGATCCCCAAGCTGGTGAGCGAGACGGATGCCGGAGCGGTTTTCTGGAACCGCCGTTACGGCCGGTCCCGCGACATCGACGCCGCGCTCAAGACGAGCCTGCGCGACGACGGCCGCGAGGTCGAGAGCTTCCGCGCCAACCTGCTCTTCGAGCCGTGGACGATCACGACGCAGGAGGGCAATCCCTACCGCGTCTACACGCAGTTCTGGAAGTCCTGCCTCGAGCAGGGCGTCGCGAGGGATCCGCTCGACGCGCCCACGAGCATCCGCGGTTTCGAGGCCGCGAGCGACGACCTCGACGACTGGGCCCTGCTGCCCACCCGTCCCGACTGGGCCGGCGGGCTGCGCGAGCACTGCGCACCCGGCGAAAACAACGCGCACGAGCGGCTCGAGGGCTTCGCCGAGGACGTTCTCGAGAGCTACCACCGCCGCGACGAACCCGGCGTCGAAGCGACCAGCGGCCTCAGCCCGCACCTGCGGTTCGGCGAGATCAGCCCGCTGCAGATCTGGCACCGGCTGCACGCCGCACTGCCGCGCGAGGCGCAGGCCAATGCGGCGAAGTTCCTGGGCGAGGTGGGCTGGCGGGAGTTCAACTACAACATCCTCTTCAACTTCCCCGAACTGCACGAGCGCAACTACCGCTCGGCGTTCGACGCCTTCCCGTGGGCCGACACCCCCGAGTGGGAGATCGACGCCTGGCGTCAGGGCAAGACCGGTGTGCCGCTCGTCGACGCCGGCATGCGCGAGCTGTGGCACACGGGCACCATGCACAACCGCGTGCGCATGGTCACCGCCAGCTTCCTGATCAAGAACCTGCTCGTCGACTGGCGCGTCGGCGAGGCCTGGTTCTGGGACACGCTCGTCGACGCCGACGAAGCGAACAATCCGGCGAACTGGCAGTGGGTCGCGGGCAGCGGTGCGGATGCCGCGCCCTACTTCCGCGTGTTCAATCCGGTTCTGCAGGCCCAGAAGTTCGATAAGGGCGGACGCTACATCCGGCGTTGGGTGCCCGAGCTCGAGGCCGGCGAGTACCCGCTCGAGCCCATCGTCGACCTCGCCCAGTCCCGCCGCGACGCCCTGAAGGCCTACGACACGATGAAGGCCACGTCGGGCTAGACGGTTGCGGCGGCTCCTCCGCGCGACCCAGAATGCAGGAACCAACTACGAGGAGGTTTGTGCCATGCCCACCCAACTCAACCCGTACCTGAGTTTCCGCGACAACGCGCGCGAGGCCATGGAGTTCTACAAGTCGGTCTTCGGTGGCGAACTCACCGTCAGCACCTTCGGTGAATTCGGCATGGACGAGGACCCCAGCGAGAAAGACAAAGTCATGCACTCCCAGCTGGAGAGCCCGAACGGGCTCGTGCTGATGGGCGCCGACACTCCGAACTCGATGGACTACACGGTGGGCACGAGCATCTCGGTGTCGCTCAGCGGCGACGACGACGCCGAGCTGCACGGCTACTGGGACAAGCTGATCGAGGGCGGCGATGTGCAGCAGCCGCTCGAGAAGGCCCCGTGGGGCGACAGTTTCGGCATGTGTGCCGACAGGTTCGGCGTGAACTGGATGGTGAACATCGCCGGAGCGGGCGCCTGACTAGAGGGCCAGCAGCACGCGCTCCGTCGGGGAGCCCTGCGGCGCGGGGATGTCGATGCGGGACGACCCCGCGGCGAGCGTCACGACGTTCACGCCCGCGAATTTCGGGTGTTCGGCGACGGTCGCCTTGCCGAGCAGACCGAGGGCGATGATCGTGCGCGAACGGGAGACGACCGGAGCGCCGCCACGCACGATCCACTCACGCCGGCCGATGATGTGCAGTTCGGTATCGCTGATACCGACCGCGCAACCGTGCAGCGTCGGCCGAGCCACCAGGTCGAGGAGGCGTGCCGCCGTGGTCCTGCTCGCGATAGCCTCACGCCCGCGGGCCGCAACGAGCCGCACGTCGGGCTCGCGACGCACGAGGTCGCGGAAGGAGGTGACGATGAGAGCGTCTTTTTTGCCCAGATCGTCGAGGCCGAGCGTGGGCAACGCGGCGAGCGCGGCACGGCCCCGGGTCGGTGCCGCGCGGTGTGCCAGCTCGCGCAGCTGGTCGACCAGCGCCGTCACCGAGTCGTTCGACGAACCGTTGTAGGCAACGCTCACGACGTCGCCGGCAAGCGTCTGGATGACGAGCCGCGCGTCGAGCAGGTTGACCCAGTCGGTGATGGCCGCGACCTGGTCGTGCGGCACCGACACCTCGGTGTACCGGTCGTCAGCACGGCTCAGGACGGTGAGCGCCCGCTCGGTCACGATCACCAGATGGTCGAACAGGTCCATCGCGGGCGTCGCATCACGGCGGGCGATATCGCGCGGAAATTTCAGCACCGTGCGGGTGTCGGCAAAGTCGATCGGGTAGTCGCGGTACAGCCGCGGCACTTCCTCGGGCGAGGTCACTTCGTCTATCCACGGCCCGAACGCGTCGTACTCGGCACTCATTGATCTCCAGCTTTGCGTGCGTTGGGCACTATGCCACTCTATGGGTCATGACTTCGATGCCCGGCGCCTCCGCCCTGCACCACCGCCTGCGCAGAATGACCGGGCGCGACCCGGGGCAGGCGCACCGGGCCGCAACCCCGCTCGAGTTGCTGTTCGACCTCACCTTCGCCGTGGCCTTCGGCCAGGCCGCCGACCAACTCGCGCACTACGTGGCGGAAGGCCACTCCGGCCCGGCGCTCGCTGCCTTCGCCTTCTCGATGCTCGTCGTGGTGTGGGCGTGGATCAACTTCAGCTGGTTCGCCTCGGCCTACGACACCGACGACTGGCTGTTCAGGGTGCTCACCATGGTGCAGATGATCGGGGTGCTCGTGCTGACGCTCGGCATTCCGACCCTGTTCGTTTCACTCGACGAGGGAGCCCCGTTCGACAACGGGATCATGGTGGCGGGGTACGTCGTGATGCGCGTCGCACTCGTGCTGCAGTGGATCCGAGCCGCCGCCCAAGATCCGGCGCGACGCCAGACCAACCTCACCTACGCGGCGATGATTTTCGCCGCGCAGGTGGCATGGGTCGTGCTGTTTTTCACCCGCACGTCCGCGCCGTGGGTGTGGGTCCCCGTCCTCGTCGCTGCGATCACCCTCGACATTCTCGGGCCGATCATCGGCGAGCGGCGACGCGGCGGCACCCCGTGGAACCCCCGTCACATCGCCGAACGTTACGGCCTGCTCGTGATCATCGCGCTCGGGGAGAGCATCTTCGGCACCGTCGCGTCCGTGTCGGCGATAGTCCAGGTCGACGGATGGAGCCAGGAAGCCGTCATGATCGTCGTGGCGGGCGTGGGACTCACCTTCGGAATGTGGTGGACGTACTACATCATGCCGTCGGCCGAAATCCTTACCCTGCGTCGGTCGGTCGCCACCGCGTGGAGCTACTCACACCTCGTGTTGTACACCGCTATCGCTGCCACGGGTGCGGGCCTTCATATCGCCGCGTACGTGATCGAAGACCACGCCGAGATCGACGAGCTCGGCGCCCTGTACTGGGTCGCTGTTCCCGTGCTCGTGTACATGCTCGCGTTCTTCGTCCTGTACTCATTTCTCGTCCGGGCGATCGACGCGTTCCACTACTCCCTGGTCGCCGGGGTGCTCGCCACCCTCGCGGCATCCGTCATCCTCGTCGCGAACGGCGCCTCGATGGGTATCGGACTGATCGTCGTGATGGCCGCACCGATCGTCGTCGTCGTCGGCTACGAGGCGATCGGCTACCGGCACGAGGCGGATGTTCTCGCGCGACTGGCCGAATCACGTCGTTGAACTATTCGGTTCAGTGACGTACACTGAACTACATGGTTCAGCAAGACATTCTCGATCGCACCTTCGCCGCTCTCGCCGACTCGACCAGGCGCGGCATCCTCGCCCGGCTGGGCGACGGACCGGCCACGATCGGCGAGCTCGCCGAACCGACGGGCATGACGCTGACCGGTCTCAAAAAGCACGTGCAGGTGCTCGAGGATGCCGGACTCGTCACCACCGCCAAAGTCGGCCGGTCTCGGGAGTGCCGGCTGGGCACCGAACGGCTGGACGACCTCATGGAATGGATCACTCTCTACCAGCGCCTCTGGGAGCGTCGACTCGACGGGCTCGAGGCCTACTTCACCCTCAACCCAGAAAGCACACCACAGAAAGGCAAGAACGATGACGAATGAAACCGACACCATCAGCCTCACGATGAGCCGCCAGCTTCCGGCGAAGCCCGAGCAGGTGTTCGACGCCTACACCGACGCCGAGAAGCAGAAGATCTGGTTCAGCATCCTCGACGAGGAGCCGGGAATCGTGGAGATCGACGTCGATCTCCGGGTCGGCGGACAGCAGACCGCCGTGTGGGGACCGAACCGCGACGAGCTGTTCACCGAGACCCAGGTCTTCCGCGAGATCGACCGCCCGCACCGCCTGGTCACCACCTCCACCGGCAGCACCCCCGACGGCCAGACCATGACCACCGATGTCGTGGTCACCTTCGAAGCGAACGACGGCGGCACCCTGATGACCGCGATCCAGACCGGATTCCCCGACCTGCAGACGCGCGACTTCTTCAACCAGTACGCCTGGGTGGGCGCGTTCGACCGCATCGAGGCCTACCTGAGTCGTTGACTCGGGCGTCGCGCCCTCCCGAGAATGGTCTCGGTCACCGACGACACGGAGGGCGCGACATGGGCAAGCTCATCTACACCGGCATCACCTCTCTCGACGGCTACATCGCCGACGAGGCGGGCAACTTCGACTGGAGCGTTCCCGACGAAGAGGTGCACGCCTTCGTCAACGACCTCGAGCGTCCGATCGGCACCCACCTCTACGGGCGGCGCCTCTACGAGGTGATGCGGGTGTGGCAGACGATGCCGGTCGAGGGATCCCCCGCGGAGATAGCCGACTACGCGCAGATCTGGCGGGCGGCAGACAAGATCGTGTACTCGAACTCCCTCGCCGAGGTGAGCACGCCGAAGACCCGCCTCGAGCGCGGCTTCGACCCCGCCGACATCCGGGCTCTGAAGCAATCCGAAGAACGCGACCTCTCTATCGGCGGCCCCGGCCTCGCGGCGTCCGCGATCGAGGCCGGGCTCGTCGACGAGTTCGCGGTGTTCGTGAGCCCGGTGGTCGTCGGCGGTGGCACCCGGTACCTGCCCGACCGGGCGAAGCTCGGACTCGAGCTCGTCGACGAGCGCCGGTTCGGCAACGGGGTGGTCTACCTGAGCTACCGCGCGCTCTCCGCCTAGGGGCGTTCTGCAGTACTTTCGTTCTATGGCGACCCGCTCCGTTCCCGTCGATCCGGCGAGACGGGCCGTCATCAGGCAGGGGCTCTCGGTCGCCATCGCGACCGGCCTGTACGGCATCAGTTTCGGAGCGTTGGCCGTGGCGAGCGGACTGACGATCTGGCAGACGAGCGTCACCTCGCTCCTGCTGTTCAGCGGCGGCTCGCAGTTCGCACTCATCGGGGTGCTCGGCGGAGGCGGCGGGGTCGGCGCCGCTATCGCCGCGTCGTCGCTGCTCGGCGTGCGCAACACCCTCTACGGCCTCCAGCTCACGCCGACGATGGCGCCGCGCGGCCTGTGGCGGATCCCTGTCGCCCAACTAACCATCGACGAATCGACGGCCGTTTCGATCGCCCAGGACACGCTGCCCAACCGGCGCCTAGGCTTCTGGGTCACCGGCATCGGCATCTACGCGGGATGGAACGTAATGACCCTGGTCGGCGCGCTCGTCGGCGACGCGATCGGGGACCCGAAGCAGTATGGGTTGGATGCCGCGGCTTCTGCCGCCTTCATCGCGTTGCTCTGGCCGCGCCTGAAATCCCGCCAGCCCGTCGCGGTGGCGATCGCCGCGGCCGTGGTCGCCGCCGTGCTGGTGCCCGTGGTCCCCGTCGGCATCCCGGTGATCGCGGCCGCGGCCGTCGCGGTAGTGGTCGGGTTGTTCACCCGGCGTCGCACGCCGGACCCGCATACCGATGGAGCGGCACTGTGACCGTCTGGATCGCCATCATCGGCGCCTCGCTCATCGCTTTCGCCCTCAAGTTCGCCGGGTACACGGTGCCACCGAGCTTTCTCGAGAAGCCCCGCGTCTCGCGGGTCACCGCCCTGCTGCCCGCCGCACTCCTCGCCGCCCTCGTGGTGATGCAGACGTTCACGACCGGCGAAGCCTTGGTGCTCGACGCCCGGGCCGCCGGCCTGATCGCGGCGATCGTCGCCCTGCTGTTGCGCGCCCCGTTCATCGTGGTGGTCATTGCGGCGGCGGCCACCGCGGCGCTACTGCGGGCGTTTTTGGGCTGGGCTTAGGCTCGGGGCATGATCATCGAACACCGCGGCAGGCGGCCCGTCGTGCACGAGTCGGCGTACGTCTCCCCCGCCGCGGTACTCAGCGGCGACGTGTCGGTCGGAGCCGGTTCCCGCGTGCTGCACGGCGCGGTGCTCACCGCCGAAGACGGACCGGTGCGCATCGGCGAGAACGTGGTCGTGATGGAGAACGCCGTGGTGCGCGGCCGCGCCGGCCATCCCACGACCATCGGCGACGCCGTGATGGTCGGGCCGCACGCCCACGTCAACGGATCGACCGTGGGGGACAACTGTTTCGTGGCGACGGGCGCCTCTCTCTTTCCCGGCTCGACGCTCGAAGCCGGTGCGGAGGTGCGCATCAACGGCGTCGTGCAGGTGAACACGCGCCTCTCCGTCGGCGCAGTCGTGCCCATCGGGTGGGTCGCCGTCGGTGATCCCGCCCAGCTGTTCCCGCCCGACCGCCACGACGAAATCTGGGCGGTGCAGCGCGCGCTCGGCTTCGCGGTGACCGTCTACGGGGTGGGCGCCGACGCGACCATGGACGACATCATGCGCGGGCAGTCGCGGTTCTACGGCGCCCACCGTGACGACACCGTCGTAGACGGTTAGTCGACGGTGCGGTCCCGCCGCTCACCGATCTCGGCTTCGAGACGGTCGATGCGGGCCTGCTTTTCGTGAAACTCGATTTCGGCCTCGAGGTCGGCGAGTTCCTGCTCGGTCGTTCTGAACTCGCGCTCGGTGGGCTTCGGTTCGTGCCGGCGGGGATCGCCGAAACTGACGTACTCGCGCTGCGGCGTGTAGTCGTGGCCGGCGACGAACCAGACGATGCTGCCGATCAGAGGCAGGAAGACGACCAGGAGGATCCAGACCATCTTGGGCAGATGTTTCACCTCGCCCTCTGGTCGGGTGATGATGTCGACGAGCGCGCCGACGACCAGCGCGAGGACCAGAAGAGGAAGTACCAAGGACATGAGGCATAGTCTAATCAGCGGGTGACCGCCGAGCATAGATAACATTGCACGGTGAGCGGCGAAGACATCCTCGGCCTGGTTCTGGAGACCCTGATCCTGCTCGGCTTGGTGTCCGCCGCCGTGTGTCTCGTGATCTGGCTGTTGATGCGTGCCGCCAGCAGTGCGATGCTCGAAACCACCGCGATCATCCTCCCGGCCGACGAACTGGCCAGCGCGCGCTGGATGGCCGACGACGGACGCCTCTACTCGCGCGAACTCGCCCACCACGAGCACGACGAGGTGGGCACGCTCGAGAGCGTGACGGTCTACTACAGCCGACGCTCGCCCGAGACGATCAGGTTTGCCCGGCACAGCGAAGCGGAACGGGCGGTTTTCGTGCTGTTCGCCATCACCGCCGGCATCGGCATAGCGAGCTTCGTGGCATCCATGATCCTGCTGGTCGTCGAGGGCTGATCCGCTCGTCTCAGCTCTCGACAGTGACGAGCAGTACGGGCGCGGAATGCTCGCCCCACGTCCCGGTGAGCACCGCGCCGTCGCCCACGGCACCCGGTTCGGGATAGCGGATCACGGTCACGCTCTCGCGGCCTCCAGCACCGGTGCCACTGCCCTGCACGCGCGCCGTCGGTTCGCGGGTGACCATCTCGCCGTCGATCTCGACCTTCAGCTCGGCCTCGTGGCCGCCGGTGCGGACCGCGTGCGTCACCGCCGCGAGGTAGACCGGGTCGCCGAGACCGTCGTAGACCCAGCGCGACCCGAGCACCGAGTGCTGCATCGTCCCGATGAGCCACTGCTCCGCCCCTTCGAGTGGCGCGCCGCGATAGGTGACCGGCACCTGCATCACGGCGCCATCCGGACCGGCGGCCAGGATCGTCTCGATGCCCACCTCGCCGTCGGGGTCGTCGAACCGGTAGGCCGCGACAGGGGTCAACTCGGAGCCGGCGGCCCCGAGAAACCAGGGCTGGCCGGGCAGCCAGTCGCGTACCAGTTCCAGCTTGGACGGGGTGAGGGTCGCCTGATGAAGGAGTGCCATGCACTCACCATAGGCCGCGCGAAACGCCGTTCCCAGTCAGCCGACAGCGAAGAGGCCGTCGAGCTGGTGGTCGATCAGTGCGATGGCTGCCTCGGCTGTGATCTGCCCGAGCAACATCTGGCCCTGGAGCCCCTCGGCGGAGGCGACGAGCACGGCCGCATCGAGGTCGGGGCGCGGCAGGTCGGAGATCTCGCCGGCCGCATGGGCGCCGACCAGCAACTGTTCGACGAGGTCCTTCACGCCGTCTCCCCCGCCGGAAGCGAGCTCCCGCATCTCGGCATCGGTGAGGAACCGCACGAAGTAGACGGCGTACATCAGGTGGAGCGCACGCCGCTCGTCGTCGAGAGGCAGCAGCTCGAGTAAAACGGCCCGAACGGTCTCGCGCAGGGACAGGTCGGACCCGAGCGCCTCGACGCGTTCGCGCGCGCGGAGCTGTGCATCCTCGTTCAGCAGTTGCAGCGAGCCGAGGAGCAGCCCGTGCCGGGTACCGAAGTAGTGCTGCAGCAGGCGGGCCGAGACTCCCGCTTCTTGGGCGACCTGGCGGAGAGTCACGTCCTCGAGCCCGCCCCGTGCGGCCAGCCGCCAGACCGCCTCGGCAATCTGGCGCCGGCGCTGCCGGTGAGTCACCTCGCGCGGCAGCCGCGCCTCTTCGTTCGCCATTCTCAGCCCCGTGTTCCGGCTGTCAGCAGAGGCCGGATCGGAACGAGATCAACTTCTATCAACGATGCCTTTGGAATTGCGGGCGGCCAGAAGAACGCCCAGACAGACCAGAAGTATATAAGCGCCCAATTGCACGGCGAAGCCGCCGGGCACCCACGACAACAGCCCGGTATCGGCGTGGTCGGCGACCAGTCGGATGGCGCCCTGGGCCGAAACGACGAGTAGTGCGATCCCGAGGATCAAGAGAAAAACGCGCACCCTGTACTCCCTTCTCGATTGTGGTGCAATTGCACCACATTTGATGGTGCGACTGTACCATTAAGACTGCTATTCCAGAACGGTCAGCCCGCCGTCCGCGTCGAGCGCGAGCGTCGTCGTCACGTCGAGCCGTCCGAGGAAGGCATCGTCGTGGCTCACCACCAGAACGGCCCCGCGGTACACGCGCAGCGCGTCCACGAGCTGGTCGACGCTCTGCAGGTCGAGGTTGTTGGTCGGTTCGTCGAGCACGAGCAGTTGTGGCGGCGGGTCGGCGAGCAGCAGACGGGCGAGCGAGACGCGAAAACGTTCACCGCCCGAGAGCGTTCCGACGGCCCGTTCGACCGTCGCCCCGCGCAGCAGGAACCGGGCCAGCCGATTGCGCACCTCCGCGGGCGGTACCGACGGTGCCGCGGCGAGCACGGTACCGAGGATTGTCGCCCGGTCGTCGAGGCCGTCGAGGCGCTGCGGCAGGTAGCCGACCCGCCCGGTGTGCAGCGCTCCCCCAGCCCGTCCCGCCTGAGTGGCGCGACGGTAGACCAGCGTCTCTAGCAGCGTCGTCTTGCCCACCCCGTTCGGACCCACGAGGGCGATGCGTTCCGGACCCTGCACCACGAACGCCCCTCCCGTTCCGCGCAGTTCGGCGATGCGTCGCCCGTTCGGCACATCAGGGTCGGGCAGATCCACCCTGATGCGCGCGTCGTCGCGCACGCGCGCATCCGCGGCATCGAGCGCGGCTTGGGCCGATCGCACCCGGTCGTCGGCCTGGGTGCGCAGCTTTCCGGCCGAGACCTGGGCGTTCGACGCCTTCTGGTTCATCACGATTTTGGCGGCGGTGCGGTTCTCCCTCGCCGTCTGCGCGGTTCGTGCCCGGTGCGCGAGCTTCGTCTGAGCCTCGACGCGCTGACGCTTCTCGGTTTTCACCACCTGCTGCGCGGTGCGCGCGTGCTGGATGGCGGCGGCCTGCTGCACGTCGAGCCGTTCGCGCCACTCGCTGTACGCGCCGCCGAAGACGGTGAGCCGTCGCGAGTGCAGTTCGGCCGTGTCATCCATCAGATCGAGCAGGGCGGTGTCGTGACTGACGACCAGGAGGGTTCCCGGCCAGGAGCGCACGAGGTCGTACAGCTTCGCGCGGGCGTCGCGGTCGAGATTGTTGGTCGGTTCGTCGAGCAGCGCGATCGGTGCCCGCCGCAACCGCAGGCCGGCGATCGCCGCCAGAACGGCCTCGCCGCCGGAGATGTCGCCGACGGGCCGCGAGAGGTCGGCCGAACTCAGGCCGATGCCCCGCAGGGCCTCGTCGGCGCGGGTCTCGACGTCCCAGTCGTCACCGAGCGTGTCGAAGTGCGCGGTGGCGACGTCGCCGGCCTCGATCGCCCGCAAGGCGGCCACCTTCGGCGCGATTCCGAGCAGATCGGCGACGGTGGCACCGACGGCGAGGGTGAGCGTTTGCGGCA
Organism: Conyzicola nivalis; assembly: GCF_014639655.1. Classification (NCBI taxonomy): domain Bacteria; kingdom Bacillati; phylum Actinomycetota; class Actinomycetes; order Micrococcales; family Microbacteriaceae; genus Conyzicola; species Conyzicola nivalis. Next base: position 2,200,514 of record NZ_BMGB01000001.1, read on the forward strand.
GGTAGTCGACGTCGCCGGTCACAACGACCTGGCCGGTCGTCGGCTGCATCACGCCGGCCACGAGCCGCAGCAGCGTGGACTTGCCCGAGCCGTTGGCGCCGACGAGTCCGGTGCGGCCTGCGCCGAGGCTGGCGTTGATTCCGCTCAGCGCGGTGGACCCGTCAGGCCAGTCGAGGCCGACGTCGGTCAGGGTGATAGAAGAGTTTCTTGGCGTAGACATGCGTCTCCGGAGTTGTCAGATGGAGCACTGACATCGGAGCCGCGATCGGCGATACGAGTCAGCGCGCGGACTGCGCGAAACCGTTGACGATCTTCACCGGAGAAACCTAACGCTGGACGACAAGAACCAACAGAGTCTCGCAGACGTTCGGCCTCTGGTCTAGTGGCCGGCTGGTTCAAGGGACTTGACGGCCGGAGCCGACGAAGCGTAAACCCGGAGCATGTCTCAGTCACCCACGCGCTCGCCGGCCTCGACCTACCCCTCGATCCCCGACGCGATCGCCGGAACCGTCGACGACGAGAGCGACTCCGCCGAACTGAGACGCATCCTCTTCTCGGGCACCGTGTGGTTCGCGGCCGCGGTCATCTCCGCCGGCATACCGCTCTCGGGGCTGCTCGCCGCCGGCTGGCGTCCCGCCGACCTTCCGCTTCCCGCCGACCTCGTCTGGTGGGGCGGCGCGGCGATCGCTCTCATCGGAGTCGCCGGTCTCGGGTGGGCGGGATGCCCCGTGCTCGCCTGGGACGCGGCGACCGCGCTCAAACAGAAGAGACTGTGCATCCGCGGCGGGATGGTCCTGTTCTTGCTCGGCACCGTGGCCGCCTCGGTGGCCGTGCTCGCGGTGCCCGCCTAGCGCCAGCTGGCGGCAGCATCCGGCCGGGTGGGTGATGATGGAAGCACCCATGAATATCGCACGCCCGTCAGATTCCCCCGAGGTGAGCGAGATCGCCGCCGTCGTCCTCGTCGCCATGCCCGACGAGGAGGCCCCGTTCCTCGATCGCGCCACGACCGTCGGCGACCCGGTCACCGTCGGCCTGGCGGTCCACCGCTACGTCGAGATCGCGGGACGCACCGTGCTGCTCGTGCGCACGGGCATCGGCCTCGTCAACGCGGCCGGCGGCGCCACCTCTGCCATCCTCGAGTCCGCGCCAGCTCACGGTGAGACCGGCGCGCTCGTGATCAGCGCCGGAACGGCCGGCGGTGTCGGCGAGTGGGTTCGAGTCGGCGACGTGGTGATCGGCACCGACTACATCAACATCGACGCGGACGCCCGGGCTTTCGGCTACGTCCTCGGCCAGGTACCGCGGATGCCCGCGTCGTACACCGCCAGCAGCGCCGCCATCGAGGCGTTTGCGCGAAGCGGCCACCTCGACGACCTCTCGCCATCCGGTGTGCACTTCGGACTCATCGCCTCGAGCTACTCGTTCGTCACGCCCGAGCGCGCTGTGTCGATCCGGGCCGCGCTGCCCGGAACGCTCGCCACCGACATGGAATCGGTCGCGATCGCCCAGACCTCGTACGTACACGGGCGCGAGTTCGTTTCGGTGCGCGCCGTGTCCGACCTGTGCGGACCGGTCGCGCACACCGACTTTCTCACCGATGTGGATGACGCGGCGGAACGCTCTGCGAACGCGGTCGTCGCCCTGCTGAGCCAACTGCCCCGCTGAACGAACTCTCAGGCTGAGCCCGAGAGCGCTGGCTAAAATTCGTTTCGCCACGATTCTTGGAGGATCCCATGAAGTGTCCGAACGATTCAGCCACGCTCGTCATGAGCGAACGCAGCGGCGTCGAAATCGACTACTGCCCCGAATGCCGGGGCGTGTGGCTCGACCGCGGTGAGCTCGACAAGATCATCGACCGCGCGGAGAGCGAGTTCACCAAGTCCGCCCCGGTCGCACCGACCGTGGCCCCGCGCGCGCCGCAGTACGGCGACCGCGACCGCGATCGCTACAACGACCGCGAGCGCGGCTACGACAACGGCTACCGTCCGAAGAAGAAAGAGAACTGGCTTGGCGAGCTCTTCGGCTAGGCAGCGCTAGTCGCCACCCACTCCTCGTACGTGGTCTGGAAGACCGTCGCGTCGGCGCCGGGCACGAGCGTTCGCTCGTCGAGCACGGCGCCGAAGTAGGGCGCGCCGGGGTCGACGACGACCTCGCGGGTGTCCCCGCGAAGAGCGAGACCCGTGCGGACCAGTTCGTCGAGGCCGAACTGCGTCGGTCCGGCGATCTCGAGCGTGCCGTTCAGCGGTGCGCCGACGGCGGTGCGGGCGACCGCGGTCGCCACGTCGTCCGCGGCGATCGGCTGGATGCGGGCGTGCGAGAGACGAACGATGTCGCCGTCGGTCGCTTCCTCGGCGATACTCATCACGAACTCGAAGAACTGGGTGGCGTGAACGATCGAGTACGGCAGGCCGGACTGCTTGATCAGGTTCTCCTGCGCGACCTTGGCGCGGAAGTAGGCGCTCTCGGGCAGCCGGTCGGTGCCGACGACCGACAGCGCGACGTGGTGAGTCACGCCGGCGGCCTTCTCGGCGGCGAGCAGATTGGTCGTCGAGGTGGTGAAGAAGTCCATAACTGCCCGCTCCTCGAACGACGGCGAGTTGGAGACGTCGATGACGACCTGGGCACCGGTGAGCACGTCGGCGAGACCCTCGCCGGTGAGGGTGTTCACGCCGGAGTTCGGCGAAGCCGAAACCGCTGCGTGGCCGTGCTCCGTGAGCTTGGCGATGGTTTTCGAACCGACAAGTCCTGTGCCGCCGATAACTACGATCTTCATGATTGGCCTTCCGCTGATGTACCGAGCGGGGCCGCCCGGGTTCACCAGCTAAGACAGGGCGCAGGCGCCATCTGTGACGCTTCGCCGCCGATCAGTCGGGCTGGTCGTTCCAGTGCCGCAGCTTGTCGCGGCCCAGGACTACCCAGATGGTGGTAACAAGGTCGCGGTCGACTCGCAGGCTGACGACGCCGGCGACCTCGCCTCCGCGGCGCAGCACGAGCGCCGACCGCCCGTTCACCTCGCGCTCGGTGGTCTCGGCCGCGTCCGGGTCGAGCAGGTGGCAGAGCGCGCGGGCGACGTCGGCCGCTCCACGCACTGTGCGGGGTTCGGATGTCGCGGCGCCCCCTCCGTCGTCGGTGAGCATCGCGACATCCGCATGGAGCAGGTGTGCGACCAACGCCGGCTCCCCCGTCTCGACGGCCAACCGCAACTCGCGCACCGTCATGTCGTGCCGGTCTCCCGACCCACCCGTCACGAAGCCGCCTCGGCCATCGGCCGCAGCTTGGCGGGGTTCATCAGCCAGAGCAACTGCTCGATCCCCGATTCGGAGGTCGTCGCGGCGACGATGGTGAACGGCACACCGTCGCGCGAGAGCTCTACCGAAGGCCGGCCGTTGGCCTCGACCCAGCGCAGGTCGACGCCCGTCCAGAAGTGCGACGAGAACGCGGCCACGAACCTGGCGACGCGCTCGCGGCCGATGACCGGGATGCGCGCGGCGAGCTTTACCCCGCCGCCGTCGGAATAGCTGACCACGTCGGCCGCGAACAGCCTCTCGAGCACTGCCACGTCGCCGGACTGCGCCGCGGTGAGGAACGCGCTGAGCAGCCGCCGGTGTTCGGGTCTCGGAGCCGGCCGGCGTCGCTCGGCCGCGAGATGCTGGCGCGCGCGGCTCACCAGTTTGCGGGCGCCCGGCACGGTGGATTGCACGATGTCGGCGATGAGCTCGTACGGGTAGTCGAACGCCTCGCGCAGAACGTACGACGCGCGCTCCGCCGGAGTCAGCTTCTCGAGCAGGAGGAGCACGGCATACTCGAGGGCCTCCCCGCGTTCGGCTCCGAGCTCGGGATCGGCGGTCGTGTCGATCGGGTCGGGCAGCCACGGGCCGATATACGTCTCGTGACGGGAACGGGCGGACTGGGCGAGGTTCATCGCGAGCCGCGTGGTGATCGTTGCGAGGAATGCCGGAGGATTCTCGACGACGGTTCTGTCGGTGGACTGCCAACGCAGCCAGGTGTCCTGCACGATATCCTCGGCCTCCGAGACGCTGCCGAGCATGCGGTAGGCGATGCCGAAGAGGCGCGGACGAACCGTCGTGAAGGTCGACATCGCCAGCTCGAGGCCACCGCCCGCGTCGGTATCGTGCACGCGCTCATCCCTCCGTCGTGATCAGATGCTGCCGCATCGCGGGGCCCTTCAACCAGTCTTCGAACCGGGTGGGCGTGATGACGACACCGGCACCCGGAAGCAGTTCGTCTTCGCCGAGGTTATTGCCGAAGTACCGCGCGAGCGGGTCGGCGACGACACTTCGGCTATCGCGCTGCGCCTCGAGTCTGCGCGCCACGAGGTCGTCGAGGGTGAACACGTCAGGACCGGCGAACTCGACGATGCCGTTCTCGGGAGCCCCGATCGCCACGTTCGCGACGGCCGAGGCCACGTCGTCGGCCGCCATCGGCTGCACCATCGCCCTCGACAGGCGCACATGCGCGCCGTGGGTGGCTTCGTCGGCGATGCTGCCCAGGAACTCGAAGAACTGGGTGGCGTGCACGATCGTGAACGGGGTGTTCGCCGCCTTGATCAACTGCTCCTGTTCGAACTTTGCGCGGAAGTATCCGCGTTCCGATGCCGCGAGCCTGTCGGTGCCCACGACGGACAGCGCGACGTGGTGGCCGACACCGGCGGCCGCGCCGTACGTGAGCAGGTTCAGCGTCGAGGTTTCGAAGAACTCACGTGCGCCCTCCTCGTCGGTGTACGACGAGTTCGACACGTCGACGACGACGTTCGCGCCGGACAGCGCGTCTTCGAGCCCCTCACCGGTGAACGAGTTGACTCCCGTGGCGCGAGCGGCCGCGACGACCGGGTGGCCGTGCCCCGCGATTATCCGGACGACCCGGGCTCCGATGAGTCCGGTGCCCCCGACAACGACGACCTTCATGGTGAACCCCTCCCTGCACGCCGTCGGCCGGCATGCCAGCGGTCACCAGCTATGACCGAGCAGGCGGGAGAAGTGTGACGGGCAATTACCGGGAGGGCGGAGGCGTGGCATCCCCGGCGCGCGGCTCGCGTCCGCCGAGCAGCTTCCAGACGGCGACGCCGGCTCCGAGCAGCACGGCGAAGTCGTCGGTGAGTCCCAGCGGGCCGGTCAGCAGCTCGGGGATGACGTCGATCGGGGACATGCCGTAGACGAGTGCGGCGGCGGCGACCAGTACGGCGGAGATTACCTTGCGATTGCGTCCCATGCGAACAGAGTACGCACGGGGTCGCTGTGAAAGAACCCCCTCGGTCACCCGAGCGGCCGCGGCCCGAAGCGCTGATACGAGGCGCTCTGCTGGGCGAGGCGTCGAAGCGCGAGCAGCAGCGGCTCGACGAGAACGGTGCCGAGCACGACGTAGCGCACGGCCGACTCGGCGGAGTCCGTCGGCACGCCCGCGATCTCGGCGTCGGCCACCTCGTGCATGGCGGCCGCGTACGTCTCCAGCACCCCCTCGGGCAGGTCGAAACCCGCGGACCGCACCCCCTCGAGTGCTTCCGCCACCGCCGCCTTGCCGACGTCGTCGCATCCGTCTGTTCCCCATCCCCACCGCTCGAGCATCGCGTCTACCGCGCTCGTGTCCGTGGCCTGCGCGACAGGTTTCGCCAAGGCGTGGTGTGCGACGCCGAGCAGATCGTGGCCGGACTCGGGCGGCGAATCGACCCCGTCGAGCAGCTCGCGCACGGCGGAGATGCTCAGACCCGCGCCGCCGACGAGGGCGCGGATGAGGCGCAGCCGGCGGACGTGCGTCTCGTCATAGCGGGCCTGGGTGGGCGAGGTGAGCCGGCCGTCGTGCAGCAGACCCTCGCGCAGGTAGTACTTGATCGTGGCGACGGGCACCTCGGTCGCGGCCGCGAGTTGGGATATTCGCACTAGATACTCCTTGACATAGATAGCGCCACTCTCCATTATTAGCGTGTACGGCTATCCAATCGGAGGTTCCACCATGTCACAGGTTCAGACCGGGCGCATGACGCACCGCTACGACGGCGAGCTGGTGGTCTTCCTCATCGGGATGCGATTCAACCGGCCCTGGCGGGTCAACAAGTGGCTGCCCGCCTTCCTCGCGATGCCGCGCATGCTGGCCGAGCTATCGAAAGACCCGGACTCGGGTCTTATGGGCTTCCGCCTCAGCTTCAGTGGCGACGGGCCCCTCATCGTGCAGTACTGGAACTCGCGCGAGAAGCTCTACGACTACGCGAGCGCGCCCTCCGCCGAGCACCGCCCGGCCTGGACGGCCTTCAACCAGCGCGCCCGCAAGGCGGCGGGCGCGGTCGGCATCTGGCACGAGACCTACCAGGTCGACCGCGCCGAAACGATGTACGTCGGCATGCCCGCGATCGGCTTGGCCCGCGCGACGCAGGCCGTGCCGGTGGGCAAGCGGGCGGACCGGGCCGCACAGCGGATGGCCGAGGGGCGCACGCGGCAGAGCGACGGATAGGACGACCGTCACCCCGGGTATGCCGCCCCCAAGAACCACCGGGGGTCGCCGAGGTAGTCGACCCGTTTGTAGCCGGACCGGTTGAGCGCGAGCTGGCCGGTGCCGGTCGCGAGTGGCGCGGTCAGGGCCGCGGTGAGTGGTGACTCGAGGTCGGCGGTGCGGATGACGGCGTAGACGTCGCGCGTGAAGACGCCGCGCTGCGTGCCGGGCGGATACGCCCCTCGCCCGAACAGCGGTCCCGGCATGAGGGGAGGCTGATCGGGGTTGTAGCGGTCGTCGATGGGGCGTTCGCCGTTGATCTTCAACAGCGTGTGCACGTCGACGGTCATCGTGCGGTTCACCATGTTGTTCTTCTGCGCGATCCACTGCGACGCGAGGAACGGGATGATCTGCCCCTGCACGCTCAGCACCCTCGCGTCGTTCTGGGGCGTTGTCGAGCTCCCGCGGACGCACGCGCCGGGTTCCGTCACACCGATGGCGCGGAGGAAGAAGGCGCGCACGTCCGTCCCCGGCGCGGGCAGTTGCGGGCGCAGCTGCTGGAGGATGTAGGCCCCGTCGTCGTAGACCACCACGGCGTTCGTGCCGAAGACCGACGTGCGGACATTGCCCGCCGACGTGCAGGTGTAGATCGCGGTGAGCTCCTCCCGCGTGAGGTTGTCGAGCCCGGGCACCAATCGGAAGCCGGCGACACTTACGGCATCGCGCCCGATCGGCAGGTAGGTTACGACGTCGTCGGCGACGCCCGCGATGTTCACCGGACGGTTCGCGGAACGCACGAAGTCGACCTGTTCCGGGTAGTCACGGAGCGCCGCGAATCCCGCCGCCTCGCTGGTCGGGCGCGGGATCGGCGTCGCGCCCGGATTTGTGACGATCGTGGGGCTGCCGGTGGGGTCGAAGGATGCGACATCCGGAGCCTGGGGCGCACCGGCGGCGATGTTCGCGCGGCCGTTGGACAGCACGTCCCAGAGGACGGATGTGGATGCGGCGCCCACCCCCGCGTATTGGCGTGCGCCCGGCTCCCACGGGTCGGCGCTCGCGGGCGGTGGGACCGCGAGCGCGAGGGCCGCTGCCGCCACCGAGGCGAGGAGCACTCTGGCGAGGCGGGAACGTCTGCTTCGGCCTGTGTTGTTCACTGATTGGCGGCTGGACATTGGGCACCCCCGATTTGCGGACGCCGGCCGTCGGGGTGCCGCCGGGCGTCTCCACGGCGGGCCTGACATGCCGCCGACTGCTCTGAGCTTCGCGCATCAGGGCAACGTTGTCGAGGAGGACAAACGGTGGAGGACACCCCCTGTACCCCTCCCCCAAGCTCGCACGTTTCTCTCCCAGCATGCCCCCGCAGAGATCCGATGCCCGCAAGACGACCGTCTTACGGGCGCCTCGTTTTCGGCCTGCCTAGACTCGATGAAATGGCCATCGAAGCAAGTCGCGCCGCATACTCTCGCAGGGCGACGGAGTACATAGAAATTTTGGGTTCGATGGATTCGGTTCATCCGTCCGATCTGCAGATCGTATCCACATGGGCTAACACCGTCGAAGGAGACCTCATCGATGCGGGGTGCGGTCCGGGACATTGGACGAACTTCCTGGCCACGCAGGGCTTGACCGCTCGGGGCATCGATCAGGTACCCGAGTTCATCGCTCACGCCAGGCGCACCTTTCCCACAGCCGAGTTCGCCTCCGGAAGTCTCGATTCCCTCGAAGCGGATTCCGGTTCGGTCGGCGGGATTCTTGCGTGGTACTCGTTGATCCATTACGAGCCGAGCGCGATCCAGACTCCCTTGCGAGAGTTCAACCGCGTGCTCAAGCCAGCGGGCACGCTGCTCATCGGTTTCTTCGCGGGCTCGGTGGTCGATGAATTCGCTCACGCTGTGACGCCGGCATACCGGTGGACCGTCGACGCAATCAGCTCCGAACTGGAACACGCTGGCTTCGACGTTCTCGAGTCGCACGTGCGAAGAACCGCCAACCAGCGCCCCCAAGCGACGCTCATAGCCCGGCGCGCGCGGCAGAGCGACGGATGACACTGCTGCCGCAGCTCTTGACATGCAAGCGACTACTTGCCTATTGTTCCTGGTGTGACGGACGTCTACAGGGCACTTGCCGACGAGACGCGACGCGCGCTGCTCGACGAACTCGTTCAGCGCGACGAGCAGACGCTGTTCGAGCTGTGCTCCAAGTTGGCGATGAACCACAACCTGACGCCGTCGCGCCAGGCGGTGTCGCAGCACCTCGACGTTCTCGAGACCGCCGGGCTGGTTCGCACCGAACGGCGCGGCCGCTACAAGTTCCACACCATCGACACCGCCCCGCTCGCGGAGATCGCCGAGCGGTGGCCCCGAGGAAAGGCGCAATCGTGAAACTCCACACCGTCAGCATCTTCGTCGACGACCAGCAGCGTGCCGTCGAGTTCTACACCGGTCGACTCGGTTTCGCCGTCTCCGCCGACATCCCGATGGGCGAACACCGTTGGCTCACGATCGTCGACCCCGAACGGCCAGACGGAACCCAGCTCTCGCTCGAACCGAAGGACCACCCCGCCGTCGGCCCTTTCACCGAGGCCCTCGCCACCGACGGCATTCCGTTCTGCGTGCTCGGCGTCGATGATGTGCAGGCCGAGTACGACCGGCTGACCGCGCTCGGCGAGACCTTCACTCAGCCGCCGACGGCGATGGGCCCGGTGATCATCGCGACCCTCGACGACACCTGCGGCAATCTGCTGCAGCTCGCGCAGTTCACCGGCTGATAGCCGGAACCCAGCACCGCACAGTGTCGCGGTAGCGGCGGAAGTCGTCGCCGAACCGCTTCTCGAGGTCGGCCTCCTCGTGCGGGCGGATGGCGTGATTCCAGAGCACGGCCCCGAGCACACCGTAGGCGACGACCAGCCACGACGAGAGAAGGAGTCCGACGGCCGCGCCCTGCAGGAAGCCGGCGACCGCCATGGGATTGCGGATGAACCGGTAGGGACCGGCTATCACGAGCCGGTTCGCCATCGCCGCGGGTAACGGCGTTCCGTTGCCGACGACCGACATCGTGACGCCCGACCAGAGGCCCAGCCCGCTCGCGAGCACGAGCACGACCGCGCCGACGACGGGCACGAAGGACGGAAATGGCAGTGTCACCGACCAGCGGTTCTCGAGAGACGTGATCACGAGCGGCACGACCACGAGGAAGAACCCCCAGAACACCACTATCTGAGCGCCGGTCGAAACCAGGTGCGCGGCGGCGATCCTGCGCGGCAGCGCGGGCCGAAACGAGAACGGTCCGGCGATGAGCCACGCGGTGGGCACCCGCCCGGTGAGCACGAGACACAGCGCGAGCACGGAGGCGACGGCGGCCGTCGCCATCACGAGCGCGCCCCATCCCGCCTCGGTCGTGACCGTGGCGTAGACGGCGAGCGCGATCGCGACCACGAGCGTCCACCCCGTCGCGACCCAGACGGCCGGCCGTACGCCCGATGCCGCGAGCGCCGAACCGACGACGAACAGCGGGATATCGGCCGCCGCGACCGCGACCGGGTCTAGGCCGCCGAGGGTCACCTCCCGAACGAACGGCGAGACCGCCACCGCGATCCACCACGCGGCGCCGGCGGCGGCCTGCACCCCGAAGTAGATGCGGCCCCAGAGCATGCCCGAAGACTAGCAGCGGCAAGTCAACCGCCTTGAGCCGAATCCCTCGATCCCTAGGGTGGCGGTATGGAGTGCCGCATCGGCGACGTGGTCGTGAATTACGCGGAACACGGCGAAGGGATGCCCCTCGTCGCGTTGCACGGTGCCGGAGTCGACCACCGCGAGATCGAAGCCGCCGTCGAGGCCGTGCTGCCACGAGTCGGGCTCCGCCGCATCTACCCGGACCTGCCGGGCATGGGCGGCACCACGGCCGACGGCATCGACAGCAACGACGACGTGGTCGCGCTGCTCGCCGGGTTCGTAGACCGCATCGCGGGCGAGCCCGCCCTGCTGCTCGGGCACTCGTACGGGGCTTATGTTGCCCGCGGCGTGGCCGCACAGCACCCCGAAGCGGTGACGGGCCTCGCCCTGCTCTGCCCCATCGCCGACGGGGCAGAGCAGGTTCCCGTCCACCGAGTGGTCCGCGAGGAGCCCGGTACTTACGACGAACTCGACGCCGGACAGCGGGCGGACTTCGACGAGTACTTCGTGGCACGAACCCCGGCGGGCGCCCGCCGCTACCGCGACAGCGTCGCGCCAGGGGTCGCCGCCGTCGACGAAGCCGCCCTCGGGCGCATTTTTGCGGGCTGGGCCGTCAACGTCGACGGCCCCGTGTTCGACCGCCCCACCCTGATCGTGGCGGGACGCAGCGACTCGACGGCCGGTCACGTCCACGCGACCGGCCTCCTCGAGAGCTACCCGCGGGCGACATTGGCGGTCGTCGCCGATGCCGGACACGCCCTCATGCACGAACGACCCGACCTGCTGGCGGCCCTGCTTTCGGACTGGTGCGACGCGGTCGCCCGCGAGCACAATCGTTAGCGATACCGAATACGGAGACACGAGATGAAGCCCACATTCCTGTACGTCCCGACCGACGACCTCGAGGCCACCGCGCGGTTCTACCGCGACGAGCTGAAGCTGGAAGAGGCCTGGCGGGAGGGCGACGACACGATCGCGTTCGCCCTGCCGGGCGGCGAACTGCAACTCATGGTCTCCAGCGCACCGGGCGGATACGGGCCCATGTACCTCGTTCCCTCGGCTGACGAGTGGGTGCGCGAGCACGCCGACCTCGAGGTGGCGCAGCCGCTGCAGCAGATTCCGGGCGGGGCCACGGTCGGGTTCACGGATCCGGCCGGAAACGCCTTCTACGTATTCGACCAGGAGGAGTAACGCGCGGCGGGCGTCATCCGAAAATCGCGCGTCGTCCGATTTTCGAACCGGCCCTCGACATGTTCACGCTGTATACATATCATGGATGCCACGGTCTAACCTTCGTTGCCAGAGCTGTCGATCGCCGCGACTCCCGTTCGACCTCAGTGTGACGACGTGAGCGCGCCGATCGGAGAGGATCGCATGACCGACACAGACAGAACGCCGCCGCAAGCCAGGCCCACGTGCCACCGCCCGGCGGCGGGCGCACGTTCGCGCAGGTGCTCGTGAACACGGCGGTCGCCAACGTGACCACGAGCTTTCTCTGGTTCGCGCTGACCTTCTGGGTCTACCTCGAGACGCGGTCCGTGCTCGCCACCGGCATCATCGGCGGGGCGTACATGCTTCTCGTCGCCGTCTTCTCGATGGCCTTCGGCACGATCGTCGACCGGCACCGCAAGCACCTCGTTATGGTCTTCGCGGGAGCGGTCACCCTGGTCGCCTTCAGCATCAGCCTCGGGTTCTATGTGCTGTTCCCCGAGTCGACGCTGCTCGACCTCGGCGGGCCGATGTTCTGGCTGTTCAGCGGCATCATCCTCTTCGGCGCGGTCATCGAGAACATGCGCAACATCGCGCTGTCGACCACCGTCACGCTGCTCATTCCGACCGAGAGGCACGCGAACGCGAACGGCCTGGTCGGCACCGTGCAGGGCCTCGCGTTTATGGTGACGAGCGTGTTCAGCGGCCTGGCGATCGGGCTGCTCGGCATGGGCTGGACGCTGGTGATCGCGATCTCCCTCTCGGCGCTGGCGCTCGTGCACCTGCTGTTCCTGCGCATCCCCGAAGAGATGCCTCAGCGCGACGGCGAAAAACGCCCGCTCATCGACCTGCGCGGCAGCATCACGGCGGTGCGCGCGGCAACCGGGCTGTTCGCTCTCATCATCTTCTCGACCTTCAACAACCTGATCGGCGGCGCCTACATGGCGCTCATGGACCCGTACGGACTGGAGCTGTTCCCGGTCGAATGGTGGGGCATCGTGCTCGGCGTCACATCGACCGGCTTCATCATCGGCGGCCTGCTCATCGCGAAGTTCGGGCTCGGACGCAACCCGATCCGCACCATGCTGATGCTCGTCATCGTCATGGGCGTGCTCGGGATGCTGTTCACGATCCGCGACTGGTGGTGGCTGTACGCCGGGGGCATCTGGCTGTACATGACGCTGATCCCGGCCGTCGAGGCGTCCGAGCAGACGGTGATCCAGAAGGTCGTGCCGTTCCGCACGCAGGGGCGGGTGTTCGGGTTCGCCGCGGCGTTCGAGTCTGCCGCTGCGCCGGTCACCGCATTTCTCATCGCGCCGATCGCGGAGTTCCTGATCATCCCGTACATGGAATCCGACGCCGGACGCGCCGACTTCGGCTGGCTGCTCGGCGACGGTGAGGCCCGCGGTATCGCCCTCGTGTTCTTCGTGGCGGGCATCGTCATGGTGCTCGCGGCCGTCGCCGCGTTCTTCACGAAGTCGTACCGTCGCATTTCGGCGCAGTACCTGGGGGCGGAGCCGGCGGAGGTCGAAGACCCGGATGCGCCAGGCGACACCGAAGCGGGGCCAACTGCGCTCGATGCGACGTCGCAGCGAAAGTGAATCTCTCTCTGCACACCTCGATCCGGTTTGCAATGGTCACGCGAAACGTCGTGATTCGAGGTGGCGCTCATACAGTGGCTGTGTAGCCCCGGAGCCCGGCTGCTCTTACACAGTTCGCTACCTTCTGGGGGTCGGGATGGACACCGCGCATTGCGTGAACTCGACCGACGACGAGCTGCTCGTCGCGGTCGCGAAGGGCGACCAGAATGCGTTCGCCGAACTGTACGACCGATTCGCTCCCCTCGTGTTCGCGCGCGCCAGGAGCCAGATCAGCGACGGCAGGCTTGCCGAAGAAATGGTTGTCGACGTGTTTCTAGAGTTCTGGCGGCAGGCACCGCGACTCGATCGCACCGTCGGCAGAGTGGCGTCTTGGCTGTTCACCACGCCGCTCGTCAGTTATGCGCGCACCGGCACCACCGCAACCTGATCCGAGCTACTGCCGGCCGTCGTGCGCTTCGCGGTTGGCGAGCACCTCGTCCATGTGGGTCTCGGCCCATGACTTGAGGCCGCGGATCAACTGATGCAGCGAGCGGCCCAGGTCGGTCAGTTCGTAGGTGACCGTGACCGGAACCGTCGGCGTTGCAACACGGATGAGGAGCCCGTCGCGCTCTAGAGACCGCAGGGTCTGCGTGAGCATCTTCGGGCTGACGCCGGCCAAGGTCCGGGCAAGTTCCGAGTAACGCATCACACCGGGCTGACCGACACGGTCGTGGCCGCTTCCTAGCGCGGTCAAAATCAAAGTCACCCACTTGTCGGAGATGCGGTCGAGCAGTTTCTGACTGGGACACACCGCCAAGAAGGCGTTGTAGTTCGCCTTCGTCTCGGCCCTTTTCTGGGCCGCCGTCGTGGTTGCCATCGATCGCTCCTCTCACCCGCGGGTGACTAACGCACCTGAAAGTGCCTACTTCCCGTCGGGAAGTTACTTCCTCATACTCGTGCATGGGGCATCCAGAAACCACCCCCCGAAAGGCACATCATGAACACTCCCACTCCACTCCCCGGCGGCACCTGGACTCTCGGCGACCTGACCGTTTCCCGTTTTGGCTACGGCGCGATGCAGCTCGCCGGCCCGTGGGTCATGGGCCCTCCCGCCGACCACCAGGGGGCGATCGCCGTGCTTCGCGAGGCCGTCGAACTCGGCATAACGCACATCGACACGAGCGATGCCTACGGGCCGCGCATCACCAACGAGTTGATCCGCGAAGCGCTTCATCCCTATCCCGAATCGCTGCACGTCGTCACCAAGGCCGGCGCGAACCGTGACGCCTCGGGAGGGTGGCCCACGGCTCGCCGACCCGAGGACCTGCGGCGTCAGGTGCTCGACAATCTCGAAGCACTCGGCCTCGAGACCCTCGACCTCGTCAACCTGAGGCTCGGCAACGGCGAGGGCCCGGTGCCCGAACCGGTCGCCGAGTCGTTGGGGGCGCTCGTCGAAATGCAGGACGAGGGCCTGATCAGGCACCTCGGCGTGAGCAACGCGACGGCCGATCAGGTCGGCGAGGCCATATCGATCGCGACGATCGTCTGCGTGCAGAACATGTACAACCTCGCCCACCGCGACGACGATGACCTGATCGACATGCTCGCCGCACAGGGCATCGCCTACGTTCCGTTCTTCCCGCTCGGCGGCTTCACCCCGTTGCAGTCCGGAGCCCTTTCGGCGGTGGCGGCACGGCTGGACACGACGCCGATGGCGGTTGCCCTGGCCTGGCTGCTCCAGCGTTCGCCCAACATCCTGCTGATCCCCGGCACGTCGTCGGTCGCGCACCTGCGGGAGAACATCGCGGGCGCGGCGCTCGTGCTCTCGACAGACGACCTCGCCCAGCTAGACGAAATAGGTCGCCAGACGCTCAGTCGAGGATGACGCTGATCCCCAGCGCTAGCGCCGAAGCGCTCGTCGCGCGGCTGCGTCTGCTCCCGTAAACCACGAAGGCCCCGCACGACCGTGCGGGGCTTTCACTGGTGCGCCCGGAGGGATTTGAACCCCCGGCCTATTGATCCGTAGTCAATTGCTCTATCCGCTGAGCTACGGGCGCATGTTCTGCATTTGCGCACTGGGCGCAAATGCCAACTGGAAAACTATACCAGCCGTTCGGGCCGGTTCCGTCCACTCGCCGAGATTAGCGCCGCGCGCTCCGCAGCAGGAAGCGCAGTCCGTCTTCGATCGAATCGAAGACTCCGAGGGCACGGTCGCGCAGGTCGCGCAGCTCGAAACCCGATTGCGTGCGCAGGACACTGCCGGCGACCGTTGCGCTGCCCCGGTTCTGAACCGTCCAGCGCCCCTGGCCGGCTTGCACGAGTTCGAAGGCTTCCGCATAGGTCATGCTCCGACGATAGGAGGGGCGGATGAACCGGAGCCGACGTCAGAGTGTCTGTGGCGTTACGCCGCCGAAGCGGGCCACGAGACGGTCGATCGTCATCCCCCAACCGGCGCGCATCCCCGTCGCGAGCTGCTCGCGGACCCGTTCGTCGGAGAGGTGCTCGGGAAATGTCTGGGTCAGCGTCATCTCCGTGCCGGCCTCGGTCGGGGCGAAGGTGAGCGTCACGACGGGGCCGTCGTCGTTCGGCTCCGGCCAGCCGCCCTCGGCACCCCAGGTAAAGGCGAGCCTCTCGCCCGGCACGATCTCGCGGTAGACACCGCCGGTCACGTACTGCTCGTCCTCGTCGATGACCATGAGTTGCCGCCACGCCCCGCCGACACGCAGGTCGACTTCGGGTGTGCCGGGCGATCCCTCGCCGCTGAAGAACCAGTCGAGCTGTTCGGGATCGGTCCATGCCGCGAAGACCTCGGCCGGGGTTGCCGAGATAGTGCGGCGAAGGGTGAAATCGCGGTCGTGTGTCATACGACCGATAGTGGCCCACCACCCGACTTCGGAACAGTACTTGACCTGTAGCGCGCTACAGGTTGCAGGATGAAGCCATGAGCGAGTTACTACTGCCCGGGATCCCCGTCGACGTGCCGCCGAGCGGGCTGTCGATCGGCGAGGCGTCCGCCGCCACCGGCGTGAGCGTCGAGACGCTGCGCTACTACGAGCGAGCCGGGCTGCTGCTCGAGAAGGCCCCACGCGACACCGGCGGACGGCGGCGATACCGCATGAACGACCTCGCCTGGATCGCCGGGCTCGTCGTGCTGCGCGAGACGGGCATGTCGATCGCCGACATGACGGTCATCGCCGACCTCAGCCGACGCGAAGGCACCGAGGCCGAGCGCCTCGCGTTCTTCGAAAACCACAGGACGCACGTGGTCGACGAGATGGAGCGCACGAAGCGCCACCTCGCCGCCATCGACAAGAAGATCGCCGCGTACCGCGAGGTAGCGGCCAAGAACGGAGAACAGGAATGAAGAACACCACCCTGGAGGACGGCCTCACCGTCTCCGCCATCGGCCTCGGCGCGATGGGCATGAGCGCGTTCTACGGCTCGAGCGACGAGGGCGAATCCATCGCGACCCTGCGCCACGCGATCGACACCGGTGTGACGTTCGTCGATACGGCGGAGGCGTACGGCCCGTTCGAGAACGAGAAGCTGATCGCCCGGGCGTTGGGCGATCGGCGCGACGAGGTGGTGCTCGCCACCAAGGCGTCATCCGAAACCGACGACGACGGCACCGTGCACGGCCGCAACGGCACCCCCGAGTACATCCGCAGGGCGGCCGACCGGTCGCTGCGGCACCTCGGCACCGACGTGATCGACCTCTACTACCTGCACCGCGTCGACCCGAACGTGCCGATCGAGGAGAGCGTCGGGGCCATGGCCGAGCTGGTCGCGGCCGGCAAGGTGCGGCACATCGGTCTGTCCGAGGCGTCGGAGGCGACCATCCGGCGTGCCCACGCCGTGCACCCGCTCGCCGCGGTGCAGAGCGAGTTCTCGCTGTTCTCGCGCGACGTGTTGCACAACGGAGAGTTCGCGGCGATGCGCGAGCTGGGCATCGGCCTCGTGGCGTTCTCACCGCTCGGACGCGGCGTGCTGACGAGCGGGGTGCGCAGCCTCGACGACCTCGCGCCCGACGACGCGCGGCGGGGTCTCCCCCGTTTCCAGCCGGACGCCTTCGCCGCCAACCGGGCGCTCGTCGCGCGGTTGGAGGCGATAGCGCGGGACAAGGGGGCCACGGTCGCGCAGATCGCCCTCGCCTGGCTCGTGGCGCAGGGCGTCGTACCGATTCCCGGAACCCGCCGACGCTCGCGGTTGGACGAGAACGCGGCCGCCGTCGACGTCGCGCTGGATGCGGGCGAGTTGGACGCGCTGGCCGCCGCGCTGCCGACCGACGAGATCGCGGGTGGCCGAGACTACGCGCAGCTCGTCACGGGAGTCGACCGGTAGCGGGGCGACTGTCGGCGCGAGTACATTCGCGGGCATGACGACGATCGAGGTACCCGACGGCCAGCTGCACTACGAGGTGCGGGGTTCCGGGCCGCACCTGCTGATCACCGGTTCGCCGATGAAGGCGGCCGAGTTCGCGGCGCTTGCCGACGCGCTGGCCGACGACCACACGGTGGTGACCCACGACCCTCGCGGAATCGGCGGCAGCTCGCTCGACGACCCGGACGCCCCGTCGCAGCCGGAGCTACGGGCGCGCGACCTCGTCACCCTGCTCGACCACCTGAAGGCGGACACCGTGGACGTGTTCGGGTCGAGCGGCGGCGCGGTGACGGGCCTGGCCCTCGTCGCCGACTACCCGGGCCGGGTTCGCACCTTGATCGCGCACGAGCCCCCGTTGCTCGAGCTTCTCCCCGACGCAGGGCGCTGGCGCGGCGAGATAGAGCAGATCGTCACGATCTTCCACGAACAGGGCGCCGGCGCCGCGTGGGGAGCGTTTATGAAGAGCGCGGGCTTCGTGCAGGAGGGCGACACTCCGCCCCCGCCGCCCGAGCCGCGCCCCGAACCCACCGAGCAGGAACTAGCCGACACCGCCCGCTTCTTCGACCACGACCTACGCGCGACGACGCGCTACCTGCCCGACATCCCCGCGCTGGTCACGGGGAACACCCGCGTCGTCGTGGGCATCGGGGTCGACTCGGGACACCTGAACACCTATCAGACGTCGATGGCGCTCGCGACGTTGCTGGCCGAGCCGCCCGTGACCTTTCCCGGCGATCATGCCGGCTTTCTGGGCGACCCGGCCGGCTTCGCCGGCGTCATCCGCGAGGTCCTCGAGAACGACCCCGCCGTCAACTGAACGTGACGACCACCTTGTCGGCCGCGCCGGGTGTGCCCGCGAGGGCGAGCGCCTGCTGCACGTCGGCGAAATCGAACTCGTCGCTCACGATGAGGGCGAACTTCTCCCACTCGGCGACGATGTCCTTGGTCACCTCGAAGATCTCGGTCGGATAGCCCATCGACAGCACGATATTCACCTCCGAACCTAGGACGGCGCCGAAGTCGACCGGCACCGGCTTCTTGTGCACCGCCACGATGCCGAGGGTGGCCCGGTGCTTCGCGGCCGCGAGGGCGGTGTCGATCACGACGCCGACGCCCGCCGCGTCGAGGTAGATGTCGGTGTCGGGGCGCGGGTGACCCATGGCGGTGGCGCCCGCGCCGTGCAGCTCGGTGAGGCGTTCGACGACGTTCTCCTCGGCGGAGTTGATCACCGCGTCGGCGCCGATGGCGAGCGCCTTCTCGAGCCGTGACGGGATCACGTCGACCACGACGACGTGCCCGACGCCGCTGCGCTTGTAGCTGATGGCCGCGCCGAGACCGATCGGGCCGGCACCGAAGATCACGACCTTGTCGCCCGGCTTCGGCTGGGTGCGGTTGACGGCGTGACGCGCGACGGCCATCGGCTCGTTGAGCGCGGCCACGGCGAACGGGATGTGGTCGGGGATCACGGCCAGGCTGGTGCCGAGAACCGCGTCGGGGATGAGTAGGAACTCCGAGAGGGCGCCGCCGGGGCCGCCGCTGCCGATCATTCCCTTGCGTGAGGCGATCGGGTTGATGACGACGTGGTCGCCGACACTGATGCCCGTGACATCCGCCCCCACCTGCGCCACCTCGCCGGCCGGTTCGTGTCCCAGGGGCGTCTCACCCTGCCGCGGCGGAATGCCGCCGATAGAGATGTAGAACGTGTCGGACCCGCAGATGCCGCACGCGCGCATCCTGACGAGAACGTCGGTCGGGCCGACCTCGGGCGTGGGGACATCGACGACCGCGGTCGTTCCGACGCCGGTTACCTGTACTGATTTCACTGGGGGACCTCCTGTAGGTAGCGACCGGACATCGTTGTCCGGTTCTAATATAGCTGGATGACTATTTCTCCGCGCGCCAACCGCGGGCCGAGCGCGGCACCCGAGAACCGGGCGGCGCTCATCGGGGCGGCGCGGATGATCTTCGCGACTCGGGGGCTCGACGCCCCGCTGAGCGCGGTCGCGAAAGAGGCCGGGGTCGGGCAGGGCAGCCTGTACCGGCACTTCCCCACCCGCTACAGCCTCGCGCTCGCGGTGTTCGAAGAGAACGCCGACGAGCTCGAAAGCATCGCCGCGCAGGAGGGCTCGACGCTGAGCGACGTGCTGCGGGCCATCACCGCGCAGGCGATCGTGTCGACCGCCTTCTTCGAGATGATCGAGATCGAGAAGACGGATGACGCGGGGCGGCACCTCATCGACCGGATCAGTTCCGTGGTCGAGTCGAAGCTGCCGGCGGCCCGCGCGGCCGGCCGGGTCGCCGACTGCATCACGACCGAGGACGTGCTGCTCGGCATCGCCATGCTCGCCGGCGCCCTCGCGAAGACGGTGCACGACGAGCGGCCGGCCGTGGCGACGCGCGTCTGGGTGCTGCTGCCGTTCGGGCCCGACTAGCGCCGGGTGCGCGCGGCTTGATGCGTGCGTGAGCCGGTTTCGGCGCGATGACGCGACCGCGGCGGGCTCATTTCGCCGGAAGCGGCTCGCGCCGACTGCCGGAGGGCGGCCCCGCCGCTCAGCGCCGTGACCTCCACAGCAGCCAGACGAAGTAGGGCGCGCCGACGACGGCGGTGAGCAGCCCGGCCGGCAGTTGTGCGGGGGCGATCGCGGTGCGTCCGAGGGTGTCGGCGACGCAGACCAGGATCGCCCCGAGAAGCGCCGACAGCGGCAGCACGGCCGAATGGCGCGCGCCGACGAGCGCCCGCGCGGCGTGCGGCGCGACCAGTCCGACGAAGCCGATCGATCCGACCGCCGCGACCGCCGCCGCGGTGAGCACGACGCTCACCGCGAGCAGCCCGAGCCGGGCGGGGGCGATGCGGATGCCGAGCACCCGCGGGGTGTCGTCGTCGAACGCGAGCAGGTCGAGCTCGCGGCGGGCGGATAGGAGCACCGGCAGGGCGAACACGAGCGCGATCGCGAGCGGCACGAGTTGCGGCAGGGTGCGTCCGTAGGTCGAGCCGGAGAGCCAGGTGAGCGCCTTCGCGCCGTTGTACGGGTCGGTCGCGATGATGAGCATGCTCACGCCCGCCGCGGCGGCCGCCGACACCCCGAGGCCGATGAGGATCAGCCGGTTGTTCGCGAACCCTCCGCGCGCGGCGAGTCCGAAGACGATGACCGCCGCGCCGACCGCGCCGATCAGGCCACCCCCGGTCACGGCGACGAAGCTCGCGACGGGCCAGAGGGTGATGACGAACACGGCACCGAGGCCGGCCCCGCCGGTGACCCCGAGGATCGCGGGTTCCGCCAGCGGGTTGCGCGACACCGCCTGCACGACCGCGCCGGCGAGGGCGAAGGCGGCACCGGCGAGGGCCGCGGCGAACACCCGCGGGGCGCGCGTACCGAGCACGAAGTCGACGATGGGTCCCGACTGACCGGTGACCCAGTTGACGAGGTCGCCGCCGAGCAGCTTGGTGTCGCCGAGCAACAGCGACGCGACGACGACCACCACGAGCAGGACGGCGGCTATGCCCGAGAGCGTGATCCGGCGGCGGGTGGAGACGGTGCGCGAGCTCACGAGACCGCGACCCGCGGCTTCGGATGACGCGCGCATCCGTAGCGCCAAGGCGACGAGGAAGACCGCGCCGAAGATGGTGGTCACGACGCCGGTGGGCACCTCGACCCCGGCCGCTCCGCCGAACACGAGGCGCAGCAGAACGTCGGCACCGAGCACCACGATCACACCGAGGATCGCGGCTGCGGGGATGAGCAGGATGTGCCGTTGCATCCCTGGCACCTTGGCGGCAATGAGCCGCGCGATGGCAGGGGCGGCGAGACCCACGAAGCCGATCGGCCCGGCCACGTTGACGGCCGCGGCCGAAAGCACGATCGCCACGAGCACGCCGATGAGCTGGGCGCGGCGCACGTTCACGCCGAGCACGCTCGCGGTGTCGTCGCCGAGGGCGAGCAGGTCGAACCGGCGAGCGAATAGCAACGCCAGCACGGCGCCGACCACGATCACGGGCCCGAAGGTCGAGACGACCGTCGATCCGTTCTGGCCGATGGTGCCCTGCCCCCAGGCATAGAGGCCGATCGTGCGCTCCGGGAACAACAGCAGCAGCACGGTCGTCGCCGAGCCGAGCGCGAGCGCGATGGCCGAACCGGCGAGAATGAGCCGGACCGTGCCGGTTTCGCGACCGGCGGACAGCGCCAGCACGAGGGCGGCCGCCGCGAGGCCGCCGACGAAGGCGACCGCACCACTGGCCAGCAGCGGCAGGCTGAGCCCGAACACGGAGAAGGCGACGACCGCGAAATAGGCGCCCGCGTTGACCGCCAGGGTGTCGGGCGAGGCCAGGATGTTGCGCGCCACCGTCTGCAACAGCACACCCGCGACACCGAGCGCGACGCCGACGATGACGCCGGCCATCAGGCGCGGAAGGCGCGAGGCGACCAGAATCGCGGTCGCCTGATCGTTGCCCGCTCCGGTGAGGGAGGCGAATAGATCGAGCGGCGAGACGTCGGCCGATCCTTGGGTGATGTGCACGGCGCCGAGAACGACGGCGAGCACAACTCCTAGAGCGAGAAGGGCGACGGCGCCGAAGCGGATCGGGGGAACCCGGTCCGCCAGGGCGCCGTCAGCGTTCTCAGGAGGTGAGAGAGTCGACGACCGAGTCAACGAAGAGGTCAATCGAGGCGGGTCCGCCGAACGGCCAGATGCCGTCCGTCAGCGTGTACACGTCGCCGCTCTGCACGAACGGCAGCGAGGTCCAGATCGGGTTGGCGGCCAGCTCGTTGCTGTACACGGTGCCCTCCTGCGACCCGAGCACGAGGTACTTCACGTCGGCGGGCAGGGCGGTGAGTCCCTCGACGTCGGTCTCGCCGAGGCCGTAGTTCTCGTCGCCCTCGCCCTCCCAGGCGCTGACGAGGCCGAGCTGCTCGGCCACGTCGGTGAGCAGCGCGCCCTGGTAGAACGGTCGGATGGTGATGGCGCCGTTGTAGGCGTACGCGTCGTTGAGCGCGATCGCGGTGCCGTCGAGTCCGGCCTCCTCGATCGCGGCCTTGCCCTCGGCGATCTTCGCGTCGAGGTCGGCGAGAAGCGTCTCCGCCTCGTCTTCGGTGCCGGTGAGTGTGGCGATGTCGCCCAGGTTCTTCTCCATCTGGCCGATCGCATCGCTGGCGTCGGCGCCGCGCAGAACGAGAACCGGGGCGATCTCCTCGATCTGCGTGATGGCCGTCTCGGCCAGGTCGTTGGTGACGACGACGAGGTCGGGGGCGAGGCCGGCGATAGCGTCGACGCTCGGCTCGCCACGCATGCCCACGTCGGTGACCGTGTCATCCACGGGCGCAGCCTGCACGTAGTCGGTGTAGCCGGCGATGTCCGAGATGCCGGTGGGCATCACACCGAGCGACACGAGGCTCTCGGCCGCGTTCCACTCGAGGGCGACGACCTTGGTCGCCGGGCCGTCGAGCTCGATCGTCTCTCCGCGGTCGTCGACGACGCTGACGGTGGCGGCGCCCGAGTCGGTCTCGGTCGTGTCTTCGGTGGTTCCGCAGCCGGTGAGCACGAGCGCTGATGCCGCGACGAGCGACAGGACGGCGAGGGGCGATGTCTTCATGGTTTCCTTTTGGTGAATGGGCGATGCTAAGAAGTTCGGATGACACGGGCGGCACTGTTGTGCCGTCCCCTGGCGCGCGCCGTCACGTGACCCGTGGCGTCGTCGGTCTCGACGTCGACGCGGATGCCGTACACGGCGCTGAGCGTGTCGGAGACCAATACCTGCTGCGGGGTGCCGCTCGCGAGCACCCGCCCGCCGTCGAGCAGCACGACCACGTCGGCGAGCGCCGCGGCCTGGTCGAGGTCGTGCAGCACGACGCCCACGGTCACGCCGTGCTCGTCGGCGAGGTCGCGGATGAGGTCGAGCAGCTCGACCTGGTAGCGCAGGTCGAGGTAGGTCGTCGGCTCGTCGAGCAGCAGCACGTCGGTGTCCTGGGCGAGGCAGCACGCCAGCCAGACCCGCTGCAGTTGTCCGCCCGAGAGCTGGTCGACCTGCTTGTCGGCGAGGTCGGCGACCCCGGTCATCTCCATGGCGCGCGCCACGGAAGCCGCGCCGTTCTCGTCGCCGCGGACCCACCGGCCGCGGTGCGGGTGGCGTCCGAACTCCACGAGTTCGCGAACGCAGAGGCCGCTCGGTGTCGGTCGGCTCTGGGCGAGCAGCGTGACCCTGCGTGCGAAGTCGCGGTGGCTGAGCGCGAAGGCGTCCACCGTGTCATCCGTCGACCCTGCCGTCGGAGTCAGCACGACGCTTCCGGAGTCGGGCTTGTGCAGCCGGGCGAGCGCGCGAAGCAGCGTGGACTTGCCGCTGCCGTTCGGTCCGACCAGTGCGGTGACCTGTCCCGGCGCGAGGCTGATGCTCGCCGCGTGCACGACGGGAGTGCCGTGGTACGAGAGGGTGAGATCGGAACCACGCATCAGGCCACTATAGGTGAGGCTTACCTTACATGCCACTTTCCTGAGAAGACTGCTCGGCGAACGCCCTTCATCATCTTGCGACCGGAGTCAATGCCACCAGCCCAAATGGTGTCGGGCGCGCTCAGCGCTCATCATTGTTCACTCGGGTGCTAGCCGCCGTCGAACCCCGGCGTCGATTGCCCCGGCGAATCGAAAGCGAGACAGCCGAATGTTCCGACTTCTCAAGTACGCCCCCATCATCATCCCCATGGTCTCCAAGGCCGTGAAGAGCCCGCAGGGCCAGCGCGCGCTGGCGAAGGTCAAGGCGAGCATTCAGGCCAAGCGCAACGGCTCCGCGGGCGGACGCCGCTAACCGTGTTCCTCCTCTTCGGATCCCGCGTATCGCAGCAGATCGTCAACGTGGTCGCGTTCGTGTGCGGTTATTGCAACGTCGACGCTCCGCAGCACGTGATCAAGTCGTCGAACAAGTTCACGCTGTTCTTCGTGCCGCTGTTCACCTTCTCGACCAAGTACCACAACGAGTGCACGAACTGCGGCGGGCGCACGGCGCTGACGCCCGAGCAGGTGCAGCACTCACTGCGGCTCGCCCGCAACTAGCCCGCTACAGCGTCGCGGCCGCTGGGTCCCACGATTCCGGCAGCGGCGCGGGCCGTTCGACCGCAGAGGTCAGCGCCACGGTGGACTGCGTCTCGGCCGCTCGCTCTACCGCGAGCAGCACGTCGAGAACGTGCAGCGCCAGGGCGCCGCTGGCCCGCTCGGGCTCGCCGCCGCGGATGGCACGGGCGAGGTCGAGCACACCGGAACCCCGGCCGTGGACGGATCCCGTCGCAGTGAGCACGGTCGGTTCGTCCGAGCCGAACCGCCAGAGCCGGGAGTCTCCCTCGAACTTGTTCGGGTCGGGCAGCACGATGGTGCCGTTGGTGCCGCTGATCTCGACGAAGCCCACGCGCCGCTGGGCGTCCTGGAAGCTGAAGGTCGACGACGCCGACTGCCCGCCCGCGAAGCCGATCAGCGCCGCATAGTGGGTGGGTACCTCCACCGCGAAGGTCGCGCCGGCTCGCGGCCCCGTGGCGATCGTGCGTTCGGAGTGTGAAGTCGACGAGACGGCGCTCACCCGGGCAGCAGCGCCGAACACGTGCACCAGGGTCGTCACGTAGTACGGTCCCATGTCGAAGAGTGGGCCGGCTCCCTTCGCGAACAGGAACTCGGGGTCGGGATGCCACGCGTTCGGTCCGCCCACCTGGAACAGCGTGGTCGCGGTGAGCGGCTCGCCGATGTCGCCGCGGGCGATCGCGCGGAGGGCCGACTGGATGCCCGCGCCGAGCACGGTATCCGGCGCACACGCGACCCGCAGCCCGGCCGCTCGGGCCGCCGCGAGAAGTTCGGCCCCCGACTCATGGTCGAGCGCGAGCGGCTTCTCGCTCCACACGTGTTTGCCCGCCGCGACGATCCGCCTGCCCACCTCCGCGTGGGCGGCAGGGATGGTGAGGTTGACGACGACCTCCACCTCGTCGTGGGCGAGCAGCTGGTCGACGCTGCCGTGGCCGGGCACCCCGAACGCCTCGGCCTGCGCCCGCGCGCGGTCGAGGTCGAGGTCGGCGACGAACAGCACGCGCAGGTCGGGGAAGGCCGAAAGAGTCGCGAGGTAGTGGCCGCTGATGTAGCCGGCGCCGATCACCCCGACGCCGACGGGACCGCCGGTCACGAGTCGTTCTCCTTCAGCCACGCGAACGACTGGGCGATGCCCTCGAACACGTCGCCGGCATAGGCGTCGAACTCGATGACCCGCGTGGCCTGCGGCGCGGCGGCGAGCGCCCCTGCGACGTCGACCGCGCCTCCGCCCGCGGGCCGTTGCAACGACGTGTCGTCGCTCAGTGCACCGTCCTTCACGTGGATGAACCTCACCCGGTCGCCGAGAGTGCGCAGCAGTGCGGGGGTGTCAGCCCCGCCCACCGACGCCCAGAAGGTGTCGATCTCGAGCACGACGGAATCGTCGAGGCGGTCGACGAAGCCGAGCAACGCGTGGCGTCCGTCGATCTGGTTCGCGAGCTCCCATTGGTGGTTGTGGTACCCGAACGCGAGGCCGAAGCCGGCGGCCCTGGCGGTCAGCTCGTTGACGCGGTCGGCGGTCTTCGCTACGTCGTCGGCCGATCGCCAGCGCTCGGTCGGCACCAGGGGGTCGATGACCGTGCCGATGCCGAGACGCACCGCCGCCTCGAAGTAGCGGTCCGGTTCATCCGAATCGATGACGGCCGCATGGCCGGACGGCGCCGAGATTCCGGAGGCGGAGAACGCCCGCTCGTAGTCGTCGACGCGCTCGGCGAAGCCGTACGGTTCGACGTTACGCAGTCCGATCTCGGCGAGTCTCGCGACGGCGCCCTGCAGGTCGGCGGCGATCGCGTCGCGCACGCTGTAGAGCTGGACAGATACGGTCGGGGTCATTCGATGCTCCCTCGTTCGATGGTCTGCCCAACACGATAGCGACGAGGCCGGGGCTCGGCCCGGCTAGTTTGCGGGGAGCAGTTCGGCCAGCAGTTTCTCGATGCGCGCCTTGATGTCGTCGCGGATCGGACGCACCTCCTCGATGGACTTGCCCTTGGGGTCGACGAGCTCCCAGTCTTCGTAGCGCTTGCCGGGGAAGATCGGGCAGACGTCGCCGCAGCCCATCGTGATGACGACGTCGGAGTCGCGCACCTGCTCGGTCGTCATCAGCTGCGGGAGCCCAACGCTGATGTCGATGCCCTCCTCGGCCATCGCCGCGATGGCCATCGGGTTGATCTGGTCTCCGGGCTCGGAACCACCGGAGCGCACCTCGACGGCGCCCCCGGAAAGGGCGCGCATGTAGCCGGCGGCCATCTGCGAACGTCCCGCGTTGTGGATGCAGACGAAGAGAACGGTGGGCTTGTCGGTCATGGGGGGCTTCCTCGCTATCGGTTACCAGAAGCATAGACGACGATCTATGGGTTGACTAGCGCGAGTCTGCGGGATTCAGATCGAGCGAGTGGAGAAGGTCGCGTACCCGGGCTTCGATGTCGTCTCGGATGTCACGGACCCGGGTCAGCGGAAGGCCCACCGGGTCTTCGAGGTCCCAGTCGAGGTAGCGACGGCCCGGGTAGACCGGGCAGGCATCGCCGCAGCCCATCGTGACCACGACGTCGGCTGCGCGCACGACGTCGTCGGTGAGCGGTTTCGGGTACTCGCCTCCGATCGGCACCCCGATCTCGTCGAGAGCGGAGATGATGACGGACCGCACGGCGCTCGCCGGCGCGGAACCGGCGGTGCGCACGCTGACCCTGTCTCCGGCGAGATGGCGGAGGATGCCGGCGGCCATCTGCGAGCGGCCCGCGTTCTGCACACAGACGAACAGCACCTCGGGCACGCCCTCCCCGTCGGGCAGGGCGGACGCGGCGAGCGCCGAGAGCCTGTCCGCCGCGAACCTCGACGTTAGCGACGGGAGATTGCGGGTGATGTGCGACTGATCCGCCAGCAGCCCGTGGCTCTCTCGAACGTAGCGCTCGACGGTTTCGGGCGCGAAGGTGCCGGCAAAGCGACCGGCGAGGTCGGCGGAGATCCGCTCGAGCACGTCGGGGGCGATCGCGGGCGGGAGCTCTGACCGCAGCACGTCCGTCACCCGGTCGATCTGCTCGGGGCTGACCGAGTACCAGACATTTCGACCCTCGGGCTCGCGTTCGAGCAATCCCTCGTCGAAGAGCGCCTTGACGTGGTGGCTCACTGTGGGTTGCCGCAACCCGAGTTCGACGGCCAGGTGACCGACGAGCGCACGCCCCTCCGCGCCCTCCAGAATGAGCGACATGATGCGCGCCCGCGTCGGATCCGCGAGCAATCGCAGCTCGGCGGTGGATCCTCCGGTAACCATAGATAGAAGTCTATGCGTGCGCGTTGTCGCGGCGCGAGTAGTGTCGTGCCTCGTGACCACACCTTCCGACGCGATCCCCGAGGTCGTCTCGCTGCGACAGACGAAGCGGGATACCGAGCCGAGTCCACTGGGTAAGTGGCTGCTGGCCAACAAGGTGGCGCCGGCCGGACCGGAGGCGGGCGAGAAGAACCAGACGCACTCGTGGTGGAAGGTGATGACGCTCACCGGCGTGGACTACTTCTCGACGCTGTCGTACCTGCCGGCGATCGCCGTACTCGCGGCAGGCGCGCTCTCCCCCGTCGCGACTCTGCTCATCGTGGTGCTCACGCTGTTCGGCATGCTCCCCATGTACCGCCGCGTCGCGAAGCAGAGCCCGCACGGCCAGGGCTCGGTGGCAATGCTCGAGAAGCTGCTTCCGTTCTGGCGGGGGAAGATCTTCGTCCTCGTGCTGCTCGGCTTCGTCGCGACATCCTGGATCATCACCATCACGCTGTCCAGTGCCGACGCGACCGTGCACCTGCTCGAGAACCCGTTCGTGCCCGAGGCGCTGCGCGGCGCGAACGTGATCGTCACCGTGATTCTGCTGCTCGTTCTCGGCGGCGTCTTCCTGCTCGGCTTCAACGAGGCCGTCAACGTCGCCATTCCGCTCGTCGCGGTCTTCCTTCTACTGAACGCCATCGTGATCGGCGTCTCGATCGCGGCCATCGTCGCCGAACCGGGCAGTCTGCAGAACTGGCTCGAGCGGCTGACCGCCAGCAGCGGTAACTTCGGCGACGTCGCGAGAACCGCGGTCTTCGCGTTTCCCCTGCTCGTGCTGGGGCTCTCCGGTTTTGAGACCGGCGTGAGCATGATGCCGCTCGTCAAGTCCGACGGCTTCACCGAGTTCCAGGTGCTCGCGTCGCGCGTGCGCAACACCCGCAAACTGCTCACCACGGCGGCGGTCATCATGAGCGCCTACTTGCTCGCCACCAGCGTCGTCACCACGGTGCTCATCCCCGCGGAGGAGTTCGAGGAGGGCGGGGAGGCCAACGGCCGCGCCCTCGCCTACCTTGCGCACCTCTATCTCGGGGAAGGCTTCGGCACCGTCTACGACATCAGCAGCGTGCTCATCCTCTGGTTCGCCGGGGCCTCGGCGATGGCGGGACTGATCAACATCGTCCCCCGGTACCTGCCGTCGTACGGCATGGCGCCGGAGTGGAGCAAGGCCATCCGGCCGGTCGTGCTCGTCTACACCGGCATCAGCATCATCATCACGATCGCCTTCAACGCCGACGTCAACGCGCAGGCCGGAGCGTATGCGACCGGCATCCTCGCCATGATGGTGTCCGGGGCGGTCGCGGTCACCATCGCGGCGGTGCGCAAGCGCGAACGCCGCGCCACTTTCGGCTTCTCGGTGCTCACCGCGGTGCTGATCTACGCGCTGCTCGCGAACGTGATCGAGAAGCCCGACGGTATCGCCATCTCGAGCCTGTTCATCGCCGGCATCATCACGGTCTCGATCATCTCGCGCGCGTATCGCGCCACCGAGCTGCGCGTCGAGCGGGTGGAGTTCAACGCGACTGCACGGCGGCTTATCGCCGAGGCCCTCTCCGTCGACGGTCAGCTGAACCTCATCGCCAACCGCCGCCAGACCGGGCACGCCGACGAATACGCCGAGAAGGAGGCCTCGCAGCGGGGCATGAACCCCGTGCCGTCCACCTCGAAGGTGCTCTTCCTCGAGGTGGACGTGGTCGACCCGTCGACGTTCCGCCAGACGCTCAACGTGCGCGGTGTCGAAGTGGGCGAGTTCCTGATCCTCCGCATCGACAGCGCGGTGGTGCCCAACACCATCGCCGCCACCCTGCTCGCGCTGCAGGAGGCGACGGGAGTGCGGCCCCAGTGCCATTTCGAGTGGGCTGAGGGCAATCCGATCGCGTACCTGTTCAAGTACCTACTGCTGGGCCGGGGCGACACCGCGCCGCTCGTGCGCGAGATTCTGCGCGAGGCGGAGAAGGACCCGAAGCAGCGCCCCGGAATCCACGTCGGCGGCTGATCGCTCAGACCTTGATGTCGTGCGGCAGGGTGACCCGAGGCACGGGATGACCTCGAGATCGCCCTCGACGAGCCAGCGCCTACCAGGCGACGGGGCCGTCGTCGTCGGTGAAGGTGCCGGTGGGTCCGTCGGCGTCGATCGTCGCCATGCGCACCGCGGACGCAGCTCCTTCGGCGGGAGTGCGAACGCCCCTGTGGTTGTTCAGGTCGGTCGCGACGAAGCCGGGGCAGACGGCGTTCACCAGGATGCGTTCCCCGATCAGGTCGCGGGCGTACATCATGGTGACGGCCGTGAGCGCGGTCTTGGAAGGAACGTATCCGAGCGCGATCGGGTCGGTGTTCGCGAAGTCGGAGATGGCGGTCAAGGAGCCAGCGCTGCTGGAGACGTTCACGATGCGCGGAACGGTCGACCGACGTAGTAACGGCAGGAAGGCGCTGGTGACCGTGATGACCCCGAACACGTTCGTCTCGAAAACGAAGCGCACGTGCTCGACGTCGGCGGACCGAGGCGACTGGCCGGCGAAGTCCGCTCCAGGCCGGTGGCTGATGCCGGCGTTGTTGATCAGGGCGTCGAGGCGACCGAACCGGCGGCGGATCGTGTCGGCGGCGGCGTGAACGGAAGCGGTGTCGGTGACGTCGAGGGCGACAGCGGTGACGTCGCCGCCGGCCGCGCGCAGCTCCGCGGCCGCGACCTCGCCTCGCTCGAGGCTCCGCGCGCCGATGACGACGGTGTGACCGAGGTCTGCGAGCTGGGCGGCGATTTCGCGCCCGATTCCTTTGTTGCCCCCGGTGACGAGGGCGATCATGGGGTCGTTCATGTTGTGGGGTAATCCTTCGATGTACGCGTTGGTGGGCGCCTTTTGGCGCTCGTCCCAGCCTGCCCCTCGAAAACCAGATTATGAATAATCAGACATCCGTTTTTTATGCTCTATAGTCCAGTTATGCCCGCCGATCGCCTCTCCCAGATCCTCGACCTCATCGAGGTCAAAAGCGTCGTCTCCGGCGGATCCGCGGTGCGCGGGCGTTGGCGTACTGACAGCCGCATCGCCGACGACCTCAAGTTCATCGCGGTCGTACGGGGTAGCGCGCGACTGGACACCGACGGTCTGGCCGAGCCGATCGAGTTGCGGCAGGGAGACGTCGCGGTCTTGAACGGCCGCTCGCGGCTGACCCTCGAGGGTGGCATCGGTGACGAGACGCCGACGCTGGTGGAGCCGCCCGCGTCGGGATCGGCGATCGACGACCGCGAAGCGAACGCGGACGATGCCGACGTGCTCATCGGCGGCCGCGTGGAACTGAACGCGACGGGTCGGCACCTGCTGCTTCGGGCGCTGCCCCCGGTACTGCACGTCGGACAGGCGAGCTCGGTCGGACCCCAACTGCGGGGTCACGTGCAACGGTTGTTCGAAGAGATCCTGTCGAACCGCGTCGGTTCCGACTTCGCGATCCGACAGTACGGTCAGCTTCTGGTGCTCGACGTCGTGCGCGGGTTCATGCACGACGGGGACATGCCCGCCGGCTGGCTGAAGCTTCTCGCCGACGAACGCCTCCGCCCCGCGCTCGCACTGATCCACGAGCAACCCGGCAAAGCGTGGAGCCTGGAGGACCTCGCGAGCGCGTCGTCCATGTCCCGCTCCACGTTCGCCCTCAGGTTCCGCCAGACCGCCGGCACTCCCCCGCTGTCGTACCTCATCGATTGGCGCATGCTGATCGCCCAGAAGGCGCTCCGCGCGGCGGACACCCGCATCCGCCCGCTCGCGCTCGAACTCGGCTATTCCTCTGAGAGCGCGTTCAGTACGGCGTTCAAGCGGCACGTCGGGGAGTCCCCGCTCAGTTTTCGAGCGGGCGCGGCCAGGCGAAAACCCTCACCGCCCGAGGCCTGACGGCGTGCGGGTGAGGTCGCGAAGTCGGAAACGCAAAAACCCGCTAGATCTAGGCGATCTAGCGGGTTTGAAGTGCGGAGACGGAGGGATTTGAACCCTCGGTACCCGTTAGGGTACTCCACCTTAGCAGGGTGGTGCACTAGGCCGAACTATGCGACGTCTCCCTAGTTGTTCGTCAGCAATCATAGCCAATTGCGGCGACCGGTTTGTACGCGGCCCCACAATGGCCCACGCGCGTGGCCCGATTACTTACCCGAGAACGACTTCGAGCAGGTGTAGTCGGCAGCCGTCTGCCCCGTGATGTCGAGGGTCTCCACGGGAGCGGCCGTCGCTGTGGCGGCAGCCGACGGGTCGGCGGTCGCGGCCGGGTCCGGCGTAGCCGGATCGGCCACGGGCGCGTTGGGGTCGATGGTCGACCCCTTGTCGTCGCCGACCGCGGCGAGGGCGAACGGCGTATCCGACTTGATCAGGTCGAACAGCTCCTGAGCCTTCGCCTTCACCGGCGCGACCTTGCCCGAGTAGACGCCGTCGGCTCCGGTGGTGCCCGGGTACTGCACGAACGTCACCGACTCCAGCGGGATGTCTTTGAGGGCGAGCGCGATCGACGCGAGAGTGTCGAGGTTCGAGAAGCCCTGCGACAGCGTCATGTTCGCCGTCGCGGCCTTGGCCAGGTTGTAGATCTTCAGCGGGTCGCCGAGCGTCTCGCTGCTCTTGAGCGTGCGCACCAGCGACGACAGGTAGACCTGCTGCGAAGAAATGCGGGTGAGGTCGCTGCCGTCGCCCACGCCGTGGCGGGTGCGCAGGAAGGCGAGCGCGTCGGCGCCGCTCAGCGTGTAGGTGCCGGCGGCGGGAAGGTTGAGTCCGGTGTAGCGGTCCTTGATCGGCGCGTCCACGCAGACGTCGACTCCACCGACGGCGTCGGACATCTGGATGACACCGTTGAAGGTGATGAGGCCCGCGAACTGGATGTCGAGCCCGGTGAGCGCCTGGACGGTCAGCACGGTGCAGGGAAGTCCGCCGTAGTAGAGCGTCTCGTTGATGGGGCGCGCCGACATCGCCGAGTTCGTTCCGGTGCCGTCGGCCTGCGGGCATGACGGGATCGGCACGACGAGGTCGCGGGGGAAGCTCACGGCGACCGCGTTGGTCTGGTCTTCGGAGACGTGCAGCAGCATGGTGACGTCGTTGAGGTTTGCGTCGCCTCGTCCGTCGCATCCGGAATCGTCTTCGCACTTGTCGCTACCGACGATGAGAATGTTGAATCCGCCATCGAACGCACCGATGCTCGGCGGCGGACCCTCGGTCTCGCCGACGAGGGAGACGGTGGTGATGGAGTCTTTGATCTGGGAGAAGACCAGTGCGCCGACGGATGCTCCGCTGACGAGAACCACGACGAGGGCGGCGCCCACGAACTTGAGTATGGTCGGCCACGGGCTCGACTTTTTGAGGCGGCCGTGACGGGCGATCCCGGCCGCGGTAGCCGACCTGTTTGATCGAGGACGAAGGTCACTCATCTCAGATCCCTTCGGTAATAGAACGGGGTGAAGACATAGACGCGGAGGGCGTGGGATTCGAACCCACGAATGCTTTCACATCACCAGTTTTCAAGACTGGCTCCATCGGCCGCTCGGACAGCCCTCCAGGAGAAACCAAGTCCCGAGTGTAACCGACCGGCAACCTTCAACCCTGAATATAAGCCTGCGGCGCGGTAAACCCGGTCACAACGTCTCGAGAACCCGGGCGACGCCCGCGTTCAGATCGGTCTCGGTGGTTTCGTTCGCCGCGGCGACGACCTCGGCCGGCGCCTGTCCCATCGCGACACCACGGCCCTCGGCGGACGCCCATTCGAGCATCTCGATATCGTTGCGTCCGTCGCCGACCGCCATCACGCGCGAGCGAGGGATGTCGAGCAACGCGCGCACCCGCTCGAGCGCGGTCGACTTGTTGACGCCGTCGGGCGCGATGTCGAGCCAGGCGGTCCAGCCGACGTTGTAGCTCACCTTGTGCAGGCCCATGCGCTCGACGACGGAGAGGAAGTCTTCGATGTCGTGTTCGGGCGAGATCACCACGACGCGGGTCGCCTCGTGGGTGAGCAGCTCCTCGAACTCGACCTTCACGCTCGAGGCGCCGAGCGTGCCGTCGGGGAAGAAGCCGGTGAAGCGGTACAGCCCGGTCTCGTCTTCCACGGCGTAGTGCGCGGCGGAGAGGTTCGACTTGATGGTCGACAGCACCTCCCCCGGGTTGAAGGTCTCGACGAAGTGGCGGGAGTAGCCGGCGGGTGCGTCGGCGTCGCGCTTCAGGGTGATCGCGCCGTTGGAGCAGACCAGGTAGTCGGGCGTGATGCCGAGCCGGTCGAGCACGGGCAGGGTCATCGCGACCGAACGCCCCGTCGCGAGCATCACCTCGTGGCCGATCGCGCTAGTGCGCGTGACCTGTTCGAGCACGTCGTCGCCGAGCGTTCCGTCCTCGTGCAGAACGGTGCCGTCGATGTCGAGCGCGACCAGCCAGCGGTCGGACGTCATCGCCTGGTCGGGCGTCATCGGTCGACCGGCTCGAAGATCTCGAGTCCGCCGAGGTAGGGGCGCAGCGCCTCGGGCACCACGACCGAGCCGTCGGCCTTCTGGTGCGTCTCGAGGATCGCCACCAGCCAACGGGTGGTGGCGAGCGTGCCGTTGAGGGTCGAGACCGGCGTGGTCTTGCCGTTCTCGCCCCGGAACCGGATGTCGAGGCGGCGCGCCTGGTACGTGGTGCAGTTGCTCGTCGAGGTGAGCTCGCGGTACGTGCCCTGGGTGGGAACCCAGGCCTCGATGTCGAACTTGCGGGCGGCGCTCGAGCCGAGGTCGCCGGCTGCCACGTCGATCACGCGGTAGCTGAGCCCGCAGGCCTGCAGCATCGACTCCTGGAATCCGACGAGCTTGTCGTGCTCGGCCTCGGCGAGGTCGGGGTGCACGTAGCTGAACATCTCCAGCTTGTTGAACTGGTGCACGCGGAGGATGCCGCGGTTGTCCTTGCCCGCGGAACCGGCCTCGCGGCGGTAGCAGGTGCTCCAGCCTGCGTAGCGCAGCGGCCCGTCGCTCAGGTCGAGGATCTCGTCGGAGTGGTATCCGGCGAGCGCCACCTCGCTCGTGCCGGTGAGGTAGAGGTCGTCGGCCGGCAGGTAGTAGATCTCGTCGGCGTGCTCGCCGAGGAAGCCGGTGCCCGCCATGATCTCGGGCCGCACGAGCGTGGGCGTGATCAGCGGCACGAAGTCTTCGGCGAGCGCCTTGTCGAGCGCCATGTTCATCAGCGCCAGCTCGAGGCGGGCGCCGACGCCGCGCAGGAAGTAGAAGCGGCTGCCGCTCACCTTGGTGCCGCGGGTGATATCGATCGCCTTGAGCATCTCGCCGAGTTCGGCGTGGTCGCGCGGCTCGAAGTCGAAGCTCGCCTTCTCGCCCACCTCGCGGAGGGTGGTGAAGTTCTCTTCGCCGCCGGCGGGCACGCCGTCGATGATGGGGTTGGCGATCGCGCCGACGGTGCGCGTGAACTGCGCCTCGGCCTCGACCGTCGCCTGCTGGGCCACCTTGACTCGCGCCGCCAGTTCCTGAGCCTGGGCGACCAGCGCACGCTTCTCGTCTTTCGGGGCCGCGGCGACCGTCTTTCCGAACACGTTCTGCTCGGCGCGGAGGTTCTCGAACTCGCCGATCGACTCGCGGCGGCGGGAATCGGCGGCGACCGCGTCATCCACCAGAGAGACAGACGCACCGCGCGCCTCCTGCGAACGACGGAGGATTTCGGGGTTTTCGCGCAGAATCTGTGGATCAATCACCCGGCCAGTCTAGTTTGCGCGCGATTCCAAACGGCATCGGCAGCGTTGCCGTACGGTGAGAGCCGTGCCCACCCCGAAGCGATCGCCGAACCGACGCGCGGCGGTCATCTACAACCCGCTCAAGGTAGACATCCTTGCCCTCGAAACGGTGGTGGCCTCGGCCGCCAAGGAGGCCGGCTGGCGCCGCACCCTGTGGTTCGCGACGACCGTGGAGGACGCCGGCCAGCTTCTCGTCGCCGAGGCGATCAGGCGCGGCGCGACCATGGTGATGGCCGCGGGCGGCGACGGCACGGTGCGCGCCGTGGCCGAGGGGCTACGCGACACCGGCGTCGCGATGGCGCTGCTTCCCTCCGGCACGGGCAACCTGCTGGCCCGCAACCTCGACATCCCGTTCGGCAACCTCGCCGAGACCGTCGCCACGGCCTTCACCGGCGTCGACCGCACAATCGACCTCGGGCTCGCGTCGATCGTGCGCGACAACGGCGACGTCGAAGAGCACGTGTTCCTCGTGATGGCCGGCCTCGGGCTCGACGCGAAGATGATCGCGAAGACCAGCCCGAAGCTCAAGAAGGCGGTCGGTTGGCTCGCCTACGTCGACGCCATCGGCCGGTCGCTCCCCGAAATCAAGCCGGTGAAGCTGCGTGTGAGCATCGACGGCGAGACGGAGCGCAGCGTCAACGTGCACACCATCATCATCGGCAACTGCGGCAAGCTTCCCGGCGGCATCCTGCTCATCCCCGACGCCCGGCCCGACGACGGCATTCTCGACTTCGTGGCGCTGCGTCCGCGCGGGCCGTTCGGCTGGCTCAATGTGTGGAACAAGTTGGCGTGGGAGAACGGTGTGCTGCGCAAGAGCGCGCTCGGCCGCCGCATCATCGACCTGTCACGCGACGTGAAGGACGTCGTGTACCTCAGGGGCAAAGACCTGCGGATGACCGTGGAGACACCGCAGCAGTTCCAGCTCGACGGCGACGAGTTCGGCGAGGCGAAGTCGGTGCACTCCTGGGTCGACCCCGGCGCGCTGACCGTGCGGGTGCCCGCCGGTTCGTTCTAGTTCATCAACCCGTTCAGCCACTCCCGCGCCTCGAGGAAGCTGTCGTCTCCGTAGCGCGTCGACACCTCGATCGCCAGTTTGTCGGCGCGCGGGTAGCTGCCGAGGAAGATCACATTGGGGCTGAATCGCTTGAGCCCGAGCAGCGCGTCGGCCACGCGTTCGTCGTGGATGTGGCCGTCGAGGTCGATGATGAACCGGTAGCGTCCGAGGGCGTCGCCGATCGGACGCGACTCGATCAGGCTCATGTTGACCCCGCGGGTGGCGAACTGCTCGAGCATCTCGAGCAGGCGTCCGGCCTTGTCGTCGGGAAGCTCGGCGATGATGCTGGTCTTGTCGGAGCCGGTGCGGTCGGGCACAGCGACCGTGCGGCTCACCAGCACGAACCGGGTGACGGCGTTCGGGTTGTCTCCGATCTCGGTCGCGAGCACGTCGAGGTCGTAGTGCTTGGTGATGCCGGGGGGCGCGACCGCCGCGTTGGCGTGGTCGTGCAGCAGCAGGTTCGCGGCCGCCGCCACGTTCGAGCTCGCCGGGATGTGGCCGTGGCCGGGCAGGTTCTTGTCGAGCCAGAGGTGCGTCTGGCCGTAGGCGACAGGATGCGCGTTGACGATGGATACGTCGGCGAGCGTCGTTCCCGGGCGGGCCACCAGAACGAAGTTGACGGGAACCAGGTACTCGCCCACGATGCGCAGGTCGGGGATGGTGGCCAGCGCGTCCTGCGTCGCGCTCACGCCGCCCTCGATCGAGTTCTCGATGGCGATCATGGCGGCGATGCTGCGCCCGGCGACCACGTCGTTCAGAGCCTCACCCACGTTGTTCACCGGGCGCCAGTTCTTGCCCTGCGCCGCGGTGACCTGCGCGAGCGCCGCCTCGGTAAACGTGCCGGCCGGGCCGAGATAGCTGTAGGTCTCGTCGGGGGCGTGGGCGTCAGCGGGCATGCTGACGAGTTTAGGGTGCCGCGCCCGCGACCCGCCTCAGTAGTCCTGTCCGGCGACGCACACGCTCTGCACGGTGAACTTCACGGTGCCCTCCTTGTTCTCGAGGGTCATCCGTCGTATCGGGGAGTCCGGGGTGCCGACCACCTCGACGTCGCCGGCTTCGGTGGTTGCCTGGTCGGAGACGAAGCCCTGAGCGAGCCAGGCGTCGCGCGCCCGAGCGAATCCGCCCCGCAGGTCGTCGACGAGAAACCACACTTCGAACATCACGGCCCCGCCCGCGAGATTGCCGCAGCCCCCGATCGACACCGGGAAGCTCGTCGTGCCCGCGGGGATCACGGGATCGTCGATAGGCCCGACCGCGGCGATGGTGCCGTCGACCTGCGCTTGGCTCGCCGCTGTGATGTCGGCGGCGGTGAAAAGGGTCGATGCCTCTTCGGGCGGCGGCGGCTCGACGAGCGCTGGCAAGGGTGTCTCCGACGGGATCGGGTCTGCGGGTGAGGCCGGATAGTGCGACGGAGTCGGCGGACTATCCGCCCTATCCCGGGTCGGCGAGAGGCCCGAAGCGCCGAACACGGTCAGGATGAACAGCACAGCGACCAACACCAGTGCCGCCTCGACCGGGGGTTCGGCGTTCTTACGCGCTCCGAGCCAGGCCCCGACGGAGAGCAACACAGCGGCGGTCGGGGCGACCACAACGAGGGCGACAAGGGCGGCCGTCAGCTCGGGACCGCGCGGTGGGCCGTCCCAGCTCCACCAGAACGGGTCGGCCAGCAGCACGATCGACAGGATGAGGGCGGCGATTCCGACCACGAAACCGAGCAGCAGCACGCGCCATGCCCAGCGCTCGCGCACCGGAACGGCCGGGTCCCGCACGAGCGCGTCGATATTGCGCCATGCGATGCGGGCCGCCACTCCGCCAGCGATCGGTGTCACGATCCACAGCAGCACAAGTTCTAGACCGGGAACGGGCGCGTACAGGACCGCCGCAGTCGCGATCGCTCCCGCGGAACCGAGCGCGGCGCCGCAGGATGCCGCGGTCTTGCGCCCTCGCGCTGTCAGCCGGGGCAGGCGCGTGGCGGCCATCAGCACCACGACGGCAACGGCGGCACCCGCCAGACCCGCGCCCGCTCCGACGACGGCGCCGACGAACGCCGCCGGAATTGTTAGAAGCGCGGCGAAGAACACAACGTAGAGTCCGCTGGAGAACGCCGACATCACGCCGCCGACGACCACCGCCAGTGAGCCGCCCGCGAGTCCGCAGACAGAGCCGAGAAGAATGCCGCGCACCAGGGTCCGTGACGGGGCGACCCGCGTCGGGCCGCTCGTGATCGTCATCTCCCTACGGTATCTGCGGGGTGGACACCGGGCATCCATCGCGATGATGACCCGCGCACCCTGTCGGACGACATGCGCGCCGGATCTCCTTGAAGCCCGATCACTCTCAGCAGTACCCTGACCTCAGTGAACCTTTCTTTCTCTCTGTGACCCAGAGGCCCTTCAGCGACACCAGTTCGCTCCTCCGTCGAGGGGTGGTGATTTCGTGCGCCGGAAAAGGAGCTCCCAGCGGAGCTCCCCGCACCCCGGCCCCCGTCGAAACCACACGAGAAAGACCTTCCCACAATGACGTCCATCGACCCTTCCGACGCGACCGCTGACGACCGCTCAACTCTTCGCGCGAAGTGCGCCGACTGCTTCGCACTCTGCTGCACCGCCTTCGGGTTCCAGAGATCCGCCGATTTCCCGATCGACAAGCCGGCGGGCACCCCTTGCCTGAATCTGGCAGACGATTTCTCCTGCTCCATCCACGAGTCCCTGCGGACGCGAGGCTTTCGCGGATGCACCGTCTTCGATTGCTTCGGTGCGGGCCAATATGTGTCGCAGGACATCTTCGGTGGAACGAGCTGGAGAGAGCGTCCCGACAGCAGCGCCGAGATGTTCACAACCTTCGCCGTCGTGCGGCAGCTGCACGAGATGCTCTGGTACCTCGTCGAGGCCGCCGAGCGCGCGACGACCACCGAAGCCTCGGAGTCGGCGGCCCAGCTCAGAAGCGAGATCCTGCGGATCCTCCACGGTGACGTATCGGAAGTCCTCGCGTCCGACGTCGAGAGCATCCGCACGAACGTGCGGCGAGCATTGATCGAAGTAAGCGAGGAGGCACGCGGCGGCTATGACACCGCTGCCCACGCCGACCTGCGCCCCTCAGCAGACCTGGTCGGCCGCGACCTGCGCTCGATTCGTCTCTGCGGAGCCGATCTCCGGGGCGCGTACCTCATCGCCGCTGACCTGCGGCACGCCGACCTCGCGGGCGTCGACTTGCTGGGTGCGGACCTACGCGACGCGCGGCTCGGAGGCGCCGACCTATCGAAAGCGCTTTTCCTCACGCAAGCGCAGATCGCGGCGGCCCGGGGCGACTACACCACCGTCCTTCCTGCCGCTCTCGAACGCCCGCCACACTGGCAGAAGAGCTAGCCGATCCGTCGAACGGTGGTTCAGTTCGTGCTGAATACCAACGCGAACTGAAGCACCGTTTTCTTCCGATCCAGGGTTCTCGAGCCGTGACTCCCCACCACGTTCCGCACCTGTTAACCTGCCCACCTGGCGACTCGACGGTTGGGGGGCACACAGGCATGTGCAGTCGTAATCTGGTCTTATGCCCGTCGTTCACGATCTCCTCTCCATCGGAGAGGTCAGTGCGCGCACTGGCCTCAGCGTCGATACGCTCCGCTTCTACGAGCGTCAGGGCCTCTTTCCGCCTCCCCAGCGCAGTGCGGGGGGTCGCCGCGGTTTCTCGTCTGACGACCTCGCCTGGATCGGCATCTGTCAACGCTTGCGCGCTTCAGGGATGCCCTTGCCCGAGATCGCCCGCTATGCCGAGATGGTGAGGGCTGGCGCCGGCAACGAGGGCGAGCGCTTGAAGTTGCTGCAGCATCACGAAGAAGAGGTGAGGGCCAAAATGGCTGCTCTGAATGACGCTCTCGAGCTGATTTCCGCGAAGGTAGCCGCCTATACCGAGGCAGTTTCGATCGGAACCGCGAGTGAGATCTTCGTCCGTGCCGACGAAGACGACGCCTACTTCGCGGCCAGAGGCCTAAGCGTAAAACACCGGACTGACTTGAGTTCCTAGATATCTCCATCGCCGAGCTTGACCTGAAGTCGACTTCAGGTTTTACGGTTGCAGAAGTGGCCCTCGTACGCCCGCATTGAGCGTCGAGAAGAGCGCCATCATCAACAACCGTAAGGAAAACCATGTCTAATTTCATCGAGCCCGATGACACCCGCTACGAGGAGCGCTCGCGTGCGCTCGTACAGATTGGCCGCGATGCCATCGCTCAGGAAAACCCCGCCGTCTTGCGGGAGTACTTCAGCGAAGATTTCACGTTCCACGGCCCCGGTGTCGAACTCGACTTCGCGGGCCTCGAAGTGTTCTTCTCGCAGATGCGGGCGGCGTTCAGCGGCTTCTACTGCGAACGTTACGAGATCGTCTCATCCGGATC
The DNA here is from genome assembly GCF_014639655.1 of Conyzicola nivalis. NCBI lineage: Bacteria > Bacillati > Actinomycetota > Actinomycetes > Micrococcales > Microbacteriaceae > Conyzicola > Conyzicola nivalis. The sequence continues at coordinate 2,241,312 of NZ_BMGB01000001.1, forward strand.
CCTCGTCGGATGCCGCACGGAGATGGGCGGCACCTTCGACGGGCCGTTCGAGCCGTCGCCGTACGGCACGATCCAGCCACACGGCGGAAAGTTCACGCTGGCGCTGATCAACATGTTCCGCTACGACGACGACGGCAAACTCGCCGAGGAGTGGGTGCAGTACGACAACCTCGAGACGATGCGCCAGCTCGGCGTCGAACTCGCACCCCGCTCGTGATGCCCGGCCTGACCATCGATCCAGAACTCTTCGCCTCGCTCGGTGCTTTTATGAGCGAGAACCCCGCAGAGGCGCGCGAACCCGGAGACTTGCTGGCGTTCCGCGCAGCGACCACGGAGATGTACGCGGCATTTACCGAGTCTCTTCCAATGCCTCCAGAAGTCGAACACCGCGTATTGACGACCGAGTCGGCTGATGAGGCCTCGGTGGATCTTCACTGGTTCTCGCCGTCCACCCCCGCGGCGGGGGCAACCGCCGCAGTCGTGCATGCGCACGGAGGCGGCCGGGTCGCCGGCGCCGTATCGATGTTCGCGCCGTTCATCGCGCAGTTCGTCGCCAGTTCGGGCGTGCCCTTCCTCTCCGTCGAGTACCGCCTCGCACCCGAGTTTCCCGGGTCGAAGGCTGGTGAAGACGTGTTCGCGGGCCTGATGTGGCTCGTCGGGCACGCGGAGACCCTCGGAGTCGATCCCGCCCGGATCGCGGTCATGGGCGAAAGCGCGGGCGGTGGCCTCGCCGCTTCGGCGGCGATCATGGCCCGGTCGGCGGGTGTGCGGTTGGCGCGACAGATCCTGATCTATCCCCAGCTGGACGACCGCACGGTAGATCCCGATCCCGCGCTCGCGCCGGTGGTTGGAAGCATGTACTCGGACAACCGGGCGCAATGGGATGGCGTGCTCGGCGATGCCCGCGGCTCTGCAGACGTGCCGGCGACTATTGCGGCGGCCCGATTGACCGATTTCGCCGCACTGGCGCCCGCTTATCTCGAGGTCGGATCCCTGGACATCTTCCGTGACGAAACAACCGCTTACGCGCAAAAACTGTGGAAAGCCGGGGTGGATGCGGAACTTCACGTTCTTCCCGGCCTGATACACGGCTGGGACCACCTTCCGCCATTTATCGGCATCCATGAAGGCGTATACGCCCGACGGGTAGCCGTCCTGCGGGCTCTATAGCGGTTCCCTCGGCAGCGCCGAGCGCAGGCGCGTCGCTCGTCCGGTCCTGAACTTTACGGAGCGGACGGGCGGACCCGCGACTATGTGCTGACCTTGGCCCGCGACATCCGAATCTTCGAGTGCAAGACTAAGCAGCATGACAACACGTGCCGGTCTGCCCGCCCAGGAATCCGATCTGATCAACGTCGAAGAACTCGTCGCTGCCTATTATTCGAAAGTTCCGGATGTCACGAACCCCGACCAGAAGGTCGTGTTCGGCACGAGTGGCCACCGGGGTTCCTCGCTCGATGCGGCGTTCAACGAAACCCACATCGAGGCCATCACGCAGGCGATCGTCGAGTACCGCGCCGGGCAGGGAATCACCGGCCCGCTCTTCATCGGCAGCGACACCCACGCTCTGAGCCGCCCGGCCCAGACCACCGCGCTCGAGGTTCTCGCCGCGAACGGCGTGCGCGCCCTCGTCGACGAGTTCGACGACTACGTGCCGACCCCCGCGCTCAGCCTCGCGATCATCGTCTACAACCGCGATCACGGCGACGACGACCTGGCCGACGGCATCGTCATCACCCCCAGCCACAACCCGCCCCGCGACGGCGGCTTCAAGTACAACCCCCCGCACGGCGGACCGGCCGACAGCGACGCCACCGGCTGGATCGCCAACCGCGCCAACGAGATCATCGCGAACGGCAGCGGCGACGTGAAGCGCGCGGAACCGAGCGCGGTGGAGACCTACGACTACCGCGGCGCCTACGTGGCCGACCTGGCCAACATCATCGACTTCGACGCGATCAAGGCGGCGAACCTGCACATCGGCGCCGACCCGCTGGGCGGCGCGAGCGTGAACTACTGGCAGCTCATCAAGGAGGTCTACGGCCTCGACCTCACCGTCGTGAACCCGCTCGTCGACCCGGCCTGGCCGTTTATGACGCTCGACTGGGACGAGAAGATCCGCATGGATCCGTCGAGCCCGTCGGTCATGGCGTCGGTCGTCGCGCACCAGAGCGAGTACGACATCGTCACCGGCAACGACGCGGACGCCGACCGCCACGGCATCGTCACCCCCGACGGCGGCCTGATGAACCCGAACCACTTCCTGGCAGTCGCCATCCAGTACCTCTACACGCACCGCCCCGAGTGGCGTTCGGATGCCGCGATCGGCAAGACGCTCGTCTCCAGTTCGATGATCGACCGGGTCGCGGAGTCGCTCGGCCGCACACTTTGGGAGGTGCCGGTCGGTTTCAAATGGTTCGTGCCCGGACTGATCGACGGCTCGGTGGCGTTCGGCGGCGAAGAGAGCGCTGGCGCGAGCTTCCTGCGCAAGGACGGCACCGTGTGGACCACCGACAAGGACGGTATCCTCCTGGCGCTGCTGGCGAGCGAGATCCGCGCGGTCACCGGCAAGAGCCCGTCGGAGCTGTACGCAGAACTGGTCGCCCAGTTCGGCGACCCGGTCTACCAGCGCGTCGACGCCGTCGCCACCAAGACGCAGAAGGCGGCGCTCGCCAAGCTGAACGGATCGGCAATCACCGCCGAGACCCTCGCCGGCGACCCGATCGTCGCGCGCCTCTCGGAGGCGCCCGGCAACGGCGCGGCCGTCGGCGGTGTGAAGGTCGTCACCGAGAAGGCCTGGTTCGCCGCCCGGCCGAGCGGCACCGAAGACGTCTACAAGATCTACGCGGAGTCGTTCGTCGGCCCCGAGCACCTCGCCAGGGTGCAGGCCGAGGCGAAGGAGATCGTCGACGCAGCCCTCGCCGGCTAGACGGCGTGCCGGTTGAGTAGGTCGCGCAGCGACCGTATCGAAACCCCGCCGAGCATTCGTGATTCAGGATGATTCGGCTCGAGCCCCGTGCGCGGCCGCGTGATTCCGCGGCCGTGCTGCGTGCGGCACACGATCCGTCCTGAATCATGAACGGCGGGCGGGGTTTCCATACGGTCGCTGAGCGACCTACTCGACGGGCGGCCGCGTCAGATCAGCTCGAGTCCGATCGCCACGGTGTCGCCGACGGTGACCCCCGCCTTGGCCCGCACGGCCTTCTTGATCGGCAGCACGTAGGCGTCGCCGGCGACCCCCGGGAAGATCGACGTCTCCCAGGTCGACCCGCCGAGCCGCACGCGCACCTTCACCGCGCCGAAGCCCGACGGCGGCCGCGGCTGGTCGGCGATCTCGTCGGACGCGTCGTCGGGCAGCGTCGCGAACACCCAGAGTTCTTTGCGCGCTTCCCACGCCCACAGCGACGACTCGAATTCGTAGGTTCCGCCGGTCATAGCTCCATTGTCGGGCCGGAGCAGAAGAATCGTGGTTGCCGCGGTGGGCGACCGGTGTCTACGGGGCGTAATCGGGGGCGGCGGGCAGCCCGAAATACTGCTCGAGGGTCGCCGCGCCCGACGCCACGTAGTCGGCGGCCGTGGCGATCCCGACATACCGGTAGTGCCACGGTTCGAACTCGTAGCCGGTGACGGGCGTGCCGCCGTCCGGGTAGCGCAGCACGAATCCGTACGTCGCGGCGTTCGCCGCCAGCCACTGGCCCTGGGGCGTGTCGGCGAAGCAGCCCTGCAATGTGCACTGCGCCGGCAGCGCACTGACGTCGATCGCGAGTCCGGTCTGGTGCTCGCTGTGGCCGGGACGCGCGCTGGTGAGATCGGCGCCCGCCTTTCCCTTCGAGGCGACCCAGCCCGCGTACACCGACACCTGCGAGTCGTAGGAGCGGTACGCGCTCTGCGCCTGCATGCTCAACCCGGTCTGCGCGGTGAACGCCTGGAACATCGCGACGACGGCGTTCGATGCCTCCTGCCGCAGGAACGGCTTGTTGGCGTACGGCACCGGTACCTCGACGAGGTCGGCCGGGGCGTAATTGCCCGGGTTCAGCGGACGCAGCTTGTTGACCACTACCGAGAGGCTGCTGGGGTCGTCGCTCGCCACGGGGGCGGGAGGGGTCTCCGGCGTGAGGCTCGGCTCGGGCGTCGGGGTTGTCGACGGGGTCGGGTGGGCCGTGCTGCTGGCCGTCGGCGCCACACCGCTTCCCTCAGCCGCGCAGCCCGCCACGCCGCATACGACGACGAGCGCGAGCGCTGCTACGACCGGAGTTCGAAATCTGACTGTGTGCCACACGTTCCGAGTGTACGAGCAGTACGGCAGGACTTCTCACGGTTACGAGCTTGCGCAGCCGTTGCCGTGGGTGTAACTTTGCACTCCACGCAAAATTCTCCCGACGAGAATCTGCCCGCCGCCGGACTGCGCTCCGCGGCGGCGTTTTCGTTAACACACTTCCATCACAGACTCAGAGGTTCCATGTCACGCGTCGACTCCAAGGGCAAGCAGCAGGCCCAAGCGATCAAGGACGCCGGCGGGGTAATGACCCACCGGCAGATCCTGTTCGTCATCTTCGGACTGATGGCGGGCATGTTCCTGTCGTCGCTCGACCAGACCATCGTGTCGACGTCGATGCGCACCATCGCCGACGACCTCGACGGGCTCAGCCAGCAGGTGTGGGTGACCACCGCCTACCTGATCCTCGCCACGATCTCGACTCCCATCTACGGCAAGCTCAGCGACATCTTCGGCCGGCGCCCGCTGTTCATCATCGCGATCAGCATCTTCCTCGTCGGCTCGATCGCCGCCGGATTCGCGAGCTCGATGTACGAACTCGCCGCCTTCCGTGCCATCCAGGGCCTCGGCGCCGGCGGACTCATGGCGCTCCCCCTCGCGATCATGGGCGACATCCTCGCGCCGCGCGAACGCGCCAAGTACCAGGGCTACTTCCTCGCCGTCTTCGGCGTCTCGAGCGTGGTGGGCCCGCTCATCGGCGGACTCTTCGCCGGCACCCCCGAGATCCTGTTCGTGACCGGCTGGCGCTGGGTGTTCCTGATCAACATCCCGATCGGCCTCGCCGCGCTCGCTATCGTGCTGCGCTTCCTGCACATCCCGCACGAGCGCCGCACCGTGCGCATCGACTGGTGGGGCGCCGCCACGATCATCATCGGCCTCGTGCCGCTGCTGCTCGTCGCCGAGCAGGGCCGCGAGTGGGGCTGGGGTTCGCTCGGCTCCATCGCCTGCTACGTGATCGGCGTGATCGGCCTGGCCGCGTTTGTCCTCAGCGAGAAGCTCATGGGCGACGACGCGCTCATCCCGCTCAAGCTGTTCAAGAGCTCGACCTTCTCGATGGCGACTGTCCTCGGCGTGCTCGTCGGCTTCGGCATGTTCGGCGCGATGATGACCCTTCCGCTCTACCTGCAGGTCGTCAACGGCGCGACGCCCACCGAGAGCGGCTTTCTCATGCTGCCGATGATCCTCGGCCTGATGATCTCGTCGATCGTGAGCGGCCAGCTGATCGCCCGCACCGGCAAGTACCAGATGTTCCCCACCATCGGCACGGCGTTCGTGGCGGTCGGCTTCTTCGTCTTCACCTTCGCGACCGCGGACAAGCCCGTCTGGTTCCTCATGATCGGCATGCTGTTCGTCGGCCTCGGGCTCGGCCAGCTGATGCAGACGCTCACGCTCGCCAGCCAGAACTCGGTCGGGCCGCGCGACATCGGTGTGGCGACGAGCGCGTCGACGTTCTTCCGCCAGATCGGCGGCACGGTGGGCACAGCGGTCATCTTCTCGGTGATCTTCACGCGCTGGCCGCTGAACATCGCGACGGCGTTCGACTCCACGAGAATTCAGGACGGTATAACCGCGGCACTCTCCGATCCGAAAGTCGCCGCCGACCCGGCGAACGCGCAGATCATCGAGATCCTGAAGAACCCGGGCGCCGCCGTCGGCTCCGTCTCGGGCGACACCTCGTTCCTCAACACCTCCGACCCGCGTCTGAGCGCCGCCTTCCTCGAGGGCTTCGCGAACTCGGCGATCACCGTGTTCTGGATCGCCCTCGCCGTGATCCTGGTCGCCTTCGTTCTCAGCTTCTTCCTGAAGGCGCCTCCGTTGCGAGCGAAGTCGGCGCTTCAGGAGAATGCGGATGACGCGGCCGCCGCGGTGGCGCTCGAAGCCGACAGGGCGGCCAGCCAGACGGCGCCGCTGGTCGAGCCGGGCGCGGCCGCCAGAGACGACAACCCGAAGAAGTAGCAGCGTCGGCCCGCCGCCCGGTGAAAAACGGGGGCGGCGGGCCTTCCGCGTACGTAGACTGAGAGCGCTCTCACCCAACCGATCACGAAGGAGTGACCGTGCCTCATCCCTTTCCCGCAGACTTCCTCTTCGGCGCGGCGACCGCCGCGTACCAGATAGAGGGTGCCGCCCACGAAGACGGACGCACCGACTCCATCTGGGACGCCTTCGCCCGGCTGCCCGGCGCCGTCGTCGACGGACACGACGGAGAGGTGGCCTGCGACCACTACCACCGCTACGAATCCGACGTGGCGATGATGGCCGACCTGGGTCTGCAGACGTACCGTTTCTCGACATCATGGTCGCGCATCCGGCCCGACGGCGGCCCCGTCAACCCGAAGGGCCTCGACTTCTATTCGCGCCTCGTCGACTCGCTGCTCGAGAAGAACATCAAGCCCTGGCTGACCCTCTACCACTGGGACCTCCCGCAGGCCCTCGAGGAGAAGGGCGGTTGGGCGAACCGCGACACCGCGCTGCGCTTCGCCGAGTACGCCGTCGACGTGCACGCCGCGCTCGGCGATCGGGTCGAGAACTTCACCACCCTCAACGAGCCGTGGTGCTCGTCGTTCCTCAGCTACATCGGCGGCGAGCACGCGCCGGGTCGCCAGGACACCGAGGCCGGCCTCGCCGCCGGTCACCACCTGCTGCTCGCGCACGGACTCGCGGTGCGCGAGTTGCGCGCGCTCGACCCGAACCTCGGTCTCGGCATCACCCTGAACCTGACCGTGGCCGACCCGGTGGACCCCGCCGACGAGGGCGACGTCGACGCCGCCCGCCGCATCGACGGCCAGTTCAACCGGTTCTTCCTCGACCCGATCTTCCGCGGCGAGTACCCCGCCGACGTGCTCGACGACCTCGCCGGGCTGGGACTCGAGAAGTACATCGAGCCGGGCGACCTCGACATCATCTCGACACCGATCGACGCGCTCGGCGTGAACTACTACCACGGCGAGGCGCTCACGGTTCATCCCGTCGAACAGGAGATGTCGACCGCCGCGCCGTCGGAGCGCCCGAAGCGGTCGCCGTTCCCCGCGCCCGAGGGCATCTACTGGAAGCTGCGCGACCTGCCGCTCACCGCGATGGGCTGGGAGGTGCAGCCCGAGGGGCTGACCCGCCTGCTGCACCGCATCAACGACGAATACACGGGCAGCACCGTCAAGCTCTACGTCACCGAGAACGGCGCGGCCTACGACGATGTGGTCGCACCGGACGGCGCCGTTCACGACGCGCAGCGGGCGGAGTTCTTGCGCCTCCACCTTGGTGCGATCCAGGACGCCATCGACGAGGGCGTCGACGTCTACGGCTACTTCTACTGGTCGCTCATGGACAACTACGAGTGGGCGTGGGGATACCACAAGCGGTTCGGCATCGTGCGGGTCGACTACGACACCCAGCAGCGCACGCTCAAGGACAGCGCCCTCGAGTACCAGCGCATCATCGCGAACCGCTCTTTGTAGAGTGAGGTCATGAGCACCTCCCAGTCGCGACGGCTCCCGCCGACGCTCGAAGAAGTCGCCGCGGCGGCGGGCGTCTCGCGGTCGACGGTGTCGCGCGTGGTCAACGGGTCGACCAGGGTGAGCCCCGAGGTGCTCGCGAACGTCACGCGCGCGATCGACGAGCTGCACTACGTGCCCAACCGGATGGCCCGATCGCTGGCCAACCGACAGACGATGGCGATCGCACTCGTCGTGCCCGAGGAGACCACGCGGTTCTTCGGCGACCCGTACTTCGCCTCGATCGTCGACGGCATCGCCCGCGCCCTGCGTCCCAGTGACTACGTGCTCAACCTGCAGTTCGCGAGCCCGGGCGCCCTGTCGGAGAAGACCGTGCGCTACCTGCTCGGCGGCAACGTCGACGGTGCGCTCGTGGTGTCGCACCACTCGGGCAACCACTTCCTCGCCAGCCTCGGCCACAGCCTGCCCGTCGTCTTCGGCGGCCGCCCGCTGCACCCCGACGAGCAGCCGAGCCACTACGTCGACGTCGACAACGTGGCCGCCGCCGACATGGGCACCCGCTACCTGATCGACCAGGGCCGCCAGCGCATCGCGACGATCACCGGTTCCGCCGACATGCCCGCCGGCATCGACCGCGAGGCCGGCTGGCAGCGCGCGATGGAACGAGCGGGGCTGCGCACCGACCTGGTCGCTCGCGGTGACTTCTCGATGGCCAGCGGGGCGCGCTGCATGCGCTCGCTGCTCGACCGGTCGCCGGGTCTCGACGCCGTGTTCGTCGCGAGCGACCTCATGGCCACCGGAGCCGTGTCGGTGCTGCGCGAACGCGGGCGGGCGATCCCGAGCGACGTCGCCGTCGTCGGCTTCGACGACAGCCCGGTCGCGATCGGCGGCGAGGTGGAGCTGACCACTGTCTTCCAGCCCTCGGTCGAGATGGGCGAGGCGATGGCGCACATGCTGCTGGCGATGCTGCGCGGCGAAGAGCCGGAGCCCGTGCAGATCATGCCGACCCGCATGGTGGTGCGGGAGAGCGCCTAAGCGGCGTCGTCGGGGGTGGCACGCTCGTCGGCTCGGGCGCCCCGCACCGTGAGCACGACCAGCATGACGGCGCCGGCGAAGATCGCTATGTCGGCGATGTTGCCGATGAAGAGGTTGCCGTACGCGATGAAGTCGACGACGTGTCCGCGCGCGAAGGCCGGATCGCGGAAGAGCCGGTCGCCGAGGTGCGTCGCCGCGCCGCCGAGCAGCAGGCCGAGGGTCAGAGTGAGGCCGATCGAACTGGCGCGGCGGGCGTACCAGACGATGAAGACCACGGCCGCGGCCGCGAGGATCGTGAAGATCCAGGTGAACCCCTCGCCGATGGAGAACGCGGCGCCCGGGTTGTAGACGAGCTGGAAGCGGATGAGGTCGCCGATCACCGGGATCACCTCGCCGTCGCCGAGCGCCATTTCGGCCCACCACTTGCTCGCCTGGTCGATCACGATGACCACCAGAGCGATGACCAGCACGAACCAGAAGTAGCGGCGCGGCGTTCGGGCGGGAGGGGTGTCGGTGCTCACCCGGTCGATTATCCCGGATCGGCGGGGGTACTGAGGCCCGGGGTGTGGTGTTCGAAGACCAGGCTGGTCCGGGTCGAGGCGACCGACGGATGCGCCGAGAGGTTGTCGACCACGAACTGACGCGCGTGATCGGTATCCCGGGTGGCCACGTGGATGATGAAGTCCTCCGCCCCGCCGAGGAAGAACACCTGCACCACCTCGGGCAGCCGCCGCATCTCGTCGGAGAAGGTCGAGATCGCCTTGCGTGCCCCGACCCGGATGTTAACGCTGATGAGCGCCTCGAGCCCGAGCCCCAACGCCCGCGGGTCGAGGTCGGCGTGGAACCCGCGCACGACACCGCGCTCGATGAGGGAACGCACCCGCGTGAGGCTCGTCGACGGCGCGATACCCGCCTCCTCGGCCAGTCGCGCGTTGGAGATGCGCGCGTCGTCGCGCAGCAGACGCACGAGCGTGAGGTCGATGTCGTCGAGCGGCTCGTATCGGCGAAGATTCTCCCGCCCCGGGCCGACCCTGGCATCCGAATCAGAATTTTCACCCGAACTTGTGCTCATCCGCAGAATTATATGCGACCGAAACCCAATCGAAACGAATCAGCCGGAAACTCTTCAGCACCACGACAGATCGGAAAGCCATGCGCGTCGGAGTCCCCACCGAGATCAAGAACAACGAGAACCGCGTCGCCCTCACTCCCGCGGGCGTGCACGAGCTGGTGCGCCGCGGCCACGAGGTCGTCATCCAGCGGGGCGCCGGCGTGGGCGCGCACATCGCCGATGAGAAGTACGTCGAGGCGGGCGCGACCATGCTCGAGACGGCCGCCGAGGTCTGGGCCGCGGGCGACCTGCTGCTCAAGGTGAAGGAACCGATCGCGGCCGAGTACCCGCTCATGCGCGAGGGCCAGGTGCTGTTCACCTACCTGCACCTCGCCGCGTCGCGCCCGTGCACCGACGCGCTGCTGGCGGCGGGCACGACCGCGATCGCCTACGAGACGGTGCAGCTGCCCGACCGCTCGCTGCCGCTGCTGTCGCCGATGAGCGAGGTGGCGGGCCGCCTCGCCGCGCAGGTCGGCGCCACCCAGCTGATGAGCCCGAACGGTGGCGGCGGCATCCTCATGGGCGGCGTGCCCGGAACGGCGAAGGCCAAGGTCGTCGTGATCGGCGGCGGGGTCGCGGGCGAGCACGCCGCAGCCAACGCGCTCGGCATGGGCGCCGAGGTCACCGTGGTCGACCTGTCGATCCCGCGACTGCGCCAGCTCGAGGCCCAGTACACCGGCCTGAAGACGGCGGTCTCGACGAACTACGCGATCGCCCAGCTGCTGCGCGACGCCGACCTCGTGATCGGGTCGGTGCTGATCCCCGGCGCGGCGGCGCCGAAGCTCGTGACCGACGAAATGGTCGCTGCGATGAAGCCGGGCAGCGTGCTGGTGGACATGGCGATCGACCAGGGCGGATGCTTCGAGGGCAGCCGCCCGACCACGCACGACGACCCGACCTTCGCGGTGCACAACAGCACCTACTACTGCGTCGCGAACATGCCCGGCGCGGTCGCACAGACCTCGACGCAGGCGCTCACGAACGCGACGCTGCCCTACGTGCTGCAGATCGCCGACAAGGGCTGGCTCGGGGCGATCCGCGCCAGTGTGCCGCTGTCGAAGGGGCTCTCGACGCACGAGGGCGCGCTGTACAACGCCGAGGTCGCCAAAGCGCTGGGCTACGAGTCGCGCGAGCTGGCCGCGCTGGGCGCGTAGCGAGCGCGGCGAGCCGGCGCGGCGGGGCTGGCGCGGCTGCGCGCGGCTGGCGCGGCTGCGCGCAACTACGGGACACGCGCCGACCGGCGCCCGTGCGCGGCCGTCCCGCCGTTGCGCGCTAGCGCGGCGAGCGGGAGCGCCCGTCGTTCGTGGACACGGATGTCCCTCCGTACCCGTTGCCCGATTGGGTTTGGGCGGATTCGGTTCTCGTCGATAGCGCGACCCGGCTGCCGGGTACCTGACGACGCTGCGTGACTGACCCCCCACCCAGCGCGTGATGCGGGCTGGGTGCGACAGAATGGCAGCGTGAACGTGCGGCGCGCTGTAATCGACAACGGCGGCGTCGAACTCGCGGTCTTCGATTTTCCGAGCGCTGAGCCCGCTGTGGTGATATTGCACGGCCTGGCAGGAAGTAGCCGCGAGTTCGAGCAGACCGCGCGGGCGCTGGCGCCCCGGCGGGTCGTGCTCGTCGATTTGCGCGGGCACGGAGACAGCACCCGCGCTCCCGCTGATGTCAGCCGCGACGCCTTCGTCAACGATGTCGTCAAGGTCATCGAGTCGCTCAGCGACGGTCCTGTGTCGCTCGTGGGACAGTCGATGGGCGGCCACACCGCGATGCTCGTAGCTGCGCGACATCCGCATCTCGTCGACCGTCTCGTCTTGCTGGAGGCAGGCGTCGGCGGCGACGGGGACGCGCAATCGCGAGACAGCCTTCGGCAGTATTTCGAATCGTGGCCGGTGCCGTTCGCCGATCACGCGTCTGCAGGCGGTTTCTTGGGCGACTCTCCGCTACAACGTGCCTGGGTCGATGGCCTCGAATCGCGCGCGGACGGGCTGTGGCCGCGTTTCGAGCCCGGCGTCATGGTCGCGGTGATGGAGCATGTCGACGCGCACGCACTCTGGGACGATTGGGAGCGGGTCGCCCTTCCAACCCTCCTCGTCTTCGCCGAGCACGGCATTTTCTCGCCCCGCATGCGTGCGGAGCTGACGGATCGAGCTGGCCATGCCTCGTCGATCGAGCTTGCCGACGCAAGCCACGACGCGCATCTCGACGCCTTTGCGGCATGGGCCGACGCGCTTCGCACCTTCGTCTCGACGGGATGATGCCCATCGAGCGCCTCGCTGACGGCGTAGGCACCGCGCGCGTCCGGCGTCTGCGCAATTTCGGGACGTGTGCGGCACGGCGCACTTGAGCAGACGTCCCAGGATTGCGCAGACACCATGCCTGCAGCGCGACTAGTGCCGCGGCGACCTGCGCGCGGCCGGCTGGGCCACGTCCTCGCCGAGGTCGATCTCGACCCGGCCGCCGTACACGCCCTTGTCACCGTCGCCGGCGACGGGTGCGGGGGCGGGCAGAACCGTCTGCCGGTCGAGCTCGACCTGGGCCTCGTGTCTGGTGGGGTTGAAGACCTCGTCGCCCACGCCCATCACACCGCCGCGCGGCCCGCTGTTCTGGTTCTTGTTCGAGAGGTCGATCCAGCCGAAGCGCTGTGCGATCCAGATCGCAACGGTCGCCAGAGCCACGATTGCCAGTACGAGCCACCCATTCACGCGTCCAGCTTAGGCCGGAAAAGCCCCCCGAATGGGGAGGATTACCGGCCTGCCGCTTTGTGTCACGACGTCGACCGGCAGCCCGTACACGCGCTCGACGCGCTCGGCGGTGAAGACCTCGGCGGGCGTGCCGACTGCCTCCAGCCGCCCCGACGCGACGAGCGCGACCCGGTCGGCGTAGGCGGCCGCGAGCGACAGGTCGTGCACGACGACCACGACCGCGCGGCCGGCGCGGGCGAGCGCGGCGGCGGTCGACATCACGTCCTCCTGGTGTCGCAGGTCGAGCGCCGCGGTCGGCTCGTCGAGGAACACCACGGGGGTCGACTGCGCGAGCACGCGGGCCAGCGAGACGCGCGCCTTCTCGCCGCCGCTGAGCGACGTGTACCGACGGGTGACGAGGTGCGAGACATCCGTCGCCCCGATCGCGTCGGCGATCGCCCGCTCGTCGTCGTCCTGCGACGCGGTTCTGGCCCAGGGGCTGCGGCCCATCTCGACGACCTCGGCGACCGTGAACGGAAAGCTCACCTGGTTCTCCTGCGTCAGCACGCTGCGCAGGCGGGCGAGTTCGAGATGACGTACAGAGCGGATGTCGCGGCCACCGATCTCGACGGCACCCCTCGTCGGCTTCACGTCTCCGCTCAGCACGGAGAGCAGCGTCGACTTGCCTGCCCCGTTGGGCCCCACGAGGGCGAGCAGTTCTCCGGCGTTGATCGCGATGTCGACACCGGTGAGGATGGGGGTGGAGTCGATGACCACGTCGATGCCGGTCGCGGTGATCTGCGGGGCGGTGGTGTCGAGGCTCATGCCCATCCCCCGCTGCGTTTGCGCTGCCGGTAGAGCAGGTAGAAGAAGAACGGTCCGCCGATGAGCGAGGTGAGCATGCCGATCGGCAGGTCGGCGCCCGGCACGATCGTGCGGGCGACCAGGTCGGCGAAGGTGAGCAGCGCGGCGCCGCCGACCGCGCTCGCGACGAGCAGCGGCCGGTGCGACGGGCCGATCACCATGCGGATGACGTGCGGCACGACGAGTCCGACGAACGCGATGATGCCGCAGAACGCCACGGCCACGCCGGTGAGCAGCGCCACGAGCACGATCGAACCGATGCGCAGCGCCTCGACGTTCACGCCCAAGTGCCGGGCGTTGCGTTCGCCGAGGGCCAGCAGGTCGTAGCGCTTGCCGAGCATGATCGCGCCGACGGTGCCGAGCACGGTGATCGGCGCGACGATGGCGACCTCGCGCCAGAGCGAGCCGTTCAGCGAGCCGAGCTGCCAGAAGGTGATCTGCTCGCGGCTCGCGGTGTCGCCCATGAACAGCAGGAAGGCGAGGCCGGCGCTGGCGAAGGCGTTGATCGCGATGCCGGTGAGCAGCAGCGTCACGACCTCGGTGCGGCCGTTGGCGCGCGACACGAAGTAGACGACGAGGGTCGCGACGAGTCCGCCCGCGAACGCGCAGACCGCGATGCCCCAGCTGCCGAGGGCCGCCGTGATGCCGAGGGTGCCGCCGAAGACGATCACGCCGGCCGCTCCGAACGCGGCGCCCGACGAGACGCCGACGACGCCCGGTTCGGCGAGCGGGTTGCCGAAGATCGCCTGCATCACGGCGCCCGCCACCGCGAGGGCTGCGCCCACGGCGAGGCCCATCACGATGCGCGGGAAGCGCACGATCCAGATCGTCGACTCGACGATCGGGTCGGTCGGCGCCCAACCGTTGCCGATGCCGACCGCCCGCAACAGCGATCCGACGATCTCGGTCGGAGTGATCGGCAACTGGCCGACCACCGACGAGGCCAGGATCGCCGCGACGAGCGCGACGGCGAGAGCGATGGAGAGCGAGATTCCCCTGGCGACCCGCGTCACGGAACGCGCTGCAGCCAGTCGTCGGTGCCGAACTTCTCGGCCACCAACTTCTGAGCCTTGGCGAGTTCTTCGGGGGTGATGGAACTCTCGGTGAGCCCGTAGAGCTTCTCGAAGGTCTGCTCCATGCGCTCGATGATCTCGGCGCGCTCGAGGCCGGTCTGGCTGCGCAGCGGGTCGACGCGCTTGGCGGCGCTCTTCGTGCCCTTGTCGCTCATCTTCTCGCGGCCGATGCGCAGAACCTGCACCATCCGCTCGCCGTCCATGTCGTAGCTCATCGTCACGTGGTGCAGCACGGCTCCGTTGCCGAGACGCTTCTGCGCGGCACCGCCGATCTTGCCCGTCGGGCTCGTGATGTCGTTGAGCGGCTGGTAGGTCGCCTCGATGCCGAGCGACTTGAGCGCCTGCAGCACCCAGTCGTCGAGAAACGCGTAGGAGTCGGCGAAGCTCATGCCCTGCACGAGGTCGGCGGGCACGTAGATCGAGTAGGTGATGACCGAGCCGGCCTCCATGAACATGGCACCGCCCCCGCTGATACGGCGCACGACGTCGAAGCCGAACTCGGCGGCGCGCTCGAGGTCGACCTCGTTCTTCACCGACTGGAAACTGCCGATGACCACGGCGGGTTCGTTCCACTCCCAGATGCGCAGGGTGGGTTTGCGGCGGCCGGCGCCGACCTCCTCGGCGAGCACCTGGTCGAGCGCCATCTGCAGCACGGGCGGGGCCGCCTCGCCGTGGATGAGCTGCCACTCGTAGTCGCGCCAGGTCGTGGCCCGCTGCAGCGCGCGGCGGATCGCGGTCGCGACGCCCTCGGGGCTGAAGCCGAGCATAACGGCGCCCTCGGGAAGGGCCTTCTGGATGGCGGCGGCGATGCGCGCGGCGTCGGAGTCGGCCGGCAGCCCGTTCACCGCGGCGTCGATCGACTCGAGCGCGCTGTCGGGTTCGAGGAAGAAGTCTCCGGCCAGCCGGAACCCGGAGATCCGGTTGTCGACGACCTCGAGGTCGACGACGACGAGCTTTCCCCCTGGCACCTTGAATTCGCCGTGCATCGCCACGCCTTTCCCTGAAGTTTAGGAAAGCCTAACTTGAAGCGGGAAGGTGCGTGTCGAGCCAGTGCACGAGGTCGGCGTAGACCTCGACGCGGTTGGTCTCATTGAAGATCTCGTGGCGGGCGCCCTCGTAGACGTTCACCTCGACGTGGGTGAGGCCACCGCGCCGGATGTAGCTTTCCGCGAGCAACTGCACGCTGCGCTCACCGCCCAGCGTGTCTTCTTCGCCGATCATGATGAGCAACGGAACGTCGGCGTCGAGCGGCTGCTTCGGCCGGCCGTAGAGCCGCACGCCGTCGACCACGCCGAACGCCTTCCGGGCGTCGGCGGCGAAGGTGAGCTCGTCGGCGGCGAACTCCGCGACGATCTCGGGGTCGCGGCTCAGCCACTCGAACCCGGTGGTGCCGAGCGCCCTGTGGCGCTTGCTGAGGTCGCCCGCCGACATGTGGCGCGGGGTGCGGTAGGCGGTGCCGGTCAGCACCACGGCGGCGAAGTCGGCGGCGTGGTCGTTGACGAGCTGCTGGCCGAGCACGGAACCCCAGGAGTGGCCGATGAAGACGATCGGGACACCCGGATGATCCGACTGGATGATTCCCGTGAACTGGTGCAGCGCGGCGAGCGTCGCCCGGAGGCCGCCCTCGCCCAGCTGGCCGAGCTTGGAGTGGTCGCCGCCGTGCTGGGCGAGGCCCGTGCGGCCGTGACCGCGGTGGTCGTCGGCGTAGACGGTGTACCCGTTCTGCACCAGGACCTGGGCGAGCGCCTCGTAGCGGCCGGCGTGGTCGCCGAGGCCGTGGGCGATCTGGACGATCGCGCGGGGCTTGGCGGCGTTCCAGACGTAATAGTGGATCGTGACGCCCTGGGCGTCGACGAATTCGTACTCGCGGCGTGCTGCTATGAATGTCGGCACCGTAGCCTCCTCGTTCGAGCTAATCGTACTAACTGGCGCGCGTCACCGGCTCGCGGAGAGCAGCCCGTCGACCTCGTCGCGGGTCGGCAGCCCGTCGCGGGCGCCGACCGCCCGCGTGGAGAGCGACCCGGTGGCCGCCGCGAACCGCAGCGCGTCGGGCAGCGCCTGGCCCTCGGCGAGCGCCGCGGCGAGGGCTCCGTTGAACGAGTCGCCGGCACCGGTCGTGTCGACGGGCTTCGCGGGGAAGACGTCCTGGTGGTGGTCGGACTCCCCCACCCGTGACAGGTCGGCGCCGTCGCCGCCGCGCGTCACGAGCACCGTGGGGATTCCGGCGGCGTGCAGCTCGGCGACGCTGCCGAGCTCGGCGAGCTCTGTCTCGTTCGGGGTGATGATCGACACGAGTGCGAGCAGCTCGTCGGGCACCCCGGCTGCCGGCACCGGCGCGGGGTTGAGGATGAAGGTCCAGCCGTTGGCCTTCGCGATGCGCGCCCAGGCCGTGACCGTGTCGACGGGCACTTCGAGGCACGCCAGCACGACGGCCGGGCTGCCCGCGTAGCGCGAGGCGATGGCCGCGGCATCCGAATCGCGCACCGTGGCGTTCGCACCGGGGTTGATGATGATCGAGTTCTCACCGTCGACGTCGACGACGACGGCCGCGACACCGGTCGGCTCGGGGACGCGCTTCACGTGGGCGAGGCCGACGCCGTCGGCCTCGAGAGCCGCCCAGGCCTGGTCGCCGAGCTGGTCGGTGCCGACGGATGCCACGAACCGCACGTCGGCTCCGAGGCGGGCCGCGGCGACCGCCTGGTTCGCGCCCTTGCCGCCGGGCACGATGCGGAAGGTCTCGCTCGACACGGTCTGTCCGGGCTTCGGGATAGCGGCGAGGCCGGTGAAGAGCAGGTCCATGTTGACCGAACCGACGACGATGACGGGGGTGGCGGGGCTGTTGGGCATGCTGCGATTATCCTCCAGCCGCGGCATCCGCCATTTACTTAGCCTTGCTAATTGCCTATGCTAAATAAATATGTCCAACGAACTAGCCCACACCCTGCGCCAGACGGTGCTGCACCTCGCGCGGCGCGTGCGGGCCGAGCGGGCCGACGCGTCGATGAGCGACGGCAAGCTGTCGGTGCTGTTCGTGCTGATGAACGAGGGCGCGCAGACGCTCGGTTCGCTGAGCGAGCACGAGCGGGTCACACCCCCGTCGATGAACCGCACGATCAACGCCCTCGTCGAGCAGGGTTTCGTGTCCAGGGCGAGCGACGCGACCGACGGACGCAAGGTCGTGATCGACCTTTCGGATGCCGGCCGTCGCCTCGTGAAGGAGACCCGCCGTCGCCGAGACGCCTGGTTCTCGTCGCGGCTCGCCGCCCTCTCGGCCGAAGAACGCGCGACCCTCGACGCCGCCGCCCCGATCCTGAGGAGGCTCGCCGACCAGTGAGTGCCATGTTCCGCTCGCTGAGCGGCATCAACTACCGACTCTGGTTCGCCGGAGCCCTCGTGTCGAACATCGGCACCTGGATGCAGCGCACGGCCCAGGACTGGATCGTGCTGACGATGCTGACCGACAACGACGCCGTCGCGGTCGGCATCACGATGGCGTTGCAACTCGGCCCGCAGCTGCTGCTCGTGCCGTGGTCGGGCCTCATTGCCGACCGGTTCGACCGACGCCGGCTGCTGATGCTCACGCAGTCGCTCATGGCGATGCTCGGCGTGGCGCTCGGGCTGATGGTGCTGTTCGGCGTCGCCGAGCTGTGGCACGTCTACGTGTTCGCCTTCGCCCTCGGCGTCGTCTCGGCGATCGACGCCCCTGCGCGGCAGGCCTTCGTCTCCGAGCTGGTCTCCGAGCGTGACCTGCCGAACGCCGTGTCGCTCAATTCGGCGTCGTTCAACGCCGCGCGGCTCGTCGGGCCCGCGGCCGCCGGCCTGCTCACGGTCGCCGTCGGGGCCGGCTGGGTGTTCCTGATCAACGCCGCCACCTTCGCCGCGACGCTGCTGTCGCTCGCCCTGCTGCGCCGCGGTGAGCTGCGGGTGGCGCCGCGCGCACCCCGGGAACCCGGGCAGCTGCTCGAGGGGTTCCGGTACGTGTCGAAGCGGCCGGACATCCTCGCGATCATGGTCGCGGTGTTCATCATCGGAACGTTCGGCCTCAACTTCGCGATCTTCACGGCCACGATGGCGCGGGTCGAGTTCGACCACGGCGCGGGCGAGTTCGGCCTGCTCTCGTCGGTGCTCGCGATCGGCTCGGTGACGGGCGCGCTGCTCTCCGCGCGCCGCGACCGGCCGCGCCTGCGGCTCATCTTCGCCGCCGCGGCGGCGTTCGGTGTCACCTGCGCGGTCTCGGCCGTGATGCCGACGTTCCTGACGTTCGCGCTCTCGCTCATCCTCGTCGGCTTCGCGTCGATCACGTTCATGACGACGGCGAACAGCTACGTGCAGACGACGACCGACCCGGTGATGCGCGGGCGGGTGATGGCGCTGTACATGGCGATCTTCGTCGGGGGTACCCCGATCGGCGCGCCCATCGTCGGCTGGGCGGCCAACGAGCTCGGGCCGCGTTGGGCGCTCGGTGTCGGTGCGACGTCGGGCCTGCTGGCGGCGCTCGTCGGCCTGGTCTGGATGGTGGTGTCGCACGACCTGCGCCTGCGCCGCGTGCCGGCCAGCCGCCTCCGGCTGCGGCTCACCCACGACGGCAGCGACCGCGCGGCGGCCCACGACGACCTCGCGGTGGAGGAGTCGGTGGCGCGCAGGGCTTAGCGTGCAGGGCCTAGCGCACAGATGAGCCGAAACCGGCGAAATGAGCCGACCGCGGCGGGCTCATCCCGCCGGAAGCGGCTCCCTTGAGTCTTCGACCGGCTCGACCAGCGGCTTGCCCGCGGCGGGTCGGCGCGCGCGCGCCGGCGAGCGGGTGTAGCAACGGACCATGACATTCCAAGAGATCGTCGAACTGACCGCCCAGGTCATCGACGGGGCCGGCGTCGCGGTGATCGTCGTGGGCGCGATCGCGGCCACCATCGCCGCACTGCGCACCGCATTGCGCAGGTCGGGGCCGGTCTACGCGCCCTTCCGGCGCTTCCTCGGCCGCTCGATCCTGCTCGGGCTCGAACTGCTCGTCGCGGCGGACATCATCCGCACCGTCGCCGTCGCGCCGACGTGGGACAGCGTGGCCGTGCTCGGACTCATCGTGCTCATCCGCACGTTCCTGAGCTTCTCGCTCGAACTCGAGATCTCGGGACGGTGGCCGTGGCAGAAGAAACCGGATGCCGCGGCGGAAGCCGACTAGGCCTCCTTGGTGATCTCGACCTTCACGAACAGCTGGCTGCCGTACGGTCCCGCGTAGACGCCGCGCAGCGGGGGCACGTCGTTATAGTCGCGCCCGCGGCCCACGGTGACGTGCCGGTCCCCGATGTCGATGAGGTTCGTCGGGTCGAAGCCGCGCCACTCGCCGCAGAACCACTCCACCCAGGCGTGCGACTCGCCGGCGATCGTCTCGCCGATCGCGGCGTTCGGCTTGGGGTGCAGGTAGCCGGAGACGTACCGCGCCGGGATGCCGACCGAGCGCAGCGCGCCGAGAGCGAGGTGGGTGATGTCCTGGCAGACGCCCTTGCGCTCGGCCCAGGCCTCCTTGGCGGTCGACGTGACGGCGGTGACCCCGGCCATGTACTGCATGGCGTCGCCGATCGCGGTGCAGATCTCGAGGGCGGCGTCGCACGGCGAGGCGTGCCGGCCGGCGATCTCGGCCGCGATCGCGACCACGTCGGCGGGCGGATCGGTGCGACGGGTCTGCTTGGTCTGTTCGATGTACGAGGTGGATGTCTCGGCGAGCGCCGAGAGCACGTCCCAGCTCAGCTTGTCTGCGGTATGGATGCGCGGCCGCACCTCGACGAGGCTCGTCGCGGTGAGCGAGAGCTCCTTGTGCGGGGTGAGGATCTCGAACGACGAAACCCGCGACCCCCAGTAGTCCACGTAGTTATGCTGGCTCGAGATCGGCAGGATCTCGACGTGCGAGTAGAGCACGAGCTGCCCGTCGGCGCTCACGGGCAGCATGCGCGCCTCGTTGTACGAGGCGGTCACGTCGCCGCCGTAACGGAATCCGGTGGAGTGCTTGATGCGCAGTCGGTTCATGAGCTCTCCCCCACCCAGCTGGGCGCGGCGTTGGTCGGGAAGTACCGCTGACGGATCGCCTCGGACGCCGCGCTGGTTGCCGCCTGCACGTTGTCCATGTGCAGCGGCAGGTCCTCGAGGATTTCGGCGATCGGCCGGTACTCGAGTTCGCTGCGGATCTTGCCGAGCTGGCGCTGCGCCTGGTCGGAGATGCCGACCCGCTCGGCGCGCGGCTCGATGTCTCGCATGCAGGCCTCGGCCCGGGAGACGGAGAACAGGATGCTGCGGGGGAAGAGCCGATCGAGCAACAGGAACTCAGCCGCATTCGTCGCGCTCGGCACACCGCGGTACGTGCGCAGGTAGGCCTCGTAGGCTCCGCAACTCCGCAGGATCGTGGTCCACGACGGGCCGCTCGCCTCGGTGAGCGACCGGGTGGCGAGAAGCCTGGCGGTCATGTCCGCCCGCTCGAGGCTGCGCCCGAGGGTGAAGAACTGCCACGCCTCGTCACGGCTGGTGGCCGACTCGATGATGCCGACGGCGAGCGCGCTGCGTTCGCGCACCCAGCCGAAGAATTCGTGCACCTTGTCTCCGGAAACCTTGCGCGGCATCCGGGCCCGCGTCGTGTTGAGGCACTCCCAGAGTTCCGTCGAGACGATCTCTCGCGCCCGCCTGGCGTTCTCGCGGGCGGCGCCGAGCGAGTAGGCGATCGACGCGGGTTCGCTACGGTCGACGGCGAGGATCTGCAGGATGTCGGCGCGCGTGAGGGTGTGGTCGTCGGGCGCTTCGCTTCCCATGACGCTGAGCAGCGAGCGGCAGGCGAGGTCTTCTTCGATCCACGGGTCTTCGAGCAGCAGCTGGAGGTGAACGTCGAGGATGCGCGCGGTGCCGTCGGAGCGCTCGATGTAGCGGCCGATCCAGAACAGGCTTTCGGCGATGCGGCTCAGCATGGGGCACCTCCGGTCTCTTCGGTCGCTGAGCCTGTCGAAGCGCCCGAACGTGTTCTCGAACCCTCGGTCGCTGGCTCCCTCGGCGCTGGGGTCGCGAAATCGCTGGCGCGATTTTCCAAGCTCCACCGCGCAGGCTCAGGGACCGAATGTTGTTGCTGTTGTTGTTCCTGCTGCTCGTTGCCCTTCGGACCGTCGAGCGGCGAGTGGTCTTGCACATGCTCGGCGGCGACGCCCGGGACGGCGTGTGTCCCGGTGGCCTGATCGGCGACGAGCCCCTGGATGCTGTGGCGCGAGACCTGCAGCGGGTCGAGTCCGACCACCCAGGTGTCCTTCGAGCCGCCGCCCTGCGAGCTGTTCACCACGAGCTCGCCCTCGGGCAGCGCCACGCGGGTGAGGCCGCCCGGCAGAACCCAGACGTCGTTGCCGTCGTTCACGGCGAACGGACGCAGGTCGGCGTGCCGCGGGCGCATGCCGTCGTCGACGAGGGTGGGGATCGTCGAGAGTTGCACGACGGGCTGAGCGATCCAGCCCCGCGGGTCTTCGATCAGGCTCGCGCGCAGTTTCTCGAGTTCGGTTTTGGATGCCGCGGGCCCGACGACCAGTCCCTTGCCGCCCGATCCGTCGACGGGTTTCACGACGAGCTCGTCGAGCCGGTCGAGCACCTCTTCGAGCGCTCCCGGGTCTTCGAGGCGCCAGGTGTCGACGTTCTTGAGAATCGGCTCCTCGCCCAGGTAGTAACGGGTGAGGTCGGGCAGGTAGGTGTACACGAGCTTGTCGTCGGCGACGCCATTGCCGACCGCGTTGGCGATCGTCACGTTGCCGAGGCGCGCGGCGAGCAGGAGCCCGGGGCTGCCGAGCATCGAGTCGGCCCGGAACTGCAGCGGGTCGAGGAACTCGTCGTCGACGCGGCGGTAGATGACGTCGACGCGCGTGGGCCCGGCCGTCGTGCGCATCCACACCCGGCCGCCCGAGCAGAACAGGTCGCGCCCCTCGACGAGCTCGACGCCCATGAGCCGGGCGAGCAGCGTGTGTTCGAAGTAGGCGGAGTTGTAGACGCCGGGGGTCAGCACCACCACGTTGGGTTCGTCGACACCCTCGGGCGCGCTGGCCCGCAGCGCCTGCAGCAGCTTGTGCGGGTATTCGCCGACCGGGCGCACCCGCATCGAGACGAAGAGCTCGGGAAGGGTCTGCGCCATGACGCGACGATTTGAGATGACGTAGCTGACGCCGGACGGCACCCGCACGTTGTCCTCCAGCACGCGCCATCCGCCCTGTTCGTCACGGATCAGGTCGATGCCGCTGACCTGGATGCGTACGCCGTTGGCCGGCTCGATGCCGGCGGCCTCGCGGTGGAAGTGGCTCGAGCTGGTGACGAGCTTGGCGGGGATCACACCGTCTTTGATCGCCTCCTGCTTGCCGTAGATGTCGGCGAGGAACGCCTCGAGCGCGCGCACGCGCTGCTTGATGCCGCTCTCGACCTCGAGCCACTCGGCCTGCTCGATCACGCGCGGCACGGCATCGAGCGGGAAGGGTCTCTCCTCCCCGGCGAAGTCGAAGGTCACCCCCTGCGCCAGGTAAGAACTGGCGAGGGCATCGGTCCTGCCGCGCAGTTCGTCCTGGGTCATCTGCGCGAGCGCGGCGTGCAGTGCCTTGTACGGCGGCCTCGCCTGCCCCGGCGTGGAGAACATTTCGTCGAACGCAACCGCGCCGGTCCTGCGCGTGGTGGTGGCGCCGTAGTCATCAAACAGGTCGCCCATGGCCCAACTCTAACCGCGGCATGTTGCCACGTTGTTTCGAAAGAGGCGCGCGCGTATTACGCCGCCGTGGGCACCACTACCCATAGCGAGAATTCCTCCATTCACTTAGCGTGGAGGTACCCCGAGAAGTTTTTTGCGAAACGAGCGACCCCCGTGACCCACCTCCACCCACCCGAGTGGGACGCTGTGCTGGCGCGCCTCGGCCTGCCCGCGCGGGCACCGTCGGTGAAGACCGACGCGGGCAGGCGCGTCGACCGGCTCGTGCCGCGCCTCAACGCCCGGGCGTCCGACGCCGAGATCGCACTGTCGCTGTTGACCGCCTCGGCGAGCGGCCCGCTGCGCGAGCGGCTCCTCGCGACGCAGGCGCGCGTCACCACCCACTCCGGTGCGCGGCCCCACCACCACGTGCCGCGCGCGCGGACGCAGCCACCCGCGATGACCCGGGTGCTGGCCCTGTTCGGCGTGAAGGGCCGCGGACCCGCCGAGCAGCCCGTCGCCCCGGTCGAGCGGCCCGACGTGCGCCTCTGGCGCGAGACCTCGAGCGCGATCTCCGCGGCCTCGCCGCCCGAACTCGACCGTGACGCCGCGATCGACGGACTGCGGCAGCTGCTCGAGAAACGCAGGCTGTCCGGCGAGCGCGTCGAGGCGATCCTCCGCAAGCTGACCGAGGCGCACTAGAGGGAAGCCCTGAGTGTTACGTCCGTCGACAGGTGCCGGTCGTCGGATGCGCCCCGCGTGCCACCATGGAAACGCACCCACGCGAAGCCTCGCAGGTACCGGTGCACCGGCCGATCCGCACACCGAACGAGGCAGCAGAATGCTCAACAGCTCCGATCGCATCCAGACCACCCACGCCGGCAGCCTGCCGCGCACACCCGAGCTCATCGCGGCGAACGAGGCCCGCGAGTTTGAGGACGACGGCTTCACCTTCCGGCGCACGCCGGAGTTCGAAGAGCTCGAGGCCGCGGCCGTCGCCGACCTCGTGGCGCGGCAGAAGGCGATCGGTATCACCGTTCCCGGAGACGGCGAATACGGCAAGGCGATGTCGAGCGCCGTCGACTACGGGGCCTGGTGGTCGTACTCGTTCCAGCGCGTGTCGGGGCTGTCGCTCGAGGGCTCGAACATCTTCACCGCCCCGCCCGTGCGGTCGACGCCGGGCAACGTGCAGCTGACCTCGTTCACCGACCGCCGCGACCGCAACCTGTTCCCCGAGGCGTACAACGACCCGACGGGCGGAGTCGAGTCCGGCTCGATCGCGACGCCCTTCCCCTCCACCACCGGTCAGCTGAAGTACGTGGGCCAGGAGGCGATCGCGAACGACATCGCCAACCTCAAGAACGGGCTCGAGGCATCCGGTCTCTCCGAAGGCTTTATCACCGCACTGTCACCCGGAAGCGGATCGCGCGTGATCAACGAGTACTACGCGACCGAGGAGGAACACATCTGGGCGTGGGCCGACGCCCTGCGCGAGGAGTACACGGCCATCATCGAGGCCGGCCTCATCCTGCAGATCGACGACCCCTCGATCGCCGAGAACTGGGACCAGATCAACCCCGAACCGAGCATCGAGGACTACCGCGCGTTCACCCGCATCCGGGTCGAGGCGCTCAACTACGCGCTGCGCGACCTGCCGGAAGACCAGATCAGGTTCCACCTGTGTTGGGGCAGCTGGCACGGGCCGCACACCACCGACATCGAACTGAAGAACATCGTCGACCTTATGCTCGAGATCAACGCCGGCGCCTACTCGTTCGAGGCGGCGAACGCGCGGCACGAGCACGAGTGGCGGGTCTGGGAAGACGTGAAGCTGCCCGAGGGCAAGCTGATCCTGCCCGGCATCGTGGGGCACGCGACCAACGTCGTCGAGCACCCCGAACTCGTCGCCGAGCGCATCGGACGCTTCGCCGGGCTGGTCGGCCGCGAGAACGTGCTCGCGTCGACCGACTGCGGGCTGGGCGGACGCATCCACCCCCAGATCGCCGTGGCGAAGCTCGAAACGCTGGCCCGCGGCGCCGAGCTGGCGACCGCGCGGCTCTGGAAGTAGGTCTGGGCGGGTCGAGTCAGGCCAGGCCGCGCGAGCTGTCGCGCACGACGAGCTCGGGCTCGAAGACGACCTGCCGCGGGGGTGTCGTTGCATCGGCCGCCTCCTCGAGCAGGATCTCCACGGCGGTCTGACCGATGAGCGCGCTCGGCTGCCTGATCGACGAGAGCGGGACGACGGCCGCGCTCGCGAAGTCGATGTCGTCGTAGCCGATGAGCGAGACGTCGTCGGGAACCCGCACGTCGCCACCCTGCATCATGAGCGCCTGCAGCACACCCATCGCCACGAGGTCGTTCGCGGCGAAGATCGCGTCGGGCCTGTCATGCGGCGCGCGCTCGGCGATCTCGATGCCGGCCGCCCTGCCGGCGAGCACGCTGAGCGCCTCGACGACGACGACCTCGAGCGCCGTGCCCTCGTGCGCGTCGACGGCCAGGCG
>NZ_BMGB01000001.1:2567081-2688244 GCF_014639655.1 Conyzicola nivalis
TCGGCGACTACGACGCGATCCTCGAATCGCGCCGTCGACTGCTCACGACCGGGCGCGACTTCCTGCAGGCCCAGCTCGCCGAGAAGCTCCCCGAGTGGGAGGTACCGAGGGTCGCCGGCGGTCTCACCACCTGGGTGAACCTCGGCGCCCCCGTGAGTTCGCAGCTCACCCTCGCCGCCCGCAACGAGGGACTGCAGATCGCGGCCGGCCCCCGGTTCGGCATCGACGGCGCCTTCGAGAGGTTCCTGCGCATCCCGATCTCCTATCCCGAGGCCGAGACGGTGCGCGCCGTCGACGCGCTCGCCGCGGCCTGGCGCAGCGTCGGCCGCCTCGATCTGGCCGAGAGCGGTTGGCTCGCCGAGATCGTCTGACCGGCCTTTCTCCCCCGACCGGGCGGGCCCGATTCATCCCGAGGGAGTATGGGCGTTTGCCGACCCCGCTGGGATAATCGGAAAGCACACCGGAGTGCACCCTCGTCTCAGCGACCGCAGCAGATCGCCCAGCGCACCCCCACCAGGAGTTTTCCGTGCACCTTTTGTCCGTGTTCAGCCTGCGCAACCGCGCGCTCATCGCCCTCGTGACGATTGTCGTCGGCATCTTCGGCGGAGTGGCACTCACCTCGCTGAAGCAGGAGCTCATTCCCTCGCTGTCGCTGCCGCAGATCTTCGTGGTGACGTCGTACCCCGGTGCCAGCCCCGAGGTCGTGAACGAAGACGTGTCGACCCCGATCGAGACGGCCATCCAGAGCGTGCCAGGGCTCGACGGCACGACCGCGACCTCCAACGCGAACGTCTCCACCATCACCGCCTCGTTCGAGTACGGTACCGACATCACGACCTCCGAGCAGAAGGTGCAGCTCGCGATCAACCGCCTGTCGTCGCAGCTGCCCGAGAGCGCGGACACCCAGGTGCTCACCTTCAGCCTCAGTGACCTTCCGGTCATCCAGATCGCCGTCACCAGCGACCTCGACCCGCGCGACCTGTCGGCGCAGCTCGAGAATTCCGCGATTGCCGACATCAAGCAGCTCGAGGGCGTCAGCGACGCGAGCCTGCTCGGCTCGACCACACAGCGGGTCACCATCACCCCCGACGACGCCGCGCTCCTCGCCGCGGGTCTCTCCACCCAGGCGATCCGCGACGCGCTCGACGACAACGGCGTGCTGCTGCCCGCCGGCGAGATCACCGAAGACGGCAAGACCCTCACGGTTCAGGCCGGCTCGCGCATCCAGTCGACCGACGACCTCGCCGCGTTGCCGCTGATCGGCGGCCGCACCGCCACGACCCTCGGCAGCGTCGCCACGGTCACCCTCGAAGACGACCCGGTCACCGGGATCTCCCGCGTCGACGGCGAACCGTCGCTCACCATCGCCGTGACCAAGTCGCCCGCGGGCAACACCGTCGAGGTGTCGAAGCTCGTGCAAGACCTCATCCCCGAGATCGAAGACTCGCTCGGCAGCAACACCAAGCTGACCGTGGTCTTCGACCAGGCGCCGTTCATCGAGGAGTCGATCAACAGCCTCGCCGTCGAGGGCCTGCTCGGTCTCGTCTTCGCGGTCATCGTGATCCTGGTGTTCCTGCTCTCCATCCGCTCCACGCTCGTGACGGCGATCTCGATCCCCGTCTCGGTGCTCATCACCTTCGTCGGCATGCAGGCCTCCGGCTACACGCTCAACATCATCACCCTCGGTGCGCTGACGATCGCCATCGGGCGCGTCGTCGACGACTCGATCGTGGTGATCGAGAACATCAAGCGCCACCTCGGCCTCGGCGAAGACAAGAAGACCGCGATCCTCACCGCCGTGCGTGAGGTCGCCGGCGCCGTCACCGCCTCGACCGTGACCACCGTCGCCGTGTTCCTGCCGCTCGCCCTCGTGGGCGACGTGACCGGCGAGCTGTTCCGCCCGTTCGCGCTCACCGTGACGATCGCCCTCGCCGCGAGCCTCTTCGTCTCGCTCACCATCGTGCCCGTGCTGGCCTACTGGTTCCTCAAGGCGAAGCCCGTGCACAAGCACGCCGGCGGTGTCGCCCCGGCCGCCGACGAGGTCGAGGCCCCCGGTCGCCTGCAGAAGGCGTACCTGCCGGTCATCCACTGGACGCTCAAGCGTCCGTGGCTCACCCTTCTCGCCGCGGCTCTCGTGCTCGTGCTGACCGGACTCGTGACCCCGCTGCTGAAGACCAACTTCATCGGCGACAGCGGCCAGAACACCCTCACCGTGACCCAGACCATGCCGCTCGGCTCGAGCCTCGAGGTGCGAGACGACGCGGCCATGAAGGTCGAGGACGCGCTCATCGGCCTGCCCGGCGTCGAGACCGTGCAGTTGTCGCTCGGCTCCAGCGGCAGCTCGCTGCAGGCCGCCTTCACGGGCAGCGGATCGACCACGTTCTCGCTGACGACGGATCCGGATGTCGACCAGGACGAACTGCAGGCCGACGTGCGTGATGCGGTGGCCGACATCGACGACGCGGGCGAGATCGCTCTCGCCGCGGCGAGCTCGGGCTTCGCGTCATCCGATATCGAAATCAACATCACGGCCAACGGTTCCGAAGACCTGACCACCTCGGCCGACGCGATCCTCGCCGAGGTCGAGAAGCTCGACGTTGTGGCCGAGGCGTCGAGCAACCTGTCGGTGACGCAGCCGTACATCGCCATCACCGTCGACCGCGCTGCGGCGGCGGAGGCGGGCCTCAGCGAGATCGCCGTCGGCGGCATCATCACCGCCGCGATGAACCCGAGCGCGAGCGGTTCGGTCGTGATCGACGAGGAGACCCTCTCGATCTACATCGACAACGCGAACGCGCCGACCACCCTCGGCGAGATCCAGGCGTTCCAGATCCCGACGGCGACCGGCTTCGTGCCGCTGTCCGACCTCGCCACGGTCGAGCAGGCCGACGGGCCTTCGAGCATCACGACCATCAAGGGCGTGCGCAGTGCGACCGTGAGCGTCACCCCGGGCAGCGACGACGTGGGCACCGCCTCGTCCCTCGTATCGGCTGCCGTCGCCGAGGTCGACCTGCCCGCCGGCGCCTCCGCCGAGCTCGGCGGCGTCACGTCGCAGCAGGGGGACGCGTTCCAGCAGCTCGGCCTCGCGCTGCTCGTCGCCATCCTGATCGTCTACGTGGTGATGGTCGCGACCTTCAAGAGCCTGCTTCAGCCGCTGCTGTTGCTCGTCTCGGTGCCGTTCGCGGCGACCGGCGCGATCCTGCTGCAGGTGGCCACGGGCATTCCGCTCGGCGTTCCGTCGCTCATCGGCGTGCTGATGCTCATCGGAATCGTCGTGACCAACGCGATCGTGCTCGTCGACCTCATCAACCAGTACCGCGAACGCGGCATGAAGGTGGGCGAGGCGATCGTGCACGGCGCCTCGCGCCGACTGCGCCCGATCCTGATGACGGCGCTCGCCACGATCTTCGCGCTGCTGCCGCTCGGCATCGGCCTCACCGGCCACGGCGGGTTCATCTCGCAGCCGCTCGCGATCATCGTGATCGGCGGCCTCGTGTCGTCGACGATCCTCACCCTGGTTGTGCTGCCCACGCTGTACTACCTGGTCGAGGGCCGCAAGGAGCGTCGCGCCGACAAGCGCGCGGCGAAGGCGGCGGTCCTGGCGCCCGACGCTTCAGCCGAGTAGCCGCCGACTGACCGGGCGTTGAGCATTGCTCCACAGCGTTCGGTAGAATCGGCCCAGTCCACATCGACCGACGCAGTGAGCAGGAGCATCCATGACCGACGCGCCAGTGATCCTCCCGCCGATGCTGTACCTCCCGGTGCTCGAGCATCCCGAGGGCGGGGATTACGCGGCAGTTCTCGAGCTCTCAGATAAGCGGATGGGGCTGCTCGCCTATACGGCGCTCGACCGGCTCGCCGACAAGTGCGGTGTGAACCAGTCGTGGATTGTGATGTCCACCTCGCAGCTCGGACGCATCAAGGAAGCGCAGCCCTACGACGTCGTGCTCTTCGACTTCGACGTGCCGGCCTCCATGCGCAGCGGGGAGCGCATCGCATGAGCGACATCTATGTCGACCGCACCAACATGGAGCGTCTCATGACGCTTCAAGAGGAAGACGCCGACTCGAACTACACGGGACTCGGCGCCATGCCGGCCGCCGTCGACGCCGGAGCCGCGACCGCACTGATCGCCTTTCTCGCCACGGGTGCGGCCGAGGCGGCGGGCATCATGGCGGACACCCACCGGGTGCTCGCGGCCATCACCACGGCCGTGGTCGAAGACGTCACCCTCACCGAGGAGCAGATCCAAGAAGACCTCGGCCTCATCGGTAAGGGGCTGGACGACTAATGGGCCTCAATGTGATTGTTTCCGGCGACCCGGAGGGCATGCGGGGCATCGCCACTTGGCTCGACAACGACGTGGCGAAGCCCACGTCGTATGCCGACCTCGACCTCGCCTACGCGTGGGGCGACTCCTCGAACTACTGGACGGGCAAGTCGGGCGACGCGTTTCGCACCGCAGCGATGAAGGTGCGCGACAGCAGTTCCGGGCTTCCCAAACTGGCAAACGACATCGCCAGCGCCATCCGCGCCTACGCCTCGCGGATCGAGCGCGCACAGGAAGAGTTCAGCGGGTACCTCACGCAGGCAACGAGCGCCGGCCTTAAGGTTACGGGCACCGTCGTCGCGGTTCCGACAACGTCTCTGCAATACTGCCCGGCCGACAACGCGCCCGAGGCAGACATCAAGGAGTACGACAGCTACCTGGCGAAGATGGAGACCTATAACCAACTTTCCGAGCTTTACGGAACCTGGATCGGAGAGATCGATAAGTGGATCTCCGAGAATCTTGTGCCGCTCTCCGTCAGGGCCGGTGAGTTCGCCGAACTCGGGGAGCTTTTGGCAGGTCTCGCTCTCGACAACGGAGACATCATCGACTTCACGCTCGACTACGCGGACAATAAGGCGGATCGGCTGCACGTGAAGTTCGAGGAGGACGCGGCTGCCATCCAGCAGACCCTCGACGACATCCGGGCAGGGCAACGTTCCGGCAATCCCGCCCTGCGCGCCGCGGCGGATGCGGTGAACCCGTCGGAGATTCGCAAGGGCCTTGGCGCGTTGAACGAGATGATTGGCGAAGTGCGCGGAGTCTCAAAGTTCATTCCGGTGGCGGGCGGCGTTGTCACCGTCGTCGGGGCCGGGATGGATCTCGCCGCGGGCGAGTCCCCTTCCTCGATCGCCGTGGAATTCGGCGGCGGCGTCGCCGGCGCCGCCGCCGGAACCGCGCTCGTCGCCGCGGTGGGTTCAACCTGGGCGGTGCCGCCGGTCGGCGCTGTCGTCACGGTCGCCGCCGCCGCTGTCGCTGCGGGAGCGGGCGCAAAGTGGCTCTACGAGTCGCAGGTGCCGATCGATGTTCGCGAGTCGATCGACGGCTTTCTCGTCGGTCACGGCCGGCCGGTGATTCTCAGCGGGGCAAAGCCCACCTGGGGCTCCTGGTGAGCGCCGCCACGATGCGGCTAGCATCGGTCGAGCGCGCGTCGACCCGAGTGCCCGTGCGCACGACGCCGGTCAATCCGGTCGTCGCCGTAGTGTTCCTGGGCGCAATCGTGCTGATCTTCGCCGCGCTGGCGATCTTCAACGTCTATCCATCCGCCCGGTTCGCGTTCATTGCCGCCGCAGTCTTCCTCATGCTCTTCCCGGTGGGAGTGGGGCTGCTCAACACCCGGCTCAAGCCGGGGGTCGTGCGCTTCGACGAGAACGCTGCATCGCTGCGCTTCATCCCCCAGGCGGCGGCCCCTGTGCTGTTCTTCGCGGCCGCGCTCGTGGGGCTGGTTCCCGGAATTGTCGCCCTGGTCAACGGCCTCGACGCCATCGGGCGCGGGCTCGCGGTCATCAGCGCACTCTGCCTCGTCTGGGTGTTGCAGCAGCTGTGGGCACTGCGTCTCCCCGCGGGGCTCGTGCTCGATGAGCACGGCATCCGCGGAGTTCGCGGCTCAAAGGCGGTCGATCTCAGCTGGGATGATCTCGCCAAGGCAGAGGTTACGGCGCCGAAGGGAATACGGCTGACGCTGCACCTCCGGCCGGCGGGCTCGGTTGTGATCGAGCCGCAGTACATCGGCTCCGATCCGAACGTGCTCGCGCCCGTGATCAACTTCTTCCGCGAGCACCCGCAGCACCGTGCGGCTCTCGCCACTCCGCGGGCGGCGCTCGAGCTCGTGGAGGCGCACGCCTCCGCACGCGCTGACTAGGCTCGGAGCATGGCAACTCCCGACTTCGTTCTAGCCCTGCGCGAGAAGGTCGGCACCCACCCACTGTGGCTCTCCGGAGTCACGGCGGTGGTGCTGCGCGACGGTGACAGCACCACCGGAACGGAGGTGCTGCTCGTGCGGCGCTCCGACACGGGCGCGTGGACCCCGGTCACCGGCATCATCGACCCGGGTGAGGAGCCTGCCGTGGCCGCCGCCCGCGAGATCCTCGAGGAGGCGAACGTCGTCGCGACGGTCGACACCCTCGTCTGGGTGAAGGTCACCGACCCGGTGCGCTACGAGAACGGCGACGAGTCGCAGTACCTCGACCTCATCTTCAGGTGCAGCTACGTCTCCGGCGACGCGTTCCCCGCCGACGGTGAGAACACCGAGGCCGCCTGGTTCGCGCTCAACGCCCTGCCCACGATCAGCGAGGACATGCGCGGCCGCGTCATGAGCGCGGTCGAGACCGACGGCACCGCCCGCTTCGAGGTCTAGCCCAGCCGCTTCTCCATACACACGCTCGACTCGTCGCCCACATACTTGCCGAAGTTCGGGATGTGCACGTAGCCGTGCTTCAGGTACAGCGCGATCGCGTCGGGCTGCTCCCAGCCGGTCTCGAGACGGATGACAGAGACGGATGCCGCGGCGGCAGCCTCCGCGAGGCGGCCCAGCAGCGCGCCCGCGACGCCGCGACCCCTATGGTTCTCGGCCACGAACATCCGCTTCACTTCGGCGGAGCCGTCTCCGTTGTCGACCAGCGCGACGATCCCGGCAAGCCCCTCGTCGCGCGCCACGAACAGCGTCACGCCCGGCTGCTCGAGTTCGGCCACATCGAGCTTGTGGTACGCCTCGGGCGGGTAGAGGCTGAGCGCGTACTCGTCGGCGAGGCGCATCAGCTCGAGCACGTCGGGCTGACGCGGGGGCTCGATGGTGATGGTGGTTGGCATGCGTCAATTCTGTCCCCTTGACCGCCCGTCCTGGGCTCGAGAAGGATGGGCGCATCGCGCAATGAACGGATTTGTCAGCGACGTTCACGAAGGCTCATTTGCCTCTACCGGAGCGCGTCCCCCGCGTGTTCATTTCGCAGCGACGTTGAACGGTTCTATCGGGGGTAGGCCGGCGGCAAGGTCGACGCCACGATGGCGGCGAACGCGGGCGACAAGCGTTGCGAGTACGAAGCGTTGAAGTGGCCGCTGTCTCGGTAGATTATGCGGTTCCTGTCGACCACCGGGCATACGTCTGTGCAAACTAGGGTCGACGGGTCAAAGTAGACAGCATCTACGGAAGCCGCGGTGGCGATATCCCGCTCTCGATCAGCCGGAGGCAAGGCAATGTCGATCGGTGTGGCGCAGTTGTCGACCGATTTGAGATTGCGGTAGAGACAGTCGCCGATGTCATCGGCCGATTCCGGGAATCGGCCGAAATACACAAGAGGCGCAATAGACGCCAGCGAGCGGGCGATGGGTGATACTCCGACTTCCCATTCCGAGATTTCCGAATCGGACATGTTCAGGGGGTCCTCAACGCCGTATCCATAACCCCGGTTCGCAAACAGTATGAGGTCGGGATCGATCGCCTCTATGCGCGCGACTGCCTCGCTTCGCCAGACGCTGCACCCCGGAGATTCCACCTCTTCTTGCGTAGCTGTGACAGGAACTTCAGCTAGTGGGCATCCACTTTTCGCAACGCCGAATAGCTTCCAACCGTTCTCTCGAGCCGCCTGGTCGCCGGCGGGCCACCAATGCCCAGCTTGAGAATCCCCGGCCAAGACCACCGTGGTGTCGCCATTCGGATCCCCGCCTACACACGTCGCTGCAGTGATTCCCATACAACCCAGGAACACGTCCGCGAGATCCGCGGGAAGGGCCTCGAGCGTCGGTTCGACGTTTTGTGGCAGCCAGCCCGGTGACACGATATCCACGGGTTTGTCGAACACGATTGTGGATTCGTGTACGGCAGCGCTTACGCGCACAGGCCCACCGACTGCGACCGCCGGACCACCCGTCGTCGGGAATGACGCCGTCGCGGCGATGAGCGAAAGCACCACGGTGAGGGTTGAAGCGATGCCGATCACAACTACTCTCGCGGGCGGAAGCGAAATTCCTAAACGCGCTCCTCGACGTTCGATGCCGTAATAGGTCGCCACTGACAGGAGCGCACTGACTGCGAGAAGAGCTAATTTCGCCGGATTGCTGAAGCCTACGATCGCCACGCCGAACGTCAGCACGGGCCAATGCCATAGGTACAGCGAGTAAGAAATGTCACCTATGAAGCGGAGAGGTGGGACCCCTAAACCACTCGCGATACCTTCGTGATGATACGAGCCAGCCCAGATGACAAGCGCTGTGCCAACGGTGGGGACCGCGGCGGTCCAACTGGGGAAGGGGGTGAGGTCAGAAAAAATGAGCGCTGACGAGAAAATCGCGACTATTCCGATTGCGGCGGCAACCGACGTCACGACCGCCGAAGGTTGGCGCTTGACCAAGAACACGAGAAACGCAACCGCGCCTCCGATGGCTAGCTCCCATGCTCGGGTCCCCAGCGAGTAGTAGGCGTCGTTCGAGCCGGACGCCGTGAGGGCCACCGAGGCGCCGAGAGAGACGACCAGGGCCGACGCCAAGACCACGGGGGCGACGAGCCGCCACCGACGCTTGGCAAGAAGTGCCACCACCAAAAGGACGGCCGGCCAGACGAGGTAGTACTGCTCCTCCACGGCGAGCGACCAGAAATGCATGAACAGCGAAGGATCCGAATTCGCAAAATATCCATCAGGGCTTTGCGCAAGATGGAAATTGGCGAGATACGCGGTAGACCACGCCGCATCTTCGAGCACGTTCGCTTTCTGGAGCGGCCCGAACAGCACCAACGCGGCTCCCACCGTCGCTGCTGTCACCGTTAGTGATGCGGGAAGGAGGCGACGGAGACGCCGAGCATAGAACGACCGCATCGAGATCCGACCGGTGAGGTCAATCTCCTTGATAAGGAGGAGGGTGATCAAGAAGCCGGAAATGACAAAGAAAACATCGACGCCGACGAATCCTCCCGGGATCACCGCGGGGAAATAGTGATAGACAACGACAGCCACAACCGCTACCGCCCGCAATCCCTGAATGTCACCCCGCTTTGGTGTCGCGGAGGCTCGTTGCACCTTGAAATTCTAATGGGAGGCCACGTTTGCCTCGCTGTAGAGAGACACGAGCCGATATGTGGCTCGAGTCCATGAGGGTAAGCAACGCGAAGCTGGCACAATGACGCGCCATGCACTAACGTGGACTAGTCGGCTCGAGACAGCACGCATGGCGTGTATGGGTTTGTAAGTCTTAGAGGCCGGTTTCCCAGCGCATCCGCTGCGGAAAAATCACACGAATGTATGTGATGGCCTCGGTCAAAGACTGCCCGGGTTCAGAAGTGCAACTCACGCGTACTCCACATCGCGTTTGCATCTGCACGTGTACTTTCACGTAACTGAAACAACCCAGGAAAGAACTATGTCCCCGTACTCCAAGCCTGACTACAACAAGTCGGACCGCGACAACAAGAAGCCGTACACCCCTCGTGGCGGCGATGCTCGCAACTCCCGCCCCGACCAGGGCGGCGCACCCAAGAAGCGCTGGACCGGCGACGACCGTGCCGCACGTACGGGAGACCGCCCCTCGGGCGGCGACCGTCGTCCCGACTGGAACCCGCGCGAGAAGCCCGCTTACGGCGACCGCCCGAACCGCAGCAACGGCGCATCCCGCTCCGAGCGCCCCGCCTACGGCGACCGTCCCGCGCGTCCCGCGTACGGCGACCGCAACGAGCGCCCCACCTACAACGACCGCCCGGCCCGTCCGTCGTACGGTGACCGTCCCGCGCGTCCGACCTACGGCGACAGCGCCGACCGTCCCGCCCGCACCGAGCGTCCCTCCTACGGCGACCGCCCGGCTCGCACCGAGCGTCCCAGCTACGGCGACCGTCCGGCCACGAACGATCGCCAGCCGCGCACGCCCTACAACGAGCGCGCCGGCCGCAGCGAGCGCCCGTCGTACAACCCCGACCGCCCGGCCCGCCCGAGCTACAACTCGGAGCGCCCCGCGCGCACCGAGCGTCCCAGCTACGGTAACGACCGTCCCAGTTACAACGACCGCCCGGCCCGCACCGAGCGTCCGTCGTACAACTCGGACCGTCCGGCCCGCACCGAGCGTCCGTCGTACAACAGCGACCGTCCCGCCCGCACCGAGCGTCCCAGCTACAACAGCGACCGCTCGGCCCGTCCGTCGTATGACCGCGCCGAGCGCACGGAACGTCCCTCGTACAACCGCGACGAGCGCCCCTCGCGTCCGGCCTATGCCGACCGCGCCGAGCGTCCCACCCGCGACTCCAGCTACTACCCGGCCAAAGACGGCGCTGCGAACAAGTCGCACTCCGGCGGCGGCATGCAGGAAGACGTCGTTCTCGAGCGTCTCGAAGCCGAGGTCATCACGGCCAAAGACGTCGAAGGCGTGACCTTCGGCGATCTCGGCCTCGGTGCCAACATCGTCCGCCAGCTCGAGTCGATGGGTGCAGCGGCTCCGTTCGCCATCCAAGCCGCGACCATCCCCGACGTTCTCGCCGGCAAGGATGTTCTCGGACGCGGCAAGACCGGTTCCGGCAAGACCATCGCTTTCGGTGCACCGCTCGTCGAGCGTCTGATGGAGAACAACGGTGGCAAGGACCGTCAGGCCGGCCGCAAGCCGCGCGCCCTGATCCTCGCCCCCACCCGTGAGCTCGCCATGCAGATCGACCGCACGGTTCAGCCCATCGCCCGCAGCGTCGGCCTGTTCACCACCACGATCGTCGGTGGCGTTCCGCAGTACAAGCAGGTCTCCGCCCTTCAGCGCGGCGTCGACATCATCATCGCGACCCCGGGCCGCGTCGAGGACCTCGTCGAGCAGGGTCGTCTCGACCTCTCGAACGTCATCGTCTCGGTTCTCGACGAGGCCGACCACATGTGCGACCTCGGATTCCTCGAGCCCGTGCAGCGCATCCTCAAGGAGACCAAGGAGGGCGGCCAGAAGCTGCTCTTCTCGGCAACCCTCGACAAGGGTGTCGCCACCCTCGTGAAGCAGTTCCTCAAGAGCCCGTCGGTTCACGAGGTTGCCGGTGAAGACCAGGCCTCCTCCACGATCGACCACAAGGTTCTGCTCATCGAGCAGCGCGACAAGCGCGAGATCATCCGCGAGCTCGCCGCGGGCGAGGGCAAGACCCTGGTCTTCACCCGCACCCGCGCGTTTGCCGAAGAGATGAGCGACTACCTGGAGGACGCCGGCATCCCCGCCACGAGCCTCCATGGTGACCTCAACCAGAGCCGCCGTACGCGCAACCTGCAGCTGCTCACGAGTGGTCGCGTCAACGTTCTCGTCGCGACCGACGTCGCGGCACGTGGCATCCACGTCGACGACATCAGCCTGGTCATCCAGGCCGACGCTCCCGAGGAGTACAAGACCTACCTGCACCGCGCCGGCCGCACGGGCCGCGCCGGCAAGGTCGGTACCGTCGTCACGCTCATCCCGCGCGCTCGTCGCCGCAAGATGGACGAACTGCTCGGCCGCGCCGAGATCAAGGCCGAGAACATCATGGCCGCTCCTGGCGACGCCGTGCTCGGAGATCTCGCGGCCCTGTAACGCCAACGCTCGCTGGGCTTGTCGAAGCGGAAGGCGCCCATCCCTCACGGGGGTGGGCGCCTTCCGCCGTTAATCGCACCCACAACCCCTATGCGTGTGTCGGCGGCCGCCACTAGAACAGTCACCATGACTACGACAGACGAAGTGACCCGTTGGATAGAGGCCTACCGATCCGCCTGGATCAGCAACGACGCCGACGAAGTGGCGGCTCTGTTCACCGAAGACGCGCTCTACGAATTCCGGCCTAACGACCCAGAGCCGTGGCGTGGCCGCGACGAGATCGTAACGGGATGGCTCGAAGAGCCCGACGCACCCGACACCTGGACGTTCGATTTCAAGATCGTCGGCCTGCTCGACGATGGAACGGCCGTTGTGCAGGGCGTCACCGAGTACCTCGACGAGAACCCGACCTACGACAACTTGTGGTTGATCGCTTTCGAAGAAGGCAAGGCGAGCCGCTTCACGGAGTGGTACATGGAGCGTGAGCAGGCAGAGTAGACGAACGACACCGCGCTGGAAAGAACTCGAGCGGGCCGAGACATACACCGGCGTGGGTTGAAAGCCGAAACGACTACTAATACCCAGGGGCGCGACGCAATCGTCAACTGTTAGCTAGACCACATCAGCGAGCTAGCCCAAATCAGTCAAGAACTGAGTGAATCGCGGTATGAGGTCTTTGCTAGCGGGCACGGAGATGTGAATGTCGTCCCGGTAGAGGCCAAGGTCTCCGTGTCTTGTGGTGCAGATAGATCCTGGGCAGAAATAGTCGCGAAGATCGAGAATGGCACTTCCAGTCCGGCGGGCCGCTTCGTCGACGGCCTCGCGCGTTGCGCCCTGCACCAGATCCATTTCGTCGACGGTAGCCGACGTGTTGCATAGGTCCGCCATGATGACAGCGACGGCGCAGTTTCCCGGTTTCCACGAGGGCGTTGGGAAACGATAGCTCGGGGGTGCCTTTGCGATCACAACTTCATGCCCTGCCGCGGACAGCCGCTCGGCCGTGGATTCCATACCGCTCACGAGGGCGCGTTTCTTCTCGGCATTCGGCGCAGCAGAGACTTTCGCGAGTGCGTCGGCGTCGCCAAGATCGCCAGTCATCGCTATCGAATCGACAAGATCCGAGGGCGACCACCATGAGACATCGTTGGCACCCATAATCACGAGCCCGGGAGTACGGGCTTCAAGCCAACTGAGGGTCCCGTCGATGTAAGGGGCGCAGCCAGCCTTCTCCGTCGCATCCATCGGCTTTGGTTCTCCCGGAACCCGAAGCGTGATCCGGTAGGGAGGACATCCGGGTGCAGTCGTCATGAAGAGGGGGCGGTTGAGTTCCAGGCTTGCCCCGATTAGTGCCTCGCCATACTGTTCGACGACCGAGTCGCCAATGAGATAGATCGGTTCGCCCGACGCGGACGCATTCCACTCGCAATTCGCCTGCGTCGCCACGGTGATTGGCACCGGCGTTATGCAACCAGAAGCGAGACCCGGATGAAATGCTTGAGTTTCCTGCATCAGGGCCATCCGGGCGGACCAGTAGTTGCTCTTTACGGCTAAATCGAGCGTTGCGGCCAGCGTCAGGGGAACGATCAACGTCACCGCAACGAGCGCGGTGAGCCTCCGCTTACTGCTTCGGACAGGTTTACGCAGCGGCCGCTCCACAAAGTGGTACGAAGCGACGGCGGGACCGAGCGAAACGGTTGCAGCGAGGATAGGTCCCCATAATTCGCCAGGCCAGATGAGTTCTGCGAACACGATCATGGGCCAGTGCCACAGGTACCAGGAATAGGAGATATTGCCGATAGCGACGAGCGGGCGCGCGCCGAGGAGCCGACTGATTGGGTTGACTGAACCCAGCCCGGCGTACAGGACAAGAACAGTTCCCAGCACAGGCACCACCGTCGCTGGTCCGGGGAAAACGGTCGAGTCGGTAAAGGCGAGAACGGACACGGCGATCAGCGCGATCCCCGTGATACCCGTGACGGTGCCTACGGTTTTCGTAGGCAGCCAAATCCGGGTAGCGATCGCCGCTAGTAGCGCGCCAGCCGCGAATTCCCACACTCTACCGACCGGACTGTAGAACCCCAGCAGTGCCGATGGCACGTAGGGAAAGGAAACTCCGAGCGCGACCCCGATTGAAATCGCGAACGATACGGCCCCCAATGCCGCGACAAGGACTGCGATCACGACGCTGGGTCGCCCAATTCGACGGGCCACTCGCCATCCCAGTAGGAGCAGGATCGGAAAGGCGAGATAGAACTGCTCTTCAACTGACAAAGACCAAGTGTGTAGAAGCGGGTTGGTTTCTGCCACTATCCCGAAATAGCCACCCGAAAATTGTGCGATCGCAAAGTTCGCGAAGAGAAGCATTGCCCCCACCGCCGTGGATGTGACGAGTTGTTGGCTCCACAGGGGCGACATCAGGAAGGCCGATACAACCACCGTTGAACTGACCATTAGAGCGAGCGCCGGTGTTAGACGGCGGAACCTGCGTACGTAAAACGTTGTCAGGCGGATGGTCCCCGTAGTTTGTCTCTCACGCAGCAACATCGCGGTAATTACGAAACCTGAGATCACAAAGAACACATCGACGCCGACGTAGCCCCCCGGAAACGGCAGATTCGCGTGGAACGCCACAACCGCTACAACGGCAATAGCGCGAAGCCCTTGAATGTCGCGTCGACGTGGTGGGATGGAAGCTGGCGACGAATGCTTGGCTGTGACGGTGTCCTCTTTGAGGTCGGTCACAATGCTCCTGAGTCCGTCACGCTGGATCCGGTGTTCGCACCGATCTGACAATGCTTTAGATCATATGTCCAGAACGGCTTCCCCTCGACGAACTGTGACGCTTCGGTATCACGACCCGTAATGACCTCCCTAAGCTGGGCTTATCGCTACCACCTACCGGTCTAGAGAGAGAACACGTATGCCCGTCTACAACGACATCACGGAGATCTTCGGCAAGACCCCGCTCGTGCGCCTCAACAAGGTCACCGAGGGCCTCGGCGCCACCGTGTTGGCCAAGCTCGAGTTCTACAACCCCAGCGCGAGCGTCAAAGACCGCCTCGGTGTAGCCATCGTCGATGCCGCCGAGAAGAGCGGCGCGCTGAAGCCGGGCGGCACGATCGTGGAGGGCACGAGTGGCAACACCGGCATCGCCCTGGCGATGATCGGCGCGGCCCGCGGCTACAAGGTGATCCTCACCATGCCCGAGACGATGAGCAAGGAACGCCGCGTACTCCTCCGCGCGTACGGCGCCGAGCTGGTGCTGACCCCGGGCGCATCCGGAATGAAGGGTGCTGTCGAGAAAGCGGCCGAAATCGTGGCGTCCACCCCGGGCGCCGTGTTGGCTCGTCAGTTTGAGAACGAGGCGAACCCCGCGATCCACCGAGTGACGACCGGCCCGGAAGTCTGGTCGGACACCGACGGCGCCGTCGACATCTTCGTCTCGGGAATCGGCACCGGAGGAACCATCACCGGTGCCGGCAACTACCTCAAGGAGCAGAAGCCGAACCTGCAGGTCGTCGCCGTGGAGCCGGCCGAGAGCCCCATCCTCAACGGCGGGGCACCCGGACCGCACAAGATCCAGGGCATCGGCGCGAACTTCGTGCCCGACGTCCTCGACCGCGAGGTCTACGACGAGGTCATCGACGTCAATATCACGCAGAGCGTGGAGATGGCCCGCCGCCTCGCGGCCGAAGAGGGCATCCTCGCCGGCATTTCGAGCGGCGCGACCGTCACCGCCGCGCTCGAGCTCGCAGGGCGTCCCGAGAACGCCGGCAAGACGATCGTCGTGATCGTCGCCAGCTACGGTGAGCGCTACCTCTCCACCGTGCTCTACGAAGACCTGGTCGACTAGCGTGCTGTTCTCCCGCACCAGGGAGGACATCGCCACCGCCCGACATCGTGACCCCGCAGCGCGAAGTGCGCCGGAGGTGTGGCTTACCTACTCGGGGCTGCATGCAATCTGGGGCCATCGCCTCGCCCACAGGCTCTGGGGATGGCGGTGGTTCCTGCTGGCTCGCGTCGTCTCCCAGATCACCCGTTTCCTCACCGGCGTGGAGATTCACCCCGGCGCGGCAATCGGCCGACGGTTCTTCATCGACCACGGCATGGGCATCGTGATCGGCGAGACGGCCGAGATTGGCGACGACGTGATGCTCTATCACGGAGTCACGCTGGGTGGCGTGACCTCGATGCCGGGCAAGCGGCATCCGACGCTAGGCGACCACGTCGTCGTGGGCACCGGCGCGAGCATTCTCGGACCGGTCACTATCGGCGCAAACTCGGTGATCGCTGCGCACGCGGTGGTGTTGTCGGATGCGCCCGATGCCTCGCTGCTGACGGGTGCGCCGGCGCGTGTGCGGCCGCGCACGCCACACACTCCCGACTTCTACATCTGATGGCCAAAGCCGTCACTTTGTAGCGTTAACGTTCCCGACGTAGACTGGACAAAGGGCCGAAACATGATGCAACATCAAGTTCTGGGCCGCTGTGGCCTTTGATCCCTCAATCTGAGGCCAAATCGTGTGTGACAATGGGGTGTTTGTATCCTGCCGGTGTTCACGCGGATACGAATACTGAAGAACGTAAGGGTAGCGATGTCGATGACTTTTTCGGGCACTAGAGCTCGACCGGCGTCTGCCCCCGACTCCCTGAATTTCGCTGACCAAGTTTGGCCGCTCAAATGACCCTTTCCT
Organism: Conyzicola nivalis; assembly: GCF_014639655.1. Classification (NCBI taxonomy): domain Bacteria; kingdom Bacillati; phylum Actinomycetota; class Actinomycetes; order Micrococcales; family Microbacteriaceae; genus Conyzicola; species Conyzicola nivalis. Next base: position 2,583,609 of record NZ_BMGB01000001.1, read on the forward strand.
CGTTCGCGCAGACGCAAATTAACAATCTCCGAGCCAGAGGCCCACTGAGCAGGTTCGGCATTCAGTTCTTGATCGACGGCGCGGCTTGGCTATTCGCGCTTACTTTTGCCGTCCTTCTTCGGTATGACTTCGACAGCAGCCAAATTTCGTGGAGTTGGTTCGCGCTGATTGTTGCGGCTACCTTGCTCGTTCAACTCGTCGCAGGTTGGGCGGTCTATCTTTACCGCGGACGCCACCCATATGGCAGCTTCGCGGAGGTGCGATCGCTGCTATACACGGTGCTGATTGCGGCTGTAGTCGTTGGTTTGCCGGTAGTGCTGTTCGGCACCCTCATCCAGGTCCCGCGTAGTGCATTCCTGATAGCGGCGCCTACAGCCTTCGTTCTCATGGGCGGCGTGCGGTACATTAAGCGGCTCATCCTCGAAAGCCTCATAGAGCATGACGCGAAAGCTGAGCCAGCCCTGGTCTACGGTGCCGGGTACCTCGGCTCGACGATCGTTCGTCGCATGCTGACAGACAGAAACTCGCTTTTCATTCCAGTCGGCATCATCGACGATAGCCCCGCCCGGCGTAATAGTTGGTTCGATGGCGTCAGGGTCCTCGGTACAGGTAGGGACATCGAAGCGGTAGCGGCATCGACGGAAGCAAAAGTCCTCGTGGTCGCGATAGCGAAAGCCGACGCAGGGTTTCTGCGCGAGATCAACGACAGGGCGACCGCTGCCGGGCTTCAGGTGAAGGTCTTGCCTCCCCTCGAGGAGATTATCGAGGGCAAGTCTCGTCTACGGGACTTGCGGGATATCTCCATCGAGGACCTCATCGGCCGTCATCCGGTCGACACAAAAATCGAGTCCATAGCGGGCTACCTCAAAGGCAAGCGCGTTCTCGTCACCGGCGCGGGTGGATCAATTGGCTCGGAACTGTGTCGCCAGATCCACAAATTTGCTCCTTCAGAGCTGATCATGCTCGACCACGACGAAACCGGTCTGCAGTCCACTCAGATTTCTATTTTCGGCCACGGTCTGTTGGATACGCCTGATGTGGTCCTCGCGAGTATTCGCGACGCAGACTCGGTATTGGAGATCTTCAAGAACCGCCGGCCAGAGGTCGTTTTCCACGCTGCCGCACTCAAGCATCTCCCCATGCTCGAGCAATTCCCAGATGAGGCCTGGAAGACCAACGTGCTTGGCACGCTGAACGTGCTCGCGGCGGCCCAAGCTGTTGGCGTTACTACCTTCGTGAACATTTCGACGGACAAGGCGGCGAATCCGACAAGCATCTTGGGGCACTCCAAGCGGGTTGCTGAAAAGCTCACCGCCTGGGCGGCAGAGCAGTCAGGCCAGCGCTACCTTTCGGTGCGATTCGGCAATGTCATCGGAAGCCGTGGCTCGATGCTCCCTACTTTTACCTCTCTTATCGAAGCGGGCGGTCCTCTGACAATCACCCACCCCGACGTCACGCGCTATTTCATGACGATTCCCGAAGCATGCCAGCTCGTGGTGCAGGCGGGCGGGATCGGCCGACCCGCCGAGGTTCTGATCCTTGACATGGGGGAACCGGTTCGTATCTTGGATGTCGCCCAGCGCATGATCGATATGTCGGGCCAAGACATCGCGATCGTCTACACGGGTCTTCGACCTGGCGAAAAGCTGCATGAAGAACTCGTTGGCTTGAACGAAACGGACGAGCGACCCGTCCATCCGAAAATCTCACACACGGTAGTTCCTTCCATCGCCCCCGAGAACTTAGACAAGGATCGTTGGATGGAGCGATGCAAGGCCGCAAACGGCCAGCCACCCGTCGAGCCTGCGGGTCGATCAATACCTGATCAGGAAAGCATCTCGCGCTAACCGCTGGCCAACGACTGGCGCGACCGGTTCTTCGCTGAGGGATGGCGCGCCCGGCATTGGGCATTTTAACGGGATGAGCATGCTTTACTATTCGAATGTCCGCCACCGATGAGTTGCGCCCAACCGCGCATCGCCCACCCCGCAAGCGCCTGATTCGCCGTTGGTGGTTCTGGCTCATCGTTGCGGTGTTGCTCATTGTTGTAGCGGCGGGGCTGTACGCGTGGGCCCTGGCTTCGCGCGTTTTCGAAGTAAAGGCTGAACTCGAGAGTGCGCAGTCACTCGCCTCAGACCTGAAGATTCAAGCGTCCGCGTTCGATATGGACGGCGCTATGTCGACTCTTGATGACGTGTCCGCCCATACCAACCGGGCTGTGGAAATAGCCGACGAACCCATCTGGTCGTTCAGCGAGGGGCTCCCAGTAATCGGGAAGAACCTCATCGTTGTGCGACAGCTCGCCGGGGTCACCGACGACCTGATGGTCCAGGTCGCAACTCCCCTGGTCGCGGCGGTGAAGAACGTCGACCCAGCCTCACTGGCAATTACAGACGGGGCCATCGATGTGTCGCCCTTCGTCGGCGCGGTTGATGCAATCGCTGAGGCAGACGCGAACCTCAAGGACACTGCGGCGACGCTGGACGCTATCGACACCGCGGATACGGTCGAACAGGTGTCAGGGGCGAAGACAACGCTGGCTGGCCTCGTTACGAGTGTGGCTCCGTTACTCGAGACGGCGAACAACATCGCCCCGCTTCTGCCTGCCACACTGGGCGTTGACGCGCCCCGTCGGTACGTAGTTATGTTCCAGAACAACGCCGAATCGCGCGCGCTTGGCGGCACCGCCCTGTCATTCGCTGTGATCAGCATCGATAACGGCAAGATCATCTTCGACGAGACGATCCCCGCTGGTTTCAAGAACTTCGTAACGAGTACACCGGTATTACCCCAACCCGACGGCGTCGCCGAGTTGTTCAATGGCGAACTAGGCAACTTCATACCGAATAACACTCTTCGGCCAAGTTTCACGACGGCCGCTCAATTGACGCAGGAAATGTGGAAGCGAGATCAGGGCTACGCCGTCGATGGGGTGGTCTCTGTGGACCCGGTCGCCCTGAGCTACATCCTTCGGGCTACAGGTCCAATTCCTCTCTCAACCGGCGACGTTCTCACAAGCGACTCTCTAGTGCCGCTTCTGCTGAACGGCCTTTACCAGAGGTTCAACACCAAGAACGCTCAGAAGGACAACATCGCACAAGACGTGGTGTACTCAGAGGCGGTGGACGCCACCTTCACGGCACTGACAACAAAGCCGCTGGACCCGACCGCCCTCATTGATGCGCTCACCCAGGGGTGGAACGAGAGCCGCATCATGTATTGGAGTGCACACGAAGATGAGCAGGCTCGCCTCATCAATTTTGGTCTCAACGGTGAGCTGCCGGTAAGCGACGAGAAGACGGAACGCGTAGGGGTCTACTTCGCCGACAATGTGGGTTCAAAGATGAACTACTACCTAAACCAGTCGATCGAGCTGTCGCAGGCTACGTGCCGGGGTGATGGGCTCGAAAGTTACCGGGTGTCCGCCACGCTGACAAACACGATGGATCCGCCTTTCGTGAAGCAGCTCTCAACGTCGATCTTGGGGCAGCAGTACTGGAAGATGGGCCTCGCAAAGGGTGTGCAGCGGTTGGTCGTCATGCTTTACGCGCCCCCCGGCAGCCAAATAGCAAACGTCTCGGTCAACGGAGCACCGTACGCGATGCCCGCTCATCACGACGGTGACTACCCAGTCGGTCGAGTGGTGGTGGACGTGAACCCGGGCGCCGCCGCCAATGTGACCTACGACCTCGTAGCCGGAACCCCTGGGGTGCGAACTCTCGAGGCCAAGTCGACTCCGATGGTCACGCCGACTGCGATCGCTACCGTTCCCCTCGACTGCGCGACGGTGGCCGCCAAGTAAAGCCCGGCCCTCTCTATGCGACTCAGTACCCGCCGTTAGGTCGACGGTGATCCAGCTTTGAGAACGCGGCATCTGAAGCGAACGAGGCATCCATCCCCGATCATATTTCGCGCCGGCTTACAGAAGGAGATAACTTTCGCGAAAAGCTGGTCAGCCCAGTGATGATGGGTGGGGTTTGCCCTGCGCGATCGTGAGCCGTAATCAGTGGCAGAATGAGAGCGTTTGTTTTGGGGCACAGAGTGTCGAATAGTCGAGGTCAAAAATGAGCCTAGCTCAGCTAGCGGTGTCTGCGGTTAATAAGCTTCGATCGCGCAGCACGCTCTCGCGCACGGCGGTTCAGTGCGGAATCGACGCTGCCGCCTGGGTCGGCGCTCTCATGCTCGCTGTGCTGCTGCGTTACGACTTTGAACCTGCGCTCGTTGAGTGGCCCACCCTGATTCTGCTCATGCTCGTCACCGTGCTGGTGCAACTGGCTGCGGGCTGGACGATGCATCTCTACCGTGGGCGCCACCCGTACGGGAGTTTTGCTGAGGTCAAGGCGCTGTTCTACTCGGTGCTGATCGCGGGAATAGTGCTTGGGGTTCCGGTGGCACTCTTCGGAACTCTCATCGAAACGCCGCGGAGCCTATTCCTCATCGCGGCGCCGATAGCCTTTGTCGCGATGGGCGCGGCTCGTTACGTGAAGAGGTTGCTGGTCGAGCGCGCGTTCACGGCTGCACCCGACGCTGAACTCGCCATCGTCTACGGTGCCGGCTACCTAGGGCCGACCATAGTCCGACGCATGATCACCGATCGCAACTCACCGTATATTCCTGTCGGGTTGATCGACGACAGTCCCCAGCGTCGCAACTCTTGGTTTGACGGCGTGCGAGTTCTCGGAACTGGCAAGGACCTCATCGACATCGCGCACGCCACGGGGGCGAAAGTGATTGTCGTTGCTATCGCGAAAGCCGACGCCTCGCTGCTCCGTGAGATTACTGACCGCGCCGCATCCGCTCAACTGCAGGTCAAAGTGCTTCCGCCGTTCGATGAGGTATTGGAAGGGAAGTCCCGTCTTCGTGATCTCCGGGACATTTCAATTGAGGACCTCATTGGACGTCACCCGGTTGACACCGAGATTGAATCGATCGCGGGCTACCTCAAGGGCAAGCGGGTGTTGGTCACGGGCGCTGGCGGATCTATTGGATCAGAACTTTGCCGCCAAATCTCGAAATTCTCGCCCGCTGAGTTGATCATGTTGGACCATGACGAGACGGGCCTGCAGACGACGCAAATCTCGATACTCGGTCACGGTCTGCTCGACACGCCCGACGTAGTGCTCGCGAGCATTCGCAACGAAGAATCCCTTCTCCGCATATTCGCAGACCGCCGACCGGAAGTCGTCTTCCACGCGGCCGCACTAAAGCATCTCCCAATGCTCGAACAGTTTCCCGATGAGGCGTGGCAAACGAATGTTCAAGGAACGCTAAACGTCCTGAAGGCAGCCCTTTCGGTTGGCGTCTCCACCTTCGTCAACATCTCTACGGATAAGGCTGCAAACCCCACGAGCGTTCTCGGACATTCCAAGCGGGTAGCGGAAAAGTTGACGTCTTGGGCTGCGGAGGCCTCTGGACAGCGGTACCTTTCGGTGCGTTTCGGCAATGTCATCGGCAGTCGCGGTTCGATGCTTCCGACCTTCACTGCACTGATCGAAGCTGGCGGGCCGCTGACGATTACTCATCCAGACGTCACTCGTTACTTCATGACAATTCCGGAGGCTTGCCAGTTGGTGGTCCAAGCTGGTGGTATCGGGCGACCCAGCGAGGTGCTGATTCTAGACATGGGTGAGCCGGTACGGATTCTTGACGTTGCGCAGAGAATGATCGACATGTCGGGTCGCGATGTCGCCATCGTCTATACCGGCCTCCGACCTGGGGAAAAACTTCATGAGGAACTGATCGGGTCACACGAAGTCGACGAACGGCCGGTGCATCCAAAGATCTCTCACACAAAGGTCAAGGCGGTCAGTCCTGACAACTTGGACAAGACTCGCTGGGAGGAGCGCTGCCGTCTGGAAAGCGCGACCGGAGTGAAGACAGCGTGATCGGCGTGGGTGTCGCCGCCGCGGTTCTAGCCCTTGTAGTCAGCCTGGTCGCTCCGTTCGTCGTCATCCCGTGGCTGCGACGCGTCGGTGCGGTGGACACGCCATCCGATCGGTCTCTCCATACCGAACCGGCTGTGCGCGGGGTCGGCTTTGCCCCGCTTCTCGCCGTCATGGCTGGTTTTGTAACTGTCATCATCAGCGTGCTGACGGCCGAAGGCGACGTCTCGCCGTACGTCGTCGCCGCAAGCATCGCTATAGTGGCCGGCTTGCTGGGCGCCGCCGAAGATATCCGTGGTCTCAGCATCCGAGTTCGAGCCGGGTCGCAGTTTGGTCTGGGCGTGGTCGGTGGTGCAGCAGCGATCGCCCTCACAGGAGCGCCGTGGTGGCTTCTTCCCGTGTTCGCGGTCGGGATCGCCGGGTACATTAATGTGGCAAATTTCATGGACGGCGTGAACGGGATCTCGAGTCTCCACGGACTAGCCGTCGGTGGACTCTTTGTCGTCGTTGGGCAAATGACCGGCACTACGTGGCTTGCCGTTACGGGTGCTGTGATCGCGGTCTCATTTCTTGGCTTCTTGCCGTGGAACATACTCCGCCCCGGGACGTTCCTGGGCGATGTGGGCAGCTACCTACTCGGCGGCGTTATATCGATCTCGGCGGTCGTTGCGGTGGCTGAAGGGCTAAATCCCGTCGCGGTCGTGGCGCCAATGGCTATATATCTCGCGGACACTAGTTTCACGCTCACGCAGCGAATCAGGCGAGGAGAGCGGTGGACCGAGTCTCACCGCAGCCACGTTTTTCAGCGGTTGGTCACCCTGGGTCTTAGCCACCTACAGTCGGCGCTCATAGTCACCGCGGCTACCGTACTCGCGGCATTGCTGGGGCTTATCGCGCTCCGCGGGGACATCGCTGCGGTCGCCTTGTCCGTTTCGGGGATCTTCGCGGTTATCGCTGTCTATCTAACGCTGCCCGTTTGGGTCGGCCGACGTTCATCCGCCGCCCATGAAGACACATCGACCCTGCTGGCCACGCCCCACCCCCGTGTCGACATCGAGCCCCGCCCCGCTTCGCATCGCTGGGCGGTCCTCGGAGCGTCCGGGTTCATTGGAGGGGCTCTAGTCGCCGAACTCACGTCCAACGGGTTCGAGGTTGTCGAGCTGGCTGCACCGCGCATGTCGCTCGATTCACACACGTCTGCAGACGACGTGGTCGCGCAGGCCGCGATGCGCGATGACGCAGTCGAAGCACTTGCGCGCAGCATCGGAGGGGTGGACATCGTCGTCAACGCCGCCGGCCTGGCGGTACCCGACTCGGGCGACTCGCCATCACTTTATGGTGCGAACAGCCTTCTTCCGCTTGTCGTCGCACAAGCGGCGGCCATGGCAGGTGTGCATCGGGTGGTCCACCTCAGTTCGGCTGCCGTCCAAGGCCGACGTGCGGTACTCGACGAATCGTCCGAGACAGCCCCGTTTTCGCCGTACTCTCGGTCGAAGGCGCTCGGCGAGGCTGCCCTGCTGAGCTACGACGGCGCGAGTGATGGTGGCCTAGAGATCGTCATTGTGCGCGCGACGTCCGTGCAAGGTGTCACCCGATCGACGACTCAACAACTCAAGAAACTGGCGCGCTCGCCCTTAGCCTCTATTGCGAGCCCGGGCGATCTCCCCACGGTCGTCAGCTCGGTTCGAGGTCTCGTCTCCTTCATCCTCAAGGTCGCGACGCATCCCGCCCCCGTGCCCGTTATCGTCCTCCAGCCCTGGGAGGGGCTGACTACCGCGGATACCTTGCGGCTCGCCGGCGGGAAGAACCCCGTCGCGCTTCCCGCCGTCCTATGCCGCGCTCTCATCGGCGGAGGTTACTTGGCCGCGAAAGTTTTGCCACCGATCGCTGGACCCGTCCGCCGTGTCGAGCTGATGTGGTTCGGGCAGGCGCAGAACGCGCAGTGGGCGGCCTCGGTCGGAATGCAGCAAACGTCGTTCGTCGCAGACGTCCTGCGCGGCGAGAAGGAAGCTAACGCATGAAGATCGGCATGCTATCCCAGTGGTTCGACCCGGAACCAGGACCGGCGGCCATCCCCGCCGTCTTCGCGCGCGAGTTCGTGGCGCAAGGGCATGAAGTCTCCGTGCTCACTGGCTTCCCCAACTACCCGAGCGGCGAGATCTACGCCGGGTACAAGCAACAGCTGAGGTCGAAGTCATTCGTAGACGGGTTCGCTGTTACGCGCGTGCCACTGTATGCGAATCACGACAGTTCGGCGCGCAGACGGCTAGCTAACTACGCGAGCTTCGCGCTTTCCGCAACCACACTCGGCGCAGGAGCATTGCGCGGGACAGACGCCATCTGGGTCTACAACTCGCCTGTCACAGTCGCATTGCCCTTGCTGGCGCATTCGAGGTTCGGCAAGACTCCCTATTTCCTCCAAGTGCAGGATCTCTGGCCCGATTCGCTCATCGATAGCGGTATGTTCCCTGGCGGAGCTGTGGGCCGTGTCGGCGCTGCAGTCATTGACAAAATCGTAAGAGTGATGGAAAACCGCTCCGTCGTTATCGGAGTCAGTTCGCCTGGGGCGCGGCGATTGATTTTGGAGCGCAATTCCCGCCTGGATCCGGCAAGAATCGTTGATTCGCCAAACCCGACCGACGAGGCACTATTCCGCCCAGTTTCCGAGATCAATCCGTCAGCAGTTCCCGAAGTGCCGTGGGCAAACTACTTCACGCTCATGTACGTCGGCGCGGTAGGGGACGTGCAGGGCCTGGACAGCTTGGTGGATGCCGCGACGATCCTGCGGGGCGAACGACACATCCGCGTCGTGGTGGTCGGGGACGGAATCGCGCGCCAGAGGCTGGAAAGCCTTTGCGTCGCTCGCGGACTCGATAACGTCACGTTCGTGGGACGAGTCGACAAGTCACTGGTACCCGGATACACCGCCACGGCAGATGTCCAGCTGGTGTCCTTGGCCGACCGACCGTTCCTCCGTTCGACTACGCCCAGCAAGATCGCTTCGCTCCTTGCATCGCGTGTACCCATAATCGGTCAGATCTCCGGCGACGGTGCCGACCTGATTAGAAAGTCGGGAGCGGGGTTAATCGCCTCCCCCGGTGACGCGGACGCTCTCGCCCGAGCGATATCGACTATGGCACAAGCGGCCGGGTCAGAGCTCGAGGCGTACGCCGCAAACGGGCGCAAATACTATGAAGAGCATCTCGCGGCAGGCGTTGTCGCGGCCAATGTAGTCGAGGCCTTGTCAGCGGCAATGTCCTGACGCCGAGCCGGCATGTACCTAGGGCGCCATCCGTCTGACCAGATCTTCGACTGTCGGCGCCGTAGCAAAACCTGCCGCGCGCCAGAGACTCTCGTTCAATGCCTGATCTGTGGTCGCGAGGGAGCGATCCACGGGCCTTCCTGTGACAGTGGGAACTACGGTGACGTCGTCGCGGCCAAACGTCGAAAGGATGAGCGATGAAAGGTCACTCTTGTTCATCGAGGATGACGGCACGAAGTGATGAGTCCCTGACAGCTCGCTCTTGGTCGCCACCAACCCGATCGCCAAGTCAGCGAATGTTTCGGTGGTTACACCGTTCCATTCGTGGTCCAAGAATCCACGGATCTCGCCGTTTGCGGGCTGGGAGAGTAGCCACTCAACGAGGGAAGTCGCTCCCGACACTTCGCGTCCGATTATGGAACAGCGCACGTTGAGAAAGAGGGGATGAGGCACTTCGCCGAGGCTCTTCGTTTTGCCATAAACATCGAGAGGGTCGTGGGGGGAGTCCTCGGTATACCGGCCTGTGGTGCCTGCGTAGACACAATCCGTGGCGATCTGGATGACGCGAAAACCCTGACTTTCCGCAAGCTCGGCGAGTTCGTAGGGAAAGGCCGAGTTGACGCGAATCGCTTCACGCCGGTCGGCTGGGTTGGCATCGTCCATACGGTGCTTGATGAGGCCGATGCAGTTGATGACGTAGTCGCCTTCGCCGAATCCGGAGAGCACGTCGGCGAGGTTAGGGTCGCCGACAGCGAATGTAACGAAGCGCACGCCCGGCGTCGGCTTTTCAGGCAAGCGACGCGCGGTAACCGTGGTCGAAAATTCGGGACGACCAGCGAGCCGGTCGACAAGCGCACTACCCAGCATTCCCGCGCCGCCCAGGATCAAAACATTAGTCATCACCACCCAAGAATACCGACTGGCAGGCCCGGCCGCTGGCTGTGTTCAGGACGCATCGTGCATTCTGTGAAATAATCACGGGTGATCGCGCTTTGGCGCGTACAAGCCCCCCGTAGCTGTCCGTGTGCAATCTGCGCAGGAGGCACTGGGGACACGCCCACGCTAACGAGCTGTCAGGCGTGCTGGCGCAACGAGAGATTTGGAAACGTAACGATGGAAGCCGACTACGCCGACAAGAGAATTCTCATCACCGGAGGTACGGGATCTTTCGGCCAGACAGTCACCGAGGCCTTGCTCGAAAGGGGCGCGGCCGAAGTTCGCGTGCTCAGCCGTGACGAAGCCAAGCAGGACGCTATGCGCCACCAATTCGGCGACTCGCGGCTGCGCCTCTATATCGGTGACGTCCGCGACTATCTCAGCGTCGAGCGCGCGACCCGAGGGGTGGACTATGTATTCCACGCAGCGGCACTGAAACAAGTGCCATCCGGTGAGTTCTTCCCGATGGAGGCGGTTCGAACGAATATCCTCGGCACCGAGAACGTAATACGCGCGAGCGAAGACCACGGCGTGAAGTCACTCGTCTGCCTCAGCACGGACAAAGCCGTCTACCCCATCAATGCCATGGGGATGAGCAAGGCAATGATGGAGAAAGTCGCGCAGTCGCATGGGCTGAACAACCCCACCGCTTCAACCATCGTCTCGTGCGTGCGCTACGGGAACGTAATGTACTCGCGCGGCTCCGTCATTCCCCACTTCATCCGTCAACTTCGCGACGGCAACCCGCTCACTGTGACGGACCCGACGATGACTCGTTTCATGATGTCCTTGGCCGACTCGGTCAAACTCGTTGAGCACGCGTTCGTGAACGCCAAGCAGGGGGATCTGTTCATTCGCAAGGCACCGTCCTGCACCATCGGCGACCTCGCGACGGCGTTGTGCAACCTGTACGGAATAACGCCAGACGTCAGAGTCATCGGTACTCGTCACGCGGAAAAGCTTTCCGAAAGCCTGGCAACGGGTGCGGAGCTCGCGCGATCTGACGATATGGGCGACTACTACCGAATCAACCCCGATAGCCGCGACCTGAACTATGCGCCGTACTTCGAAGAGGGTGTAGAAGGTATCAGCGCCTTCGAAGACTACGATTCCCACACGACCGAGCGACTCACCATCGAGGGAGTCGAAGAACTCTTGCTCAGCATTCCGCAGCTACGGTCCGACTTGGAGAAGTGGACGAAAGACGGCAACAACTCCGCTCGGGTCCACGTCTGATGGCGCGATCCAAGATGAAGGTCGTGACGATCGTTGGAACGCGTCCGGAAATCATCCGATTGGCGCCCACTATCAAAGCGCTTGATCGGGTCGCTGATCATGTTCTCGTCCACACCGGTCAGAATTACGACTACGAACTAAACGAGATCTTTTTCCGCGACCTCGATCTGCGTGCACCGGACCACTTCCTGGGGGCGGACACGTCGACCCTGGGATCCGTGCTCGGTTCGGTTCTCGTCAAAACCGAGCAGGTCCTGCTTGAGGAGAAGCCTGACGCTCTCGTCATCCTGGGCGACACGAACAGTTCTATCTCGGCGCTGATTTCCAAGCGAATGAAAATCCCCGTCTATCACATGGAAGCGGGCAACCGGTCGTTTGACGAAAACGTGCCTGAGGAGATCAACAGGCGGCTTGTAGACCATGTGTCCGACTACAACCTCGTCTACACGGAACACGCGCGTCGCAATTTGCTCGCCGAAGGAATTCACCCTTCTCGCATTCTCCTTACCGGATCGCCGATGAGAGAAGTTCTCGACGCGAGCGCAGACGCTATCTCACGGAGCGACGTGCTCGAGCGCGAAGGCCTGACACCAGGCGCCTACTTCATGGTGAGTCTGCATCGCGAGGAGAACGTAGATAGCGCGGAGCGCTTGTCGATGGTTCTGGGCGCGCTCAACGAACTGCGGGAGACGTACGACGTACCAATTCTGATCTCCACTCATCCGCGCACGCGCAAGCGCCTCGACGCCCAGCCCGACCATCTCAAATCTGGCCTCCGGTGGTCGCCGCCGTTCGGGTTCAACGACTACATCGCCCTTCAATCGTCCGCCAAGCTCGTTTTGTCTGACAGCGGCACCATTAGCGAGGAAGCGGCACTGCTGGGTTTCCCTGCCGTCACACTCCGCGACGCGATCGAACGCCCAGAAGCGATCGAAACAGGCGGAATCGTTACCGCCGGAGTCGAGACCTCGTCGATTCTCGATTCCGTAGACATCGTTTTGCAGCAATTCGCCGCTCATGGGGCCCCGATTGCCCCTCAGGAGTACCTCATCTCCGACACATCTCGGCGCGTGGTCAACTTCATTCGGTCGACAGTCGCAACCCATCACGAGCGCGCCGGGATTCGTCGGGCATCCACCTCGTGAAGGTCCTCCTGTATGCCGACTTTCGGAGCCCCCACTCCCGTGGATGGCGTCAGGGCCTAGTCGCCGCTGGCATCGAGGTCCTCGCGGTGAGTAGCGAACCCGTAAACGGGTATGACGCGGTCAATCCGGTGGACTGGCTGAGCAAGCGGCGGCAGGACTTCCTCGATACGTCTGCGTCGACGGAGCCGACCGGGCTGCGCCTCTTCCTCAAGAAGGCCAGTAACTCGCAGATGGCTCATACGGTCATGAACCTCGGAAGGTTGCGTTCGAGGCGCAAACAGCTTTCTTCGATTATCGAAGGCTTCCAGCCTGACATAATCCACGCTCTCCGTATCCCATACGAGGGATTGACGGTTCTCGGTCTTCGCACCAATGTCCCGAGAATCGTATCCACGTGGGGGTCGGACTTCGTTCCGATGGCTTCTACCGATGTGCTGCTTTCCGCGTGGATGAAGCGGCTTTTGAAAAGGGCTTCCGGGTTCCAGTCGGACTCCAGGCAAGACATCGAACGCGCCGCCGGATACGGGCTGTCAACAACCGCTCCTCGCTTTTACTCGGCCGGCAACTTCGGGGTAGACAACGACCTGTTCTTCGTCGATGCCGAGCGCCCATCGGGAGTCGTCGTCTACCCCCGCAAAGCAAAGGCGAACGCCAACTACGCGGGTTTCGTTGAGGCCGCGGTGCAACTGTCAAAGCGGCGGGACCTTCGGTTCGTGGCCGTGGGACTCTTGCCCGTGCGGGAACAGTTCGTCGCGCAGTACGGCGAAACCGCGTTGGAATCCATAACGATGACCGCAGACCTCACCCGTGACGAGATGGCAGCGCTGATGCGCAGTGCTGAGGTTGTGGTCTCGCCGACCTTCTGGGATGGAACGCCAGTCACCGTTCTCGAAGCTATTGCCAGCGGCGCACAGGTAATCGCCGGAGAATTGCCCGAGTTGCGCACCCTCAAGGAAGACGGAATGCCGATCGAACTCATCGACGCCAGCAGTACGCACGCAATCGCCGATGCTATCTCCGCTGCACTCGATCTCGACCAGCAGGTCGCGACGGCAGCTCGCCTGCCGGACCAGTTCAACCGCGAGGCGAACCGGGTGCGCGTGGTCGAGTTCTACGACGAGGTGCTTGCCGCCGACGGCAACCGACGCGCCGGGTCGTCGGTAGACCGATCGGCGTAGTGGTGACAGTCGTACAGAAGGAACTGCAGCGGTACGCGTCTCTGAGCGGATGGCGCAAGCTAATCGTCGTTTCGACGGTGGTCTTGTTCGCGGCTTCGTTCGCAATCTCGATAATCGGCGCCGGAGGTATCAGGGAACCGGCGGTGAAACACCTCGGCGTGGGCCTCACCATCGCGGCCGGCGTACTGGCCGCGATGAGTGCTTTCCTGCGCCACGGTCCTTCCTCTCGGGCGCTTCTCCACCCGATGATCGCCCCTGTCGCGTACCTGATTTATTCACTCCTCGTGCCATTGGCTTATATGGCGGTCACCGGTCGGGGCATCCAGGTGATGCCTGCGTCGATCTACACGAGTGCTTCGTCTTCCGTCATGTGCCTCACAGTTCTTGCATACTGCGCCGGAGTTTTCCTCGCGTCGGTCGTTCGAGCCAATCGGCGCAGCTTGACCGACCCGGCTCTGCTCGTGGCTCCCGAACGTGACCGTCGCGGTGTCTTCTCACGCGATGTTGGCCGGCTCATTCTCATTCTCGCCCTGACTGCGAAGGTGCAGCAGCTGATCGTGAACGGACCCGTCTTCACCCGCGTCTATGGGGCCGATCAACTGGACTACGATCTCGGCACAACGATCGCGGTAGCCGGCGCCACACTCACCACGGTGGGCTGCCTTCTGGTGATGTACAGCAACGTTCGTCGAGTCGGCCATCCGCTTCAATGGCCCGACTGGGCACTGCTCGGGGCGGTGGGGTTCATCAGCCTCTTCCTGCTCGGCACGCGGTCCGAGATTATCGCCCCCGTTGTGCTGTTCCTGTGGTTCCGGCTCCAGTCCGGCAAAAAGTTCAGCATCTGGATTCCCATAGCGGCAGTTGCTGCCGCCGGAGGCATATTCGCTCTCGTCGCTCAGCTACGCGTAAAGTCGCCGGATGCACCCGACTATCCAGCGATCGAGAGCCTGCTCGTAGACACATCGAGCCCGATTCTTCTCACGTCTAACGTGGCCGCATTGGTTCCGAGCTCGACCGATTTCTATTTCGGAAGCACGTACCTGGAAGCCCTCAAGTTCATGCTGCCCGGTCCCGTCGCGCGTGCTCTGTTTGGCGAACCGACGGGAACAGGGGCGTTTGCGTATCGAGACCTAATCGATTTTACCTTCAGCGGACAGGGATGGGGCTTCTCGTTGCCGACCGAGGCCTACCTGAATTTCGGGTTCGTCGGCGTCGTCGTGATCGCCGGGCTCGTCGGCTGGCTGTTCGGTCGGGCGTACCTGTGGGCGAATGAGCCGCACAACGTCAATCGCCTCTCGGCATATGTGTATCCCCTACTTCTGTCGTATCTGCCCTTCGGCCTACGCAGCGACGCTCTCGGGCAGATGAAGAGCATCATCTACCCGCTTCTCATCATCCTCGGTGTTCTCTTAGTCGAACGCTGGCTGCTCAGCCGCAACGCCGCCTCCGTCGATTCGGGCCCACAATGGCAATGGCGCACGCTCCTCCCGCGGCGGGGTTCGCTTGATTAGGCGAACCCTATCAACGCACGGACTGCCTATTCTCGACCAAGGGTTGTCCAGCGGCACCAATTTCTTAGCGGTATTCGTGCTCGCCGGCAGCCTTAGTAGCGGTGAATTCGGTATCTTCGCGATGGCGTACACGGTGCTCACGCTCTTCGTCGGTGTCACCAGATCCTTTTTCGGGCTGCCGTTGGCCCTCGCGGCACAGAGCTCCAGAGCCGAGCTCGACGCGCTCTACCGCTCCTCCGTTTCTGCACTCTGCTGGATCGCGCTGCCAATCATTGCCGTGGTCTTTGGGGTGGGGGCCATTGCCGCCGTCGGGGCCGACGAGGCATCCATGGAACTCGGTCTCTTGGCCGCCCTGGCTGTGGCGGTCGCGACCCCACTCGTGATGATTCAGGACATCTCGCGTTACTACGCCATCTCGACCAATCAACCAGGCTCCGCGGTTGCCTCGGACGGAATCTGGCTGGTGTCGATTGTCGTACTTTTCGGACTGCGCGAACTCTTCGACCCAACAACGGTCATAGCGGCGTGGACGGCGGCCGTCATCGCGGCTCTCGTTTTCTTCATGGTGCGGTTCGCGCCCCGCCCCGCTCCTCGTCAGGGCCTTCGGCTGCTCAGGCCCAGGCGAGGGCTGCGTGAATCCATTTCGATCACCGTGGTTCTTTCGACGGGAGTCACGCTCGTCATGGGCTTCCTAATGCTGCCGTTCCTCGGTGCGGCGGCTGTGGGTAGCATTCGCGGTGCGGGCACCCTCTTCGGCCCGGTCAACACGTTGATGGCCTTGCTCGACTTCAGTGTCTTGAGCCAGCTATCGCGGCGTGACCGTCGGCGCGATGGCAAAACGGTGTTGCTCATCTCTGCAGTGGTGTGCGCGATATCGGGCTTGTGGGCGGTAGCGCTGCTGCTCCTCCCCCAGGGAGCGGGCGAGTTCATTCTCGGCGAAACTTGGGCGGGAGCGAGGAGCATCCTTCCGATCACATCTGTGGAGTATGTGCTTCTATGTCTTGCGGCCTGCGTGGCATTAATACCTAAGCTCCGGGACCGCGCTCGCGTGCTCCTCCTCAATCGTGTCTGGGCAACTGTTGCGATTCTCGGGACGGCAGTCGTCGCCTTGATCCTCGGCGGCGGCGTTGAGTGGATGGCGCTCGCGCTCCTTGTCGGCGCTTCAGTCAGTGCCGTCGGCTTGCTCTGGGACTCGCGTTCGGAACTCCGGCGCAGTCCGCGCTAGGCGTTGGCGAGGCGGCTGATGGGCGCGAACCCGAGTACTCGAGTCGCTGCAGAGATGTCGGCGCAGCTATAGCTGTATCCGCCGGGCGCTACCTCAAAATGCACCGCTCCAGAGCCGCCGAGAAGCTCGATGAGATCGCGGTTGCTCGTGGGAGTGCCGCTTCCGATGTTGAAAACAGCAGCTCGCGACTGTAGTTCGGCGTTGAGCGCGGCATTTATTGCGTCGACCACGGCGTCAACGTGCGAGTAGTCGCGAACGAAAGCGTCGAGGTCGCGGAGGTGGACAGGGCTTTCGGGAGTGGACGCGCGGAGCTTGGAGATCAGGGAACCGTCGAAGCCCGGGCCGTATACATTGAATATCCTCAAGCTGATTGTCTCGAGTGAAGATGCCTCGGCGGCCGACGCGAGAATCTGTTCCGCTTCGAACTTGGTCTTGGCGTAGGTGGAACCGGGGTGTAGCTCGTCGTCCTCGCGCACCGGGCGGTCGTACTGGTCGCCGTACACAGCCGATGTCGATGCGAACAGAATGCGCCCGACGCCGTGCCGCTTGGCGGCTTCCGCGATTGTGCCCACAGCATCGACGTTTACCGCGTACGCTCGCGCGACGTCCTCCTCGCACGCCGCGCCAGCGATTGAGGCAAGATGCACGATCGCGTGCGGCCCGAACTGCTGGATGGCGTTTGTCAATGCGAGGGAGTCGGTGACATCGACGTCGCCTGGTCCGCGTGGAGTGTCCTTCTTTGGATTGCGCAAGTAGAGCACATCGTGTTCGGGCTCGGACGTGAATCGGCGCTGCAATTGCACGCCGAGTCGCCCAGCCGAGCCTGTGACGAGTATCTTCATCTTTGCTTTCGAGTAGGCCCTCTTCAACTGGGGTTCCGGGTTAGTACGACCGACCCACTCTACCGGTCCCCATCCGCGCCAGAGCGGCAGCCCGGGGCCAACGCCCGTGCAGCTCAGTCTCAATCCCGGCTCGTGTGGTTGAATGACCGAATCATGATGGCTTCCCGATTCCGCCGCCGTATCGTCACGGTACTGCTGATCGGCTACGCAATTTTCGTGATGATCATCACTCTCACGCATCGAGCGCCGGGATCCGGATATGTCACGCTCCTCGTCTACCGGGTCATAGAGAAGCTGCAGGAACGTGGGATCACCTTCATCACCTATCTCGGCGTCGAGTTCTTCGGGAACATCCTGATGTTCGTGCCGCTCGGAATCTTCGCTGCTCTTCTGATCTCACGGAAAGCGTGGTGGACGCTGCTGTTTATGGGCACAGCGTTCTCCGGGTTCATCGAGTTCTTCCAGGCGACCTTCCTCCCGGAGCGCTACCCCGAAGTGCGCGACCTGATCTCCAACACGACCGGCTTTCTCATCGGTGCGTTCTTTGCCGTAATGCTGCGGCTCCTTGTCTCACACCGGGATCGCTTGGTCGAGCAAGACCGCCGCGCGGCCGCCCTCGCGAGATAAGTCGCCCTAGTCCGCCTGGAAGAATGGGCGGATGCTGCTGCGTCCGTTCTCGCCCGCCGACGAGTCATCCGTCATTCAGCTGTGGAACGACTGCGGGCTCACGCGTCCGTGGAACGACCCCGCTAAAGACATCGCTCGCAAGCTGACGGTGCAGCCGGAGATGTTCCTAGTGGGGGAGATCGACGGCGAGATCGTCGCGACCGGAATGTTCGGTTTCGACGGCATCAGGGGCTGGGTGCACTACCTGGCGGTCGCGCCCGGACGGCAGGGTGAGGCGCTCGGGCGGCAGCTGATGGGCGAGGGCGAGCGGATGCTCACGGCTATCGGCTGCCCGAAGATCAACCTGCAGGTGCGCGCCGGCAACGAGCGGGTGATCGGCTTCTACCGCGCCCTCGGCTACGACCCCGACGGCACGGTGTCGCTCGGCAAACGGCTCATCCCCGACGTCTGAGACCGTGCCGGGCGGCCCAGTGCACGAGCAGCAGGCCGATGGCCGTGCCAAGCGTGTTGGCGACCACGTCTGAGACCGTGCTGTAGCGGCTTGGCAGGGACTGCTGCACGAGTTCGATCGTGAGGGTCGTTGCGAATCCGAGGGCGAGGATGATCCACCACGGCGGTCGCCCGAAGGCCAGTGGCACCAGCACGCCGAACGGCACGAACATCGCGATATTCGCGGTGAACTCGAGCGTTCCGTAAGCCCATGGATCTGAGTCACGCAGGTCGTCGAGGTTGTTGAAGACCCACGCGAACGGTCCGGTGGCCTGAGTCGTGTCGTCGGCGGGCGAGAAGACGATGTAGAACACCACCGCGAGATAGACGGGCAGCAGGATGCGCGCGGCTAGGGCGAGGCGAGGGTTGGCGGCGCGCATCCGGTCAGGCTAGCGGCTCAGGCCAGCGCGAGCATCGCCCCGGCCGTGACCGCGAGTACCAGACCGACGATCTGCACGGGGGCGACGCGCTCCTTGAGCACGACGGCGGCGAGGATGATCGTTCCGGCCGGGTAGAGCGCGGTGAGCACGGCCATGACCGAGAGCTCGCCGAGGCGCAGGCCGATGAGCAGGCCGGTGTTGGCGGCGGCGTCGACGATGCCGCAGAGGATCGCGAGGCGGAGGCCCGGGCGCCAGGTGTGGCCCGCGGGGGTCTCGATACGGTCGCTTCGCGACCTACTCGATGAGCTGAGCGCCAGCACCCCCACGGCGGCAAACAGGATGGCCGCGCCCACGGCCCGGTTCACGACGAGGGGCACGAGCCCCGAGTCATCCGGGGTCTGATCGATGATCACCAGGAACAGGCCGATGGCGGCCCCCGAACCGACCGCCATCAGCACGCCGCGCAGGCTGGGGCGCACGGCTCCCTTCTCGGGCACGAAGCCGACGAGCACGACGGCCACGAGCGCGAGGACGAGCGCCAGGTAGCCGATCGGCTGCAACCGTTCCCCGCCGACAAGGCCGATGGTGAGGGGCACGATCGCCGACACCACCGCGGTGAGCGGCGAGAGGATGCTCATCGGCCCGATCGCGAGGCACGCGTAGAGCAGGCCGATCGCGACGGCACCGGTGACGCCGCTCAGGGCGCCGAGCACCACGGCCTCGGGCGACCAGGCTCCGCCCACGAACGGCAGGGCGATCAGCAGCGCGACGAGCCCGGCCGCCGCGGCGACGGCGGTGACGCGCACGGGGCTGATGCGGCGCGATGCGGTTCCGCCGAGAAAGTCGGCGGCACCGTAAATGAGCGCGCTCGAGATGCCGATAATGACGGAAAGCATGGCTTCACGGTATCGGGTGAACCGCAGTTGACCGGCGGGTTACGTTCCGGCGCAAACCTCGACAGTGACACTGGCAATGCATAGGCTACGAACCAAACCCCCCGTAGGGGGCACAGCCGACGAGTTTTGCTTGGAGACCTGCTGCAATGACGACGACGCCATCCGCCCCGACTCACTCCCTCGCGAGGCGCGCCGCCGCTCTCGCCACGGCCAGCGCTCTCGCGCTCGGGCTCACAGCCGCTGTCGCCTCGCCGGCCGCCGCGGCACCGCCCACGGCCACCATCGCCGACGTGCAGGGAGACGGCGCGGCCACCCCCGTCGCCGGCAGCGTCGTCACCGTCGAGGGCGTGATCACGGGCGACTACCGCGCGTCGACCACCAGTGGCTACCGCGGCTTCTACCTGCAGACCGCGGGCAGCGGTGGGGCTTCGGATGCCACGCCCGGACGCTCCGACGCAGTCTTCGTCTTCTCGGCCAACGCCGACCCCGCCGTCGCGCTCGGCGACCTCGTGACCGTGACGGGCACGGCGGGCGAGTTCAACGGACAGACGCAGATCACCGCCACCGCGAACGCCAACTACGAGGTCGTCACCGCGGGCGCCGGGCTCCCGGCCCCCACGGTGCTTCCCAACAGCGTCGTCGGCGCCGCGCGTGAGGCCTACGAGGGCATGCTGGTCACGCCCGAGAGCGCCTACCTCAGCTCGAGCCACCAGCTCTACAACTTCGGCACGCTCTGGCTGAACGTCGGCGACCTCGCCGTGAAGGCCACCGAGACCACCGACGCGGGTGCCGCGGCGGGCGCCATCGCCGACGCCAACCGCGCGAACCGGCTGCTCGTCGACGACGGCTACAGCATCCAGGTCTCCAACGGCGCCCACGTCGGCGGTCAGCCCTACTTCGACGCCGCGACGGTCGTCCGCAACGGTGACCGCTTCGTCGCCCCCGCAGCAGGCATGATCCTCGGCTGGGGCTTCGACGACTGGCGCCTGCAGCCGCAGCGTCCGCTCACCGACGCGTCACCCGCCGAGACCGCGGCGCTCGAGCCCACGTGGGAGTCGCTCAACCCGCGCACCGCGGCTCCCGCCGAGGTCGGCGGCGACGTCAAGGCGGCCGCTTTCAACGTCTTCAACTACTTCACGACCTTCGGCGGAGACGCCCGAGGCGCCTCCAACGCCGCCGAGTTCGCGGTGCAGCAGTCGAAGATCGTCTCGGCGATCAACGCCCTCGACGCCGACGTGGTCGGCCTCATGGAGATCGAGAACTCGGTGAAGCTCGGCGAGCCGGCCGACGAAGCCCTCGGCAACCTCGTCGACGCCCTGAACGCAGCGAGTGCACCCGGAACCTGGGCCTTCGTGCCCACCCCGCAGGTGCTGCGCGACGCGGCCACGACCGACTTCATCACCAACGCCATCATCTACAAGCCCGCCGCGGTCACCCCGGTCGGCGAGAGCTTCGCCGACAGCGACGAGACCGTGTGGAACATCGCGCGCGAACCGCTCGCTCAGACCTTCGAAACCAACGCCAACGGCAAGATCGTCACGGTCGTCGCCAACCACTTCAAGTCGAAGAGCCCGCCGAGCGGCAACACCGCCCCCGAGCCGGCCGACCTGCAGGGATTCTTCAACGCCGAGCGCGTGCAGCAGGCCAAGCGACTCGTCGCGATGGTCGAGACGGTGAAGGCCGACCCCGCCAAGGGCGAGAACGTTCTGCTCGTCGGTGACTTCAACGCCTACGCCGAGGAAGACCCGATCCAGGAGCTCACCGCGGCCGGCCTCGTCGACCTCGTGCCGGTGAAGACCGACGACGAGTACACCTACACCTTCGACGGTGAGCTCGGCTCGCTCGACCACGCGTTCGCGACACCCGAGCTCGCGGCATCCGTCACCGGAGTCGACGTCTGGAACATCAACTCGCCCGAATGGAGCGACCGCGGCTATGAATTCGGCGCGACCGAGCCGGGCACGCCCTACCGTTCGAGCGACCACGACCCCATCGTGATCGGCATCAACTCGGCTCCGGCGCCCGTCGACATCGACATCGTCGCGATCGCCGACTTCCACGGCCGTCTCGAAGCGGCCCCGCCCATCGCCGGCGCAGCCGTGCTCGGCGGCATGGTCGACTCGTACCGCGCGGCCAACCCGAACACGACGTTCGTGGGCGGCGGCGACCTCATCGGTGCCTCGACGTTCACCTCGTTCATCCAGAACGACGAGCCGACCATCGACGCGCTCAACGAGATCGGCCTCACTGCCAGTGCGCTGGGCAACCACGAGTTCGACCAGGGCCGCGCCGACGTCGACGACCGCATCGAACCGGCCGCCGACTGGGACTACCTGGCCGCCAACATCTACGACACGACGACGAACGAGCCGGCCTACCAGCAGTACTCCCTGCAGGAGTTCGACGGCGTCACCGTCGGGTTCATCGGCGCCATGACGGAAGAGCTGCCCGACCTGGTCAGCCCCGACGGCATCGCGACGCTCGACGTGCGCGAGGTGGTGCCCGAGGTCAACCGCGTGGCCGACCTGCTCAGCGACGGCAACGAGGCGAACGGCGAAGCCGACGCGATCGTGCTGCTCGTACACGAGGGAGCCGCGACCGCGGACATCGCCAGCGCGACGGATGACTCGGCCTTCGGCCGCATCGTCACCGGAGCGAACGCGAACATCGACGCGATCATGGGCGCCCACACCCACCTTGCCTACGACCACGAGATTCCGATCGCCGGCACCAACACCCTGCGGCCGGTGCTCGCCGCGGGCCAGTACGGCGAGAAGTTCGCCCACCTCGACCTGTCGGTCGACCCGGCCAGCGGCGCGATCCTGAGCCTGTCGGCCGAGGTGCTGCCTCTCGCCGGAGCGTTCCCGCCCGACCCCGAGGTCGCCACGATCGTCGCGAACGCCGTGGCCGTGGCCAACGTCAAGGGTGCGGTGAAGGTGGGCGAGATCACCGCCGACTTCAACCGGGCGCGCCAGTCGGGCGCCACCTTCGCCGAGAACCGCGGCGGGGAGTCGACGCTCGGCAACTTCGTCGCCGACGTGCAGCTGTGGGCGACCGCCGACTCGGGCGCCGACATCGCGCTAATGAACCCGGGCGGACTGCGGGCCGACCTGAAGTACGCCTCGAGCGGCAGCGGCGACCCCGACGGGAACCTCACCTACAAAGAGGCCGCCGGCGTGCAGCCGTTCGCGAACACCCTGGTGACGCTCGACCTCAGCACCGCACAGCTCAAGTCGGTACTGGAAGAGCAGTGGCAGCCCGCAGGGGCGAGCCGTCCGTTCCTCAAGCTCGGCACCTCGAAGTCGCTCGAGTACACCTACGACCCGACGGCCGCGGTCGGCGACCGCATCGACGCGATCTACGTGAACGGCGAACTGGCCGGGGCGGGTGACAGCTACCGGGTCACCGTCAACTCGTTCCTCGCGGCGGGCGGCGACAACTTCGGCACCCTCGCCCTCGGCACGAACCGGGCTGACTCGGGCAAGGTCGACCTGCAGAGCATGGTCGAATACTTCGAGGCCAACCCGGTCGCGTCGCCCGACTACGCACAGCGCGCGGTCGGAGTGACCGTCGGTGCGGCAGGCCCGTTCGCCCCCGGCGACCAGGTGACGCTCGCGCTCTCGTCGCTACTGTTCAGCAACGGCGAGCCCAACGCGGGCACGGCGGTCGTGAGCGCCGGCGGGGTCGAACTCGGCCGCGCCGCCATCGACCCGGCGATCGTCGACACGACCGACGAGGTGGGACGCGCGAGCGTCACGATCACCATCCCCGACGACGCGGTGACCGGCGACCTCGTGCTCACGGTCTCGGTTCCCGAGACGGGAACCTCGGTCGACGTGCCGCTCGCGGTCGTCGCCACACCGCCGCCGGCGGAGAAGGCGCCCACCTCGACGAGCGGTTCGGCGAACAAGCTGATCGTCTTCGGCAGCTCCCCGGTGAAGTACTCGGTCACGGTCCGCGCCGACGGTGTGGTTCCGACCGGCGACGTCGCCATCTACGACGGTGTGAAGCGCATCGCGACCGCAACCCTGGACGCGTCGGGCAAGAAGACCGTGACACTGCCGAAGCTGTCCCGCGGCCTGCACCTGCTCACCCCGCACTACGAGGGCAGCGAGACGCTGTTCGGCTCGATCGGCTGGCCGTCGATCGTGCTGGTCTTCTAGCGCGGGTGTCCGAGAAGCCCGCTTAACCGAGCGCGCGGCCGTATCGAAGTCTTCGCTGAGTATTGCGAAGACCTAGGTACGGCCGCGGAGGGCTCTCTCGGTGGGAACGGCGTAACGCTTCGGGAACCGTTCTGATCGTGAGTTTATCTGTCTTTCGAGTATCGCTATAGCTTGTAACGTACCCCCAATTTGGGGCGTTTTTCACAGGCGGCGGTCTGTGCAGTCCCCGCGCGAGGGTCGGAGCTCTCCCGTAAACTCGCCGGGTGAGTTGGAACGCAGACATCCCGTGGGATCCGCAAGAGGAACCGCCCTTCGACCCCTTCGCGGAACCGCCGTTCGACGACGAGGCGCCGTTTCCCGATCGGGAGGGTTTCGCCCCTTCGACGGGCTCAGGGACCGCGACGGTGGCGGTCAAGAAGCGCACCGGTCCGGCGCCCACGCCGCTCGAGGCGCTCGAAAAGGTGTTCGGCTACGACTCGTTCCGCAACCAGCAGGCCGAGATCATCGACACCGTCGTGGCCGGCGGCGACGCCCTCGTTTTGATGCCCACCGGCGGCGGCAAGTCGCTCTGCTACCAGATCCCCGCCCTCGTTCGCGACGGGACGGGCGTCGTCATCTCCCCGCTCATCGCGCTCATGCAAGACCAGGTCGACGCCCTCACCGCGGTGGGTGTGCGCGCCGGGTTCCTGAACTCCACGCAGGATGCGGGCGAGCGCAACCGCGTCGAGCGCGCCTACCTCGACGGCGAGCTCGACCTGCTCTACCTCGCACCCGAGCGCCTGCGCGTCTCGTCGACGGCCGAGCTGCTCGACCGCGGCACGATCGCGCTCTTCGCCATCGACGAGGCCCACTGCGTGTCGCAGTGGGGGCACGACTTCCGGCCCGACTACCTGCAGCTGTCGATGCTGCACGAGCGCTGGCCGACCGTGCCGCGCATCGCGCTCACCGCCACGGCCACCGAGGTCACCCACAAGGAGATCGCCAGCAAGCTTCAACTCGGCGACGCCAAACACTTCGTGTCGAGCTTCGACCGTCCCAACATCCAATACCGCATCGAAGCCAAGAATCAGCCGATGCAGCAACTGCTCGCGCTCATCCGAAACGAGCACGCCGGCGACGCGGGCATCGTCTACTGCCTCTCCCGCGCGTCGGTCGAGAAGACGGCCGACTTCCTCGTCGAGAACGGCATCACCGCACTGCCGTACCACGCGGGTCTCGACTCGCGCATCCGTGCCGCCAACCAGTCGCGCTTCCTGCGCGAAGACGGCGTCGTGATGGTCGCGACCATCGCCTTCGGCATGGGAATCGACAAGCCCGACGTGCGCTTCGTCGCCCACCTCGACCTGCCGAAGAGCGTCGAGGGCTACTACCAGGAGACCGGACGCGCGGGCCGCGACGGACTGCCCTCCACCGCGTGGCTCGCCTACGGCCTGCAGGACGTGGTGCAGCAGCGCCGCATGATCCAGCAGTCCGAGGGGGACGACGCCTTCCGCCGCCGCCTCGGAGCCAACCTCGACGCGATGCTCGCGCTGTGCGAAACGATCGAATGCAGGCGGATGCAACTGCTCGCCTACTTCGGCGAGTCGAGCGCGCCCTGCATGAACTGCGACACGTGCTTGACGCCGCCCGAGGGTGTCGACGGCACCATCCCCGCCCAGAAGCTGCTGTCGACCGTCGTGCGGCTCTGGCGCGAGAAGCAGCAGCGCTTCGGTGCCGGGCACATCATCGACATCCTCGTGGGCAAGACAACGCCGCGCATGTCGCAGTACGGCCACGACCAGCTCAAGACGTTCGGCATCGGCGCCGACCTGACCGAGCAGGAGTGGCGCGGCGTCGTGCGCCAGATGCTCGCCCAGGGGCTGCTCGCGGTTCAGGGCGAGTACGGCACGTTCGCGGTCACCGAGGCGAGCGCCGGCGTGCTCGACGGGTCACGCCCGGTGAAGCTGCGCAAGGAGCCCGAACGCGGGGCCGGCCGCGCGGCCAAGAAGTCGAAGGTCGCCGCGGACCTGCCGGTGGGGTCGGTCGACCTGTTCGAGGCGCTGCGTGCCTGGCGCTCGGCCGAGGCGAAGGCTCAGGAGGTTCCGGCGTACATCATCTTCGGCGACGCGACGCTGCGCGGCATCGCGATCTCGCGCCCCGACTCGCTCGGCGAGCTGGGCGCGATCAGCGGCGTCGGCGAGAACAAGCTCGCGAAATACGGCGAGGCATTGCTCGAGGTCGTCGCCGCGAACTAGCGGTCGCTGAGCTTGTCGAAGCGGCCCTTTGACAAGCTCAGGGAGCGACGGTTACTCGGCCGCCGGAGCCTCGGCCGATTCGCGCTGCGCCGCGATCTGCTTGTGCACGTCTTCCATGTCGAGACCGCGCACGGCGTCGATGACCTGGCCGAGGGCGGGGGCCGGCAGTGCGCCGGGCTGCGAGAAGACGAGCACGCCGTCGCGGAACGCCATCAGCGTCGGGATCGACGTGATGCCGGCGGCTCCGGCGAGAGCCTGCTGGTCTTCCGTGTCGACCTTCGCGAAGGTGATGTCGGAGTTGGTGTTGCTGGCCTCCTCGAAGATGGGCCCGAACTGCTTGCAGGGGCCGCACCACTCGGCCCAGAAGTCGACGAGCACGATGCCCGGCTCGAGGACGGTGGTTTCGAAGTCGTCGGAGGTGAGGTTTACGGTAGCCATCACTCCAGCCTAGAAGCTGACTCTGAGAAGCGCATGGCCGTGTCGTCCACACCCGAATGAGGGGTGCGAACCTCGAAGCATATTGGCCCCGGGCTGTAACCCTTTTGGGGGGCTAGGTGGGGGCTGCCGCTGTGCCACTATGTCGTCGTTACCCGGAGGCACCATGACGACTTACCCGAAAATTCGTCGCGTCAGAAAATCCCGTTTCGCGACGGCCATTGCAGCAACGATCGCCCTCGTCGGCGCCCTCGTGGTGCCCGCCGGCATCGCGGCGACCGCCGCCGGCGAGTGCGCCCCTGGCTCCAACCCGATCGTCTGCGAGAACAGCAAGCTGGGCACCGATCCCGAGGTGTGGGACATCGACGGTGCCGGCGACCCCGACCTCCAGGGCTTCTCCACCGACATCAGCGTGAACGTCGGATCCCGTGTCGACTTCAAGATCGACACCGACGCCACCGCGTACACGGTCGACATCTACCGCACCGGCTACTACGGCGGCGACGGCGCCCGCAAGATCGACAGCGTCACCCCGGTGCCGCCGCCCGTGAACGGCCAGCCGTCGTGCATCAACGCGGAGAGCACCGAGACGTACGACTGCGGCACCTGGTCCGTCTCCGCCTCGTGGAATGTCCCGGCGACCGCCGTCTCGGGCGTCTACCTGGCCGTGCTCACCCGTACCGGCACGCAGCTCAAGAGCCACATCACGTTCATCGTGCGCGACCAGTCGAGCCACTCCGACGTGATCTTCCAGACGTCCGACCCCACCTGGCACGCCTACAACACCTACGGCGGATCGGACTTCTACGCGGGTGCCGCGCACGGGCGTGCGTACAAGGTCAGCTACAACCGGCCGTTCGCCACCCGGGGGGCGAACGACGGGCGCGACTTCTTCTTCAGCAACGAGTACCCGATGATCCGGTTCCTCGAGAAGAACGGTTACGACGTGAGCTACCAGAGCGGCGTCGACACCGACCGCTACGGCTCGCTGCTCACGAACCACAAGGTGTTCCTCTCCGTGGGCCACGACGAATACTGGTCGGCCGCGCAACGGGCCAACGTCGAAGCCGCGCGCGACGCCGGGGTGAACCTGCAGTTCCTGTCGGGCAACGAGGCCTACTGGCGCACCAGGTACGAGCCGTCCCTCGACCAGAACCACACCCCGTACCGCACGCTCGTCTCGTACAAGGAGACCTGGGCGGCGAAGAAGCTCGACGACACGAGCCCGCAGTGGACGGGCACCTGGCGCGATCCCCGGTTCGCCTCGCCAGCCAACGGCGGAGGGCTGCCCGAGAACGCCCTGACCGGCACGGCCTACCGGGCGAACCACGACGATCTCGCCGTCACCGTCACGAAGGCCCAGGGCAAACTGCGCCTGTGGCGCAACACCGGTCTGGCCTCGATGACCGCGGCGACCCAGGCGCTCGCGCCGCACACCGTCGGTTACGAGTCGAACGAAGACCTCGACAACGGCTTCCGCCCGTCCGGGCTCATCCAGCTCTCGACGACCGTGGGCCCCACCCCGCAGCTGCTGCAGGACTACGGCCAGGAAGTTCTCCCGGGAACCACCACGCACCACCTCACCCTGTACCGCGCGGCGAGCGGTGCGCTGGTCTTCAGCGCCGGCTCGGTGCAGTGGGCGTGGGGACTCGATCAGGAGCATGACGGCGACGGCGCTCCGGCAGACATTCGGATGCAACAGGCTCAGGTAAACCTCCTGGCCGACATGGGCGCCCAGCCGTCGACGCGTGCGGCCGACCTGGTCGCGGCGGCGGCGAGCACCGACACCACCGGGCCGAGCGTGACGGTGACCTCGCCGGCCGCGGGAGCGACAGTGCCGAACGGCTCGACTGTCGTGCTCACCGGTACGGCCTCCGACTCGGGCGTGGTCGCGGGCGTCAACGTGTCGACCGACAACGGCGCCACCTGGCACCCGGCCACCGGCACCACCTCGTGGCAGTACACCTACGTGCAGCACGGTAAGGGCGCGACCCCCGTGCTGGTGCGGGCCGCCGACGACAGCGGCAACTACACGGCAACCGCGAAGACCGTCACCTACAACGTCACCGGACCGTACAGCGTGTTCGGGCTCGAAAACCCGGTCGTCGCCGACGCGGGCGATCCCGACGCCGTCGAGCTCGGCCTGCAGTTCACCCCGACGGCCGACGGCTTCATCTCGGGCGTGCGCTTCTTCAAGAGCGCGGCCAACACGGGCGCCCACACCGGATCGCTGTGGACCGCCGACGGTGTGCGCATCGCGACGGTGAACTTCCAGAACGAGACCGCGTCGGGCTGGCAGAGCGCCAACTTCACGTCGGCCGTCGCTGTCACGGCGGGAACGAAGTACGTCGTGTCCTACCTCGCCCCCAACGGTCACTACTCCGCGTCGAAGTACCACTGGATCAGCCGCCCCGACAACGCGGGGCCGCTCACCGTCGCGGGCGGATTCGCGGCCGAACCGGCCGGCCGCTTCGCCGGGGGAGGCGGATTCCCGGCGCAGCAGTTCGCCCGAACCAACTACTACGTCGACGCCATCTTCGAGACGACCGACAACACGCCGCTGACCGCGGACGACGGGTGGCCGCTCGCCGATTCGACGAGCGTGCCGACCACGACGAGCATCACGGCGACGATGTCGAAACCCGTGACGCCGTCGACCGTCTCGGTCGTGGTCGCTCCTAACGGCGGATCGGCCGTGGCCGGAGCGACCACGTACAACGCCACGACCAAGACCGTGACCTTCCAACCCACCAATCCCCTGCAGGCCGCCACCGCGTACACGGTCACGGTGACCGCCACCGCGACGGGCGGCGGCGCTCTCACCGCCGGCGGGAACTGGTCGTTCACCACCGCCGTCCCGCCGACCCCCGAGGGAGTCTGCCCCTGCAGCGTCTACAACGACGGATCCGTGCCCGGCACGCTGCAGGTCGGCGACGCCAAGCCGGTGACCCTGGGCATGCGCTTCACGCCCAACGCCAACGGCGCCATCACGGCGCTCAAGTTCTACAAGAACTCGGCGAACACCGGCCCGCACGTCGGCACCCTCTGGGCCGCCGACGGAACGTCCCTCGGCACGGCGAACTTCGACGCCGAGTCGTCGGCCGGGTGGCAGACCGCGAACCTGGCGACCCCGGTCTCTGTCTCCGCGGGGTCGAGCTACGTCGTGTCGTACCGGGCTCCCGTCGGTAACTATTCCGCCACGGGGGGCGCGTTCAGCGGCGCGACGGCCCGCGGCCCGCTGAGCATGCCTGCCTCCGCCGGTGTCTTCAACTACGGCACGGCGTTCCCGACGGCAACCACGACCACGAGCTACCTCGTCGACGTCGTCTTCCAGCGCGTCCCCGACCCGTTGACCCTGACCGGCACCATCCCGGGCAACGGCGCGACCGGAGTCTCCCGCTCGTCGACCATCGTCGCCCAGCTGTCGGCGGCGGTCGCCCCCGGCTACTCGCTCACCGCCTCGAGCGGTGGCTCTCCCGTCGCGGGCTCGACCACCATCGCGACCGACGGCAAATCGATCGTCTTCACCCCGGCATCCGCACTGCCCAACGGCTCTGTCGTGAACGTGACGCTGTCCGGGGCCGTATCGACCCAGGGCGCCGCGATGGCGACCAAGAACTGGTCGTTCACGACGGTCAACGAGTCGACGACGACGGTGACCCTGTCGAGCCTCTTCGGAACGGAGACGCCCGCGGTCGCGGCCATCCCCGGCGAGTCGGCGCCGGTCGAGCTCGGGGTCGCGTTCACCCCGTCGACCGCCGGATCGGTCACCGCGATCAAGTTCTACAAGGGCGCGGGCAACGGCGGCACGCACGTCGGCCACCTCTGGTCGCCGACCCACGAGCTGCTGGCGACCGCGACCTTCATCAACGAGACCGCCACCGGCTGGCAGACGGCGCACCTGTCCAACGCCGTTCCGCTCACCGCCGGCCAGACCTACGTGGTGTCGTACTTCGCACCGCAGGGCCACTACGCCTACACGTCGGGGTACTTCTCGTCGCCGAAGACGAGCGGCCCGCTCACCGCCCCGGCCGCGGGCAACGGGCGCTACGTCTATGCCTCGGCGGGCGGCTATCCCTCCGACACCTACGGCGGCAGCAACTACTTCGTCGACGTGGTCTTCGCGGTGACGACGACGACAGGCGGCGGCGCCGGCCCGACGGGCACCACGGAGCCCACGCCCACGCCGACCCCGACCCCGACCCCGACGCCGACGCCGACGCCGACGCCGACTTCGACCCCAACGCCCACTCCGACCCCCGCCGCACCCACCGCCGCGACCCACGCGGGGCTGTTCGCCGGGGACACCCCGCAGACGCCGACCGTCGGCGAGTCGCTGCCGGTCGAGGTGGGCGTCTCGTTCACCCTGTCGGTCGCGGGCGAGGTGACCGCGATCACCTTCTACAAGGGGCCGGGCAACGGCGGCGCCCACGTCGGCCACCTGTGGACGGCCGCGGGCCAGCCGCTGGCGACGGTCGGCTTCGCCGGCGAGACGGATGCCGGTTGGCAGACGGCACCGCTGGCGTCACCGGTCGCCCTGAACGCCGGCCAGACCTACGTGGTGTCGTACTTCGCACCGCAGGGCAACTACTCCTACACGGCGGGCTACTTCCAGACGGCCAAGACGACCGGAGCGCTTACCGCTGCCGCATCCGTCAACGGTCTCTACCTCTACGGGACGGGCGGAGGTTTCCCGACAGACACCTACGGCAGCGCGAACTATTTCGTCGATGTGAATTTCATACCGAACACCTAGCAACTTCTGACTCTCACCCGAAATGAGAAAGAGGACATAAATGACGACACCACTCACCGTTGCGGTCGTGGGGGCGGGCTACTGGGGCCCGAACCTCGCTCGTAACTTCAGCTCGAGCCCCGACTGGAAGCTCCAAGCAATCTGCGATCTCGACGCATCGCGCGCCGCGGCGCTCGCCGAGAAGGTGGGGCATGTCGACGTGCACACCGACCTCGACGAACTTCTCGCCCGCGACGACATCGACGCGATCGCCGTGGCTACCCCGGCCCGCACCCATCACGCGGTCGTGCTCGCGGCACTGCGTGCCGGTAAGCACGTGGTGGTCGAGAAGCCGCTCGCCGACAGCCGGGAGCACGCCTTCGAGATGGTGCGCGAAGCGGAGGAGCGCGGGCTCGTGCTGATGGCCGACCACACCTACTGCTACACGCCGGCCGTGCTCAAGATCCGCGAGCTCGTCGCGGAGGGCGCGCTGGGCGAGGTGCTGTTCATCGACTCGGTGCGCATCAACCTCGGACTCGTGCAGCCCGACGTCGACGTGTTCTGGGATCTGGCGCCGCACGACCTGTCGATCATCGACTTCATCCTGCCCGGCGGGCTGCGCCCCACCGCGGTCTCCGCCCAGGGGGCCGACCCGCTGCGCGCGGGCAAGTCGTGCATCGGCTACCTGACCGTGCCGCTCGAGAACGGCGCGATCGCCCACGTGCACGTCAACTGGCTCAGCCCCACGAAGATCCGCAGCATGGTCATCGGCGGCACCAAGCGCACCCTCGTCTGGGACGACCTCAACCCGCAGCAGCGGCTTAGCGTCTACGACCGCGGCGTCGACCTCGACCAGCAGTCGATCGACGGCAGCGACCGCGCGGCGTCGACGATCTCGTACCGGCTCGGCGACACCTGGTCGCCGGCGCTGCCGGAGCACGAGGCGCTGGGCGCGATGGCGAGCGAGTTCGCCACGAGCATCCGCGACGCCCGACCCGCCCGCACCGACGGTCTCGCCGGCCTGCGCGTGCTCTCGGTGCTCGAGGCCGCGAGCCGCAGCCTCGACACGGGGGGCGCGATGCAACCGGTCGAGACCGACGAACTGGCGGTGGTCTCGTGACCGCCGTCGCGGGGGCCCGCATCCTCGTCACGGGCGGCGCCGGCACGGTCGGTTCGACGCTCGTCGACCAGCTGCTCGAGGCGGGGGCGGCGCAGGTCGACGTGCTCGACAACCTCGCGCGCGGGCGCGTCGACAACCTGTCGGCCGCCCTCGCCTCCGGCCGCGCGCGGCTCGTCGATGGCGACATCCGGGATCGCGACCTCGTACACGACGTGACGCGCGACAAGGATCTCGTCTTCCACCAGGCGGCGATCCGCATCACCCAGTGCGCCGAAGACCCGCGGCTCGCGCTCGAGGTGCTCGTCGACGGCACGTTCAACGTGTTCGAGGCGGCCGCGGAGTACAAGGTCGACAAGATCGTGACCGCCTCGAGCGCCTCGGTCTACGGTCTGGCCGAGGAGTTCCCCACCGGCGAGCGGCACCACCACCACAACAACGACACCTTTTACGGGGCGGCCAAGTCGTTCAACGAGGGCATGATCCGCAGCTTCCGTGCCATGAACGGTCTCGACTACGTGGTGCTGCGGTACTTCAACGTCTACGGTCCGCGCATGGACGTGCACGGCCTCTACACCGAGGTGCTCGTGCGCTGGATGGAACGCATCGCCGACGGCAAGCCGCCGCTCATCTTCGGGGACGGCCAGCAGACGATGGACTTCGTCTACACCGGCGACATCGCCCGGGCCAACCTGCTCGCGGCGGAGAGCGACTCGCGCGAGGGCGTGTTCAACGTCGCGAGCGGCGAGGAGACCAGCCTGCTGCAACTCGCCGAGGCGCTGCTGCGCGCCATGGACTCCGACCTCTCCGTCGAGTTCGGCCCGGAGCGCGCGGTCAACGGCGTCACCCGCCGGCTCGCCGACACCGGGTCGGCCCGACGCGAGCTCGGCTTCGAGGCGAGCACGGGGCTCGAAGACGGGCTGCGCGAACTGGTCGCGTGGTGGCGTCCGCTGCGCGACGAGATTGCCGGCAACCGCAAGGTCGAGGTGACGGCATGACCCGCATCAACGTGATGAAGCCCTGGTTCGGGCCCGAAGAGGCCGAGGCGCTGACCAGCGTCATCGAGTCGGGCTGGGTCGCTCAGGGGCCACGGGTCGCCGAGTTCGAGGAGAAATTCGCGGAGGCCGTGCAGGCGCCCTTCGCGGTGGCCACCTCGAACTGCACGACGGCGCTGCACCTGGCGCTCGTCGTCGCCGGCATCGGGCCGGGCCACGACGTCGTCGTCCCCTCCTTCTCGTTCGTCGCCACGGCGAACGCCCCCACCTACGTGGGCGCCCGCCCGGTGTTCGCCGACGTCGACCCGCTCACGGGCAACGTGACCGCCACCACCCTGCTCGCGGCGCTCACCCCCGAGACCCGGGCGGTGATCGTGGTCGACCAGGGCGGAATCCCGGTCGACCTCGGGCCCATCCGCGAGGCGCTCGACCCGTGGGGCATCGTCGTGATCGAGGACGCGGCGTGCGGCGCGGGCTCGACCTACCGCGGCCGCCCGGTCGGTGCCGGAGCCCAGCTCACCGCCTGGTCGTTCCACCCCCGCAAACTCCTCACGACCGGCGAGGGCGGAATGCTCACGACCGACAACGCCGAGTGGGCGGACCGGGCGCGAAAGCTGCGCGAGCACTCCATGAGCGTCTCCGCCAACCTGCGCCACGCATCCGTTCTCGCTCCCCCCGAGCAGTACACCGAGGTGGGCTTCAACTACCGCATGACCGACATGCAGGCCGCGGTCGGCATCGTCCAGCTCGGGCGTCTGCCGGAGATCGTGCGTCGTCGCCGCGAGATCGTCGCCGCCTACACGGCCGCGTTGGGCGACGTGCCCGGCCTTCGCCTGCTCGGCGACCCGGAGTGGGGCACCAGCAACTTCCAGTCGTTCTGGATCGAGGTGCTGCCCGACTTCCCCGTCGGCCGCGAGGGGCTGCTCGCCCACCTCGCCAAAGACGACATCTCGGCCAGGCGCGGCATCATGGCCGCCCACCGGCAGCCCGCCTACTCGGGCCGCGACACCGGGACCGCCCCGCTGCCCGTCACCGACCGGCTCACCGAGCACACGCTGATCCTGCCGGTCTTCCACCAGTTGACGGATGGCGAGCTGACCCGGGTGGTCGAGTCGATCAGACGCGCCGCCGGGATGCAGGTGCCGCAGCAGCGCAGCGCCGTCGGCGCGGGCGCGACCCCCGACGGGCGGCAGGCGCCGTGACCGACCTCATCGTGCTCGGCGCGAGCGGGCTGGCCAGGGAGGCGCTCGCCGTGGTGCGGGAGACCGGATCGCACACCCCGATCGGTGTGCTCGACGACCGCGTCGGCCACATCGACCAGATGTTCGCCGGACTGCCCGTGCTCGGCCGCATCGCCAACCTCGACGCCCACGCGCGGGCGGACGTGCTCATCTGCGTCGGCTCCGGCGTCGCGAGGGAACGCATCGTCGACTGGCTCGCCCAGACGGGCGTGCGTGGCATCCGCTATGCCACCGTCGTCGACCCCAGCGTGCGCAATCCGGCCCGCTGCCGCATCGGCGCGGGCAGCATCGTCCTCGCCAACGTGACCATCACGGCCGACGCGACGGTGGGCGACCACGTCGTCGTGATGCCGGGGACCACCATCACCCACGACGACGTGGTCGACGACTACGCGACCCTCGCCGCGGGGGTGTCGCTCGGCGGCGGGGTCACCGTCGGCCGCGGCGCCTACGTCGGAATGAACGCCGCCGTGCTGCCGGGCGTCACCATCGGCGTGCGCGCCGTGGTCGGAATGGCGGCCGCGGTGCTGCAGGACGTGCCCGACAACGAGACCTGGGCCGGAGTGCCCGCCCACCCGCTCACCGCGCGGCCGTTGGAGATGACCAGGTGAGGGTCGCGCTACCCCGCGAGGCCGCGCCCGCGAGCGTGACCGTCGTCGTGCCCTGCTACCGGTACGGCCACTTTTTGCGCCGCATCGTCGCGAGCATCCTCGACCAGACCGACGTGCACGCGAGGGTCATCATCGTCGACGACGCGTCACCGGATGATTCGGCCGACGTCGCCCGGACGATAGCGGGCGAAGACGCCCGCGTGTCTGTTTTCGTACACGAGCAGAACAGGGGACACATCGCCACCTACAACGACGGGTTCGCCCTCGTCGAGACCGAGTTCGTCAGCCTCGTCTCGGCCGACGACCTCGTCGCTCCCGGCGCGCTCGGGCGGGCGACCCGCCTGATGACGACCCACCCGACGGTGGGCATGGTCTACGGACCGGTGATCGACTTCGTCGGCGACGACGTGCCGACGGGCGACTACCGCTGGGGGCGCGAGACGTGGAGCGTCTGGGGCGGGCACGACTGGTTCCGCGGCGTGATGCGCCGGGGGACGAACCCGATCCTGTCGCCGGAGGTGGTGATGCGCACGGCGGCGCTGCGCGAGGTGGGGCAGTACAACGCCGAGCTGCCGCACTCCGGCGACCTTGAATACTGGTTGCGTACCGCGGCCCGGTGGGACGTCGGGCGGGTGAACGGACGCGCCCAGGCTTACTACCGGGTGCACGGCGCGAACATGCATCTCGAACACTTCGACGCCACGGCCGAAGACCTGCGTCAGCGGCAGCGGGCGTTCGCCGCGGTCGTCGCGGGTGGTCTGCCGGCGGGCCTCGACGGCGCCCGCGAGTACACCAGGGCCACCAGGGCGCTCGCGCGGGAAGCCCTCGGCGACGCCCGCAGGAGGCTCGACCGCGGTGCGTCCGCGGACTCGGTGCTGCCGCTCGTCGAATTCGCGGAAGCGCAGTTGCCGTCGTTCGACGGAACCCGGCGCGGCCGGGGCGTCGCCGAACGGATGCGCCGCGCCGAAGCCGGACAGACCCCGTCGACGGGGCAGCGGGCGGCCGAGTTCGCCCGCGGCCAGGGCGACCGTGTGCGGTGGAAGAGCCGCAACCTGCTGGGAATCGGCAACATCGCCAAGGCCACGGCCGACAAGACGACAACCGTGGCCGCCTACGCCGCGCGGAAGGACTGACGACAATGACCACATTCACACCGGAGGCCGGCACCGCCCGGCGGGTCGGCGTGCCGATGCTCGACCTCGGCTACCAGAACCGTCAGGTGGCCGACGAGATCGCGGAGGGTTTCGCGCGGGTCATCGAGAAGAACGACTTCATCCTCGGAAGCGACGTCTCCGCGTTCGAGCGTCAGTACGCCGACTACCTGCACGTCGACCACGTCGTCGGGGTGGGCAACGGCACCGACGCGCTCGTCCTCGCGCTGCGTGCCGCCGGCATCGGCGCGGGAGACGAGGTAATCGTGCCGGCGAACACGTTCGTGGCGACGGCCGAAGCCGTCGTGCTCGTCGGCGCCACCGTGCGGTTCGTCGATTGCGGCCCCGACTACCTGATCGACCTCGACGCGCTGCGCGACGCGGTGTCCGCCGCCACCCGGGCGGTGATCGCCGTGCACCTCTACGGCCAGGTGGCCCCCGTGGACGCCATCCGCACCATCGTCGGCGACGACGTGGTGATCGTCGAGGATGCGGCGCAGAGCCAAGGCGCCCGGGCCGGCGAGCGTTGGGCCGGCGCCCTCGGCGATGTCGCCGCCACCAGCTTCTACCCCGGCAAGAACCTGGGCGCGTTCGGCGACGCCGGCGCGGTCATGACGCGTTCCGAGACGATCGCGAACCGGGTGCGGGCCGTGCGCAACCACGGCGGGCTGCGCAAGTACGAGCACGTCGAGATCGGCACCAACTCGCGGCTCGACTCGCTGCAGGCCGTCGTCTTGAGCGCGAAGCTCGCCCGGCTCGACTCCTGGAACGACGAGCGCCGCGCGATCGCGGCCCGCTACACCGAGGCGCTCGCCGCCGTCGACGGCGTCACAGCCCCGCTCACCGCGCCGGGCGCCGACCACGTCTTCCACCAGTACGTCGTCGAGCTCGACGACCGCGACCGCGTGCTGGGCGAGCTCAACTCCGCGGGCATCGGGGCGGGCATCCACTACCCGGTTCCCGTGCACCTGCTTCCCGCCTTCGCGCGTCACTCGCCCGGCGCAGGGGCCTTCCCCGCCGCGGAACGCCAGGCGGGCCGCATCCTCTCGCTTCCCGTCTACCCCGGGCTGACCGAGACCATGCAGGCGGAGGTCGTCGACCAGCTGGCGGCGCGATTGTGAGTACCGAGGGGCTGGGCGACCGGGCCGCGGCGGGGGTGCTCTGGACCGTCCTGCAGAAGTGGGTCGTGCGCCTCGGCGGTCTTCTCACGGTGGCGATCCTCGCCCGCATTCTGGTTCCGGAGGACTTCGGCGTCGTCGCCATCGCGATGACGGTCATCCCGCTCATCTACCTGCTCTCCGACCTCGGCTTCTCGACCTACGTCGTGCAGACCGCGGACGCCTCGCAGAAGGTGTTGAGCACCGCGTTCTGGTATTCGGCCGTCGCCGGCGTGCTCTTGGCCGCCGGGCTGGTGCTGCTCGCGCCCGTGCTCGGCGCCGCGTTCTCGCTGCCGGCGGTGGTCCCGGTGCTCACCGGCCTGTCGCCCGCGGTGCTGTTCGTCTCGCTCGCATCCATTCCGACCGCGCTGCTGCGCCGCCGGCTCGCGTTCCGTGCGCTCGCCCTGCAGTCGTTCGCGGCCGGCGCCGTCGGGCAGGTCACCGCGATCGCCGTCGCGCTTATGGGCTGGGGCGTCTGGGCCCTGGTCTTGCAGCTGCTCGTCAACCAGGCGGTCGTACTCGGCTTCGCGTGGTGGTCGGCGCGCTGGCGTCCCGGCTTCGAGTTCTCCCGCCCCGAGTTCGCCACGATGTTCCGCTTCGGCACCAACGTCGTCGGGGTCGAGCTGGTGGCCCTCGCGCGCCTCTGGGCGGAGACGGCGATCGTGGTCTCCACGCTCGGCGTCACGGCGCTCGGCTTCCTCAACATCGCGCAGCGTCTCATCCAGGCGACCCACGACCTGTCCGCCGCGGCGATCCTCCCGGTCTCCACCGTGGTGTTCTCGCAGATCCGCTCGACGGTCGACCGCCTGCGCGCCGGCTACCTGCGCGCGCTCGGCCTGTCGTACGTCGTGGTCATGCCGGTCATGGTCTTCGTCGCGGTCGGGGCGCCGCACATCATCCCGCTGATGTTCGGTGGTCAGTGGGGTCCCAGCATCGTGCCGGCCCAGGCGCTCGCCGTCGCCGGCATCATGACCCTCGGCGCGATGCTCGACAACGGCCTCTTCTACGGCGTCGGCAAGCCGGGCCGGTGGCTCGCCTACGCGATCGGCATCGACGTCCTCACCGTCGGGACCACCCTGTTCGCCTCGCGCTACGGGCTCGTCGGCATCTCGGTCGGGTTCGTCGGGGTCGCCTTCGTCGCCACCGTCGTGCGCTGGATGCTCGTCGGCCGCCTGCTCGAGACGTCGACGTGGCGGGTCGCGAAGCCGTTCACGCTCGTCTCGATCGCGGGCGCCGTCTCCGCGGCCGGCGGGATAGCGGCGATGGCCCTCTTCGCCGCCCTGCCCGCTTTCGTCGTCCTCCTCCTCGTGGGCGTGGTCGTCGTGGGGCTGCACGTCGGCGTCGTGCGCCTGGTGCAGCCGGCGACGTTCCACGAGATCGTCGGCCTCGTGCGCAGGAAGCTCCGCAGGGGCCGGGTCGTCGCAGCCGAGGGGGTGCCCGCGTGACGAGCGACTTCCGGCGGCGCGTCCTGCTGTCGCTGCAGCGGCGGCTCGCGTGGATTCCCGCTCCGCTGCGGCGGCGGGCGCGCACGCTGCTTGGCCGCGACCTCGAGGCGGCGCCGACCGTCGACGACTGGTCGACGCGCCTCATCGTCGGCCCCGACGACGCCCCCCTGCACTGGCCCGGGCCGACGACGGTGACCCCGGCGACGCGCGCGCCCCGCCCGGCCGCCGCGTCGACCGGCTCCGAACTGCGCTGCCTGCTGCTCACCGAGTCGATCGATGTCTCGGGCATGGACGAGTTCGTGGCCTTCCTCGCGAGGCGGTTGCGTCGCTACGGGATACTCACCGCGGTCATGGTGGGTTCGGATGATCCGGGGAAGGGTATCGGCGCGCTCGGCCACGCACTGCTCGCCGAGGGCGTCACCGTCGTCGATCCCGGCCGCGAAGCCGGCGCGGCGTGGATGCGATCGTGGCGGCCCGACGTCGTCGCCGTCCACGGCTCAGCGGACTGGCCCCTCGAGGCGGCCGCGGAGCTCGGCATCCCCGCGATCGAAACGCTGCACGGCATGCACAACCTCTTCGGTGCTCCGATCGCGGAGGTCGTGCGGCGCAGGAATCTCGTCGCGGGCCTGATCAGCGTGAGCGAGATGGTGCGGCTGCAGTACCTCGCCCTCGACCACGGGCTCGATCCCGAGGCGATCGTCACCATCCCGAACGGCGTCGACTCACACCGGGTGCAGAGCGTGGACCGTGAGCGCGCACGGGGCGCCCTCGGCCTCACCGACGAATTCCTCTTCGTCTCGCTGGCGCGCCACTCGCTGCAGAAGAACGGCTACGCCCTCGCGAGCGCGTTCGACGATGTCGCCGCGGCGGTGCCGGGTACGCACCTGCTGATCTGCGGCCGCTCCGACGACAGGTCGTACACGGGTCAGGTGGCCCAGTTGAAGCAGCGGATGCCCAGCGGTGACCGGCTCCACCTGCGCGGCAATACCCCTCACATCGCCGTCCTGCTCGCCGCGGCCGACGCCTTCGCCCTCGACTCGTTCTTCGAGGGGTGGTCGCTCTCGTCGATGGAGGCTCTCGCCTCGGGGCTGCCGGTCGTCGTCAGCGACGTGGGCGGCGCCAGGGAACAGCTGACCGGCGGCCCCGCCAAAGGGGCGCTCATCTCGAACCCGCTCGGCGATCCGCTGGCCGTCGACTGGCCGTCGATCAGCGCGGCCCGGTTCCGGCGGCAGGTCAACCGGCACGAACTGGTCGAGGCGATGACCGCGCTCGCGCGCGGCACGATGCCGGTCGGCTCACGCGAGGCGATCGCGGCGGACTCGCTCGCCCGCTTCGACGACGAACTCTGCATCAGGCGGCACGCGTCGGCGCTGACCGCGACGGCGAACGGCAGGGCGATCGCCCTGCGGGGGGAGCTCGCCGTCACCGACACGGCGCTCGGAACGATCGGAGACAACCGTGCTGGATAACCTGAGGTCACGAGTCGGCCAGGTCGCGCGCGTGCTGCGCGCGGAGGGCGTCTCCGGCGCCGGACGGCGCGCCCGCCGACTGGGTCACCGGCTGCTCGGCGAACAGACGGAACAGCTGCCCCTGCTGGCCGCCGACGTGGCCGACTCGACCCGGCTCGGACCGGTCGCCGAACCCGTACTCGTCTCGGGGAGGCCGCTGCGCATTGGCTGGATCACCGCCCCGCCTGGGGCCGGGTCGGGCGGCCACACGACCATGTTCCGAATGATCGAGGGACTCGAGCGTGCCGGGCACGACAACCGTCTTTACCTCTACGACACCTCGCACAGCGACGTCGCCCGGCACGAGCGGGTGATCCGCGACCACTGGCCCGCGGTGAAGGCGACGGTCCACGACGTGGCGTCGGGGACGGACGCGATGGACGCCGACGTCTGGATCGCCACCTCGTGGCAGACGGCGCACGTGCTGGCGTCCCGCCCGCACCTTCCCGGCCGCCGGATGTACTTCGTGCAGGACTACGAGCCCTACTTCTATGCGCACGGCTCCCTCTACGCGCTCGCCGAGGACACCTACCGCTTCGGCTTCACCGGGATCACCGCCGGTGCCTGGCTCGCCGAGGAGCTCGCCGATCGGTTCGGCATGCACAGCACCCATTTCGACTTCGGGGCCGACCTCGGGATCTATTCCGCGGCATCCGGAACCGACCGTCAGGGCGTCGTCTTCTACACCAAACCCAGCGTGCCGCGCCGGGGCCACGACACGGGGATGCTCGCCCTCGAGGACTTCGCCAGGGCGCGCCCCGAGGTGCCGATCCACCTCTTCGGCGACCCGGTGGCGCGGGTCCCGTTCGAGGCGGTGAACCACGGACGGCTGAGCCCGACCCGCCTCAACGAGCTCTACAACACCTGCCGGGTGGGCCTCAGTCTCTCCTTCACCAACGTGTCCCTCATCCCGTGGGAACTGCTCGCCAGCGGGGTGGTCCCGGTCGTCAACGACGCGCGCCACAACCGCATCGTGTTGCAGAGCCCGGGGGTGGCGTGGTCGGCGGCGTCGCCGGCCGCGCTCTCGCGGGCCATGCAGGCGGCGTTCGACGGCTACGACCCGGTGACCACCCCGGGCAGGCTCGAGCGGACGGTCGCCGACGCGAGCTGGGCGGGCGCCGCCGACGCCGTGACGGCGTTCGTGGAGGCGCAGACGCTCGACCGGGCCTGACCGCGTCGGCGCGGTCGTCAGTGCGTGTCGACGGGACTCCGCCGCTCGGAGGGCTTCGTGTCGGGCGTGCCTTCGGGGTCGGCCGTGCCGTCGGTCGGGTCGTCGGCCGTGGCATCCGCGGCGGCGGCGGCCTCCGCGGCGCGACGCCTCCGGTTCTTCTTCGCCGACTCGACCCAGGTTCCCAGCGAGATCGAACCGAAGATGAG
Organism: Conyzicola nivalis; assembly: GCF_014639655.1. Classification (NCBI taxonomy): domain Bacteria; kingdom Bacillati; phylum Actinomycetota; class Actinomycetes; order Micrococcales; family Microbacteriaceae; genus Conyzicola; species Conyzicola nivalis. The sequence goes on from NZ_BMGB01000001.1 coordinate 2,625,387, forward strand.
GATGACGCCGGCGAGGGCCACCATGATCACGGTCCTGACGCGGCTGGACAGCTTCTCGGTCGCCCTGTCCGGCTCGGCGACGGCGATCGAGGTGAAGAGGAACCGCTCGTCGGCACCGTTGATGGTCTGGATGGCCTGCAGGTTCTCCTCGAAGAGGGTGCCCAGTTCGTAGATGGTCGCCAGTGACTGCTCCTCGGTCTCCCCGGAGGCGGTGATCGACACGATGAGTCCCGCCCCGCCGACGCCGGGGTTGGCGAGGAATTCGGTGCCGAGACCCTTTTGCTTCAGGTGCTCCTGGGTGCCAGGGGCGTTGAGCCGGGTGATCACGACGTTCGCGATCAGGTTCGGGTCGGACGAGCGCAGGTACGGATTGTCGGCGTTGAGGTCATTGAGCGACGGGTCGAGGTCGATCTCCTTCTCCGACGGGATCTTCGGGTTCACGAGCGCGTACGAGATCGTCGACTCGTAGGTCCGTGGCCCGTAGAGGTAGACGGCGGCGGCGGCGGCGATGGTGAGGATGATCGCGGGGAACGCGAACCACTTCATGCGCCAGATCGTTCGAATTACTGCGAGAGGGTCCATCGGTCATTCCATCCGATTCGGGTGCGGTGGGTTCGGGGCGGAGCTCAGGGGGGTTTCCTCGGATTTCACGAGGATCCAGATCGCTCCGGAGAGACCGACGAGCAGCGGGTAGCTCAGCGCGAAGGTCGGGAACGACAGGGAGTCGAAGGTCACCGAGCAGACGGCGGCGACGAAGAGGCCGGCGGCCGACGCGCCGGCGAGGCAGCGTAGGGCGGGCGAGACGGCGTGGCGTGCGGAATGGAGGGCCGCGACGCCGGGCAGCACGAGGTAGATGAAGACGCAGATGATGCCCACGATCCCCATGCTCACGATCGAGTTGAGGTACTGGTTGTCGAGGATCTCCAGCGCACCCCGCGCGGTGTAGTTGCCCGGACCCACACCGAACAGCGGGCGGGCGTCGATCATGCGGGCGACGCGCGGGTAGTTGTTGACGCGGGTGGCGATGGAGGGGTCTGAGGTGTCGGCGCCCAGAGCGTCGGTGAGCGTGCCGACGAATCCGGGAACGGCGATGAAGAGCGCGATGATCACGAAGGGCAGGGTGGCGAGGGTCCGCTGGCGGGCGATCTTCGGCAGGAAGGGCAGCAGCACGGCGATGGCGACGACGGCGGCGAGGGTGCCGGAGCGGGAGACGGTGGCGGCGACCGCGAAGACGAGGAGGCCGGTCTGCAGCCAGTGGAACCACACCTTGCCGCGCGGGTCGTAGAGGGCCCGCCAGATCGAGAGCGGCAGCAGCATGGCGCTCACGACCCCGAACTCGATGGAGTGGAAGGTGCTGCCGGCCACCCGCAGCAGATTGCCCCTGGCCTGGAACGGGGTGTCCCCGCCGTTGTAGGTGAACCCCGGCATCGCGAGCTGCACCCACTCCATGGGGTTGATGTGGAGGGTGAACTGCACGAGACCGACGAGACCGCAGAAGAAGGCGCCCGCCAGCAGCCAACGCAGCAGTTGCAGCATGTCGGCCATGGATCGCACCGATTCGGCCGCGACGAGGATGAGGCCGAGGCTCGCGAAGGCGAGGATGAGCCAGCGGTCCGCGGCCGCGAGGCCGGTGTTGGAGGCCTCGCCGGTCCACCCTCCGTAGAGGGCGATGTACGACGCGATGATGCCGAGCACGAAGATCGCGCCGGCGAGCCGGCCGGGGTACCTGATTCGCACCGGGTCGTGCAGGCGCCAGATCCACGACGCCAGCCAGAAGGCGAAGAGAAGGCAGGACAGGATCATGGGGACGGTGCCGGCGGCCCCGATGTCCTTGATCACCATGCTCGACGGGAAGAAGAAGAGGGAGAACGCCGTGATCCTGAGGATGAGCGGTGTGCCGCCCGGCGCGGACAGCCGGTCTGCGTCGGTCACCGGGCGCCTGGCGGCCGTCGGCTCAGGGCGGGCGGAGGCGGTCGCGAGGGCGCGGTGAGCCATCAGCAGAGCCTCCGATCGGGTTCAGATTCGTGCGAATTGTTCTACAGGGTACAGCGATCGCGATTTCTCGATGCCCCTCGAAATGGGGGCATACGGGGTGTGTTAGAAGGGGGCGCCGCGCATCAGAGCGACTGCACGTTCCGCAGCAGCACGCCGGCGCTCTTCGCACTGCCGAACTCCGCCCGCACCCGCTCCCGGCCCGTGCGGCCGAGCCGCTGGGCCAGCTCGCCGTCGGTCAGGACGCGCCGGATTCCCGACGCGACCGCCGCGACCGATTCGGGGTCGACGAGCAGGCCGGAATTGCCGTCGTCGACCAGTTCGCGCACGCCGCCGCCGTCGCCGATGACGACGGGTGCGGCCATCGCCATCGCCTCCATGATCGCCACGCCGAGCGGTTCGGCGTGACTGGCGAGGGCGAAGACGTGCGCGCGCTCGAGTTGCGCCCGGACCGCCCCCTCGTCGACGGCCCCGAGCAGTTCGACCCGGGCGCGCAGCCCGAGCTCGTCGATCAGACGTTCGAGGGTCGCGCGGTATCCCGTTCCCCCCTCCTCGTCTTCGCCGGCGATCACCAGACGGACGGGGAGGCCCTCGGCGCCGAGCGCCGCGACGGCGCGGATGAGGGTGTCGTGTCCCTTGGCGGGATTGAGCCGCCCGCAGCTGAAGACGCGCGCCTCGCCGTGGCCGTCCCAGGGCGAATAGCCGCTGTCGCGCTGCAACGATTCGGGATCGACTCCCATCGGCGCGATACTGACCGCCGCGGGCATCGCGTCTCCAAGCGTCTCGTGGGCGGAGCCGAGGAGGTCCTTCGTGATGATGAGCGCGAACGACGCGTTCGACCACTTCGCCGGCTGGTGCGAGCCGTAGTCGGGCAGCGAGCCGTGCAGGGTGAGGCTGTAGGTCGGGCCGCCGAGCAGCCGGGCGATGAGAGCGATACGCGCGGAACCGGCGCAGGAGTGCACGTGCACGTGGGACCAGCCCTGCCGTCGCGCCGTGGCGGTCAACAGCGCCCCGCCGATCAGTATGGCGACGCGCTGGGCGGGCGACTCCGGCGGCTTGGCCAGTTCACGTCGGACCGCCCCGAGCCGCCCGCGCAGGAGCGCGGCGACGAGCGCCCGAGCGGCGCCCGCGACGGCCCGCACCGTGGGCCTGCCCAGGTAGGTCGTGGCCCGGATCGCCTCGGCGGACCACTCGTGCGAGGTGATCGACGGGGGCGGCAGCCGGGTGGACACCACGTGGGGGAGGGCGCCTTGGCGTCGGAGTTCGACGATCTCGCGCCAGAAGAACGCGTGGGTCTGTCCGGGAAACTCGGGCACGAGGTATCCGAAACTCGGCGCCCGCCGGGGATGCGCCCGCGGCAGCCGTCCCCAGGTGGACTCGGCGAGCACGTAACGCAGCGCGAGGGCGTTCTCCGGCCTGTTCACGCGTAACACCTCGGCAACGACGGCCACCGCTCGGAAGGCGGCCGCGTAGGCACGCGAATGGAACTTCCGGGCGTAGCGGACGCGGTTCACGGCCGACAGGGCGTTCAGTCGAGGCGAGGCCCCCGACGCGCCCTGTTCGTGCACGACCACGGCGGCCGGCTCGTAACGCACGGTGAAGCCGGCCTTGCGGATGCGACGGCAGTAGTCGGTCTCCTCCGAGTAGAGGAAGTAGCGCTCGTCCCATGGTCCGACCCGTCGCACGACCGCGATGTCGATCATCAGCGCCGCCCCCGTCGCCCAGTCGATGTCGTGCGGGCGGGCGTAGCTGCCCGCGTCGAACACGGTCTCGGAAAGCCGGCCGGGGCGCGCGCGTAATCGGGCGCCGAGGAGCGCGTCGCCGATCGCGGTGAGCAGGGTGGGCTCCCGCCGGAGGGAGGTGTACAGCGTGCCGTCCTCGTTGTTCAGCCTCGGCACGACGGCGCCGCAGCCGGGGGTATCGAGGGTCGCCAGCAGGCGGGAGACGCTCGCCCGCTGCACCACGGTGTCGGGATTGAGCACGAGCACGGCTCGCGTCGGGCCGAGCTCGCGCAACGCGATGTTGATCGCCGCCGCGTAGCCGAGATTGCCCCCGGTCGGCAAGGCGACGACGTCCGGATGATTCGTGCCGAGGTAGCCCACGATGTCGTCATCGGAGCCGTTGTCGGCGACGATGACGCGCATCGACTGGTCGCCGAGCTCACCCCTCAGGCTGGCGAGCAGCGGGTCGATGCGCCCGAGGCTGTTGAACGTGACGATGACCACCGTGACCTCGTTGTGCTGATCCGCGGTTCCGAACCGCGCCCCCTGTCGATCGGCTGCGTTCATCGGCGTCCTCTACTCGAATGGGCACACGACAACGGTCGCGCACGGGGCTCCGTGCGCGACCGTCTCGTCGCCGACTGTCTTCGGATGATCAGCTGAGTGCTATCCGGTAGACGTGGTGGGTGAATTCGTTCGGGAACGAGTCAGTGAACGTGCCGTTGGTGACGGCGATCGTGCGGCCCTCGCCCACCACCTCCACGTTGCCGGTGAGCCCGGCCGGGAGGGTGAACGACCGGGTTCCCGTCGACCCGTCGGTCATCGCGAAGATGTACGCCGAGCCGCCCTGTGTCTTGAGCGAGGTCTCCAGCTGCGGTCCGAAGTTCCAGACGTAGGACTGCGTGTTGATGACCGGCGCCAGCGACTTCACCTTGGCGTCGACGGACCTGACCTTGTTCTGCAGGGCCGCACCGCAGTCCAGCAGCGCGTAGTTGCCGCAGCCGCTGTTGTTGTGCTGGAAGTAGGCGATTCCGGCGGCTCCGTGGATGATGCCGTTCCAGACGGCGCCCTCTAGCTGGTCGCCGCTGATCGACGTCGCCCCCTCTTCCGTGAGGTACGGCTTCGCTGCCTCGACGAAGACCCAGTTCGGCTTCGACCCTGCCGGCGAGGAGAAGGTCTCCATGCGGTCCTGCAGCCAGCCGTAGGTGCTGGCGGCGGCGGGGTTCTTGCCGGCCGGCCAGAACGGTGAGCCGGGGAGGAGGTCCTGCACGTGGGTGCTCGTGTAGGCGTACTTGTCGACGCTGCTCACGTCGACGTAGGCGAGGTGGTCGTCCATCGTCTCGGGCGACCAGTAGCTGCCAAGCACTCCGTTGCCGAAGTTGGCCTGCAGGAAGCGGCCGTCGTTGTGCGAGCGAGCCTCGGCGGCCTGCCTCTGGCCGATCGCCAGGCTTCCGTACTCGCCCTCGGCGCTGTCGCAGCCGCCCAAGCCCATGTCGCACTCGTCGCCGATGTGCCATCCGACGACCCTCGGATCGTCTCCGAGCTCCGCGGGGCTCCACTCCGGCTGGGCGATCAGCGAAATGCCCTCGTCGGTCATCGTCGAGACGCTCGACCCGTCGTGTTCGGCGCCCATGTAGGTGTTCACTCCGAGGTTGGCGAGTGTCGCGGCGTGCTCGGGCTTACCGAAGAACACGGAGATGGGGAAGAACGACGGGTCGTCCCAGCCGGCGGCGTTCGCCTTGGGGAACTTGGCGTAGTAGGACGGGCCGCCCCACCAGGGTTCGCGCTGCAGGTCGAGCACCGCGCCGGACGGCGGGTTCGTGGGGTCGACGGGCGGGGTGGTCGGGTCGACCGGGGGTGTCGTGGGATCGACCGGGGGAGTCGTCGGGTCGACGGGTGGCGTGGTCGGGTCGACCGGGGGCGTCGTCGGGTCGACCGGCGGCACCGGGTCGGTCGTGTAGACCACGTCGACGTAGTAGTTGGAGTTCTCGAAGTTGCGGCTCGGGAACCGGCCCTCGCGGTAGGTGTAGACGCCGGCACCCTCGGGGAAGGTCACCGTGCCGTCGGTGATCGGGGCGTCGAAGCCCTGCGTGTCGGCGGAGTACAGGCCGTCCGGCGCGGAGTATGCGGCGACCAGGGTCTCGCCCGCGTCCACGGGCACCGGTGTGTCGAACGAGGCCTCCTGCCAACCCGACTCCGTCTCGTCGGCGAAGGTCACCCGCGAGAGGAGATTGCGGGAGGAGTCCCAGAGGCTGCCGACGTGCTCGCCCGTGTTCTCGGGGCCCTTGTAGAACCGGATCCCGGTGACGGTGATGTCGACGTCGCTGCTGAACGTGACGCCGAGTTCGACGGCGTTGCTGTCGGGATCGGTGATCAGCTGCGGAGTCGTCGCGTCAGAGAAAACCGTCTCTTCGGCGTACGCCGCCTGGGGTGCAGGTGCGAGGGTGGACATGGTCAGGGCTGCGAGAGCGACCGCGGCGGTTCCTGCCACGGCCAATCTGGCAAAACGCCTGCTCAGGCCGCCTTTGCCCTGAGCATTATGCTTGCTGGCTCGTTTCATCATCGCGTCTACTCCGCTCGATTCCTACACATCGTTGTGACATCGCGGACCACGCTAACACCGTGTCGAAGCAATCCCGCCTGATATGAGAAGACCCTCATTCGGGGGGTATTGCGGAACGGGCTCATCGCGTCGCCGATCGGATGAAATCCACGATCTCGGGCGGGGTGTTCGAGTTGGACTGGACGTGGAGGGCGACGTCGGCGGGGTCGATGGAATCGACGAAACGTCTGGCGCCCTCGAGGTCGAGCGGGCGCGGGTCCCAGTGGCTGTGGCACAGGGTGCTCGAGGCGACGAACGACAGCTGCCGAGGGGTTCCGAACTCGGCCAGGTACTCGCCGTAGAGCACGTATTCCGAGAACTCCCACTCCCGAGAGACGACGGTTTCCCACCCCCGCGACGCCACCTCGGACAGGCGGTCGGTGCACTGGCGCACGACCTCCGGGTCCCAGGAGATCAGGCTGCCGATCGGATCGGCGAAGGGCGGGAGGCCGTCGGGGGCGACACCGAGCATCCGTCTGGCGGCATGGTGCCACGCGACGTGACGCGTCATGCCCGCTGTGATCGCCTCGGGACTGCGGTAGAAACGCACCGCCGTCGACGATGCGAACGCGTCTTCGGTGACCGGGCGGATGAGCTGCACGTCGGAGTCGATGACGAGCAGCGTGTCGCAGTCCGTGCGCATGGCCATGCTCAGCTTCACGATCTGCTGCAGGAGCCAGCCGCGCAGGGGCGGCCACGGCCGGCGCACGTTGACCGCGATGAAGCGGGCGCCGCGCGGCGCCCGCGGGATGCGGGCGACGGCGTGAGCGAACCAGGCCGTCGACACGAACGACTTCGGCAGCAGGTCGCGGTAACCGATGAGAACCATCCGGCCCGACGCGATGGTCGCGAAGAGCGCGAGGTCTTCGTCGGGAACCACGACGTAGTGCACGACGGCGGCGTCCGTGAACTCGAGCACCGACCGGTGCAGCACCGCGAAGGAGTCGAAGTCGGGGGCGTACGACGGTGTGAGGATGGCGAGTGTCACGACCCGCCTCCCCGCCGGCGTTGCCGCATCAGTTCTCCTCGTCGAACAACGGGACCCGGTGCGCCGTCGTGCGCGGCCGGGCGGTGCGGCTCCCCGGGGCGAGGGAGTCGACACCGCGGCTGGAATCGTCGCGCTCCCATGCGTTCGCCGAGCCTGCCCGTCGGGCCCGCCTGCGCCCGACCGAGGTGAGCGCCGCGTAGACGGTGGCGTCGATCAGGGCGAAGGGGCCGCGCACACTCGACAGCAACTCGATCACCGTCGTGGTGGTCGTCGACTGGGCGGGGGCGCCGAGGTTCCCGCGCCGCTGCCGGGTGAGGATGGCGAGGAGGCCCGCGAGGCTGCGGGGGGTGCGCACGCGCACCGGTTCGGTCGGCACCACGACCTTTTCGCCCGGCACGAAGAGCGAGTCCACGATGAGATCGTCGGCGGTGAGGTCGGGGAACTGCCCCAGCCTCTTGTGGCCGGCCTCGCTGAGCGCATAAGCGCCCGCGCCCCACAGCGACTCGTCGGTCGAGGGCATGCGTTCGCGCGCCCGGTAATAGGAGCGCACGAGCATGGTGGCGCCCGTCGTGTCGTACCTGAAATCGGGTCGGGCCGCGAGCACCCGCCCCGTCTCGAGTTCGCCGAAGACCGCGGCGACCGCGCCCGGGTGGATCTCGACGTCGGCGTCGAGGTAGAGCCGCGGCCACGAGCGGGCGGCGGCGTCCCCTGCGTTCAGCGCCGCCGCCTTCGACGGCCGGTCGATCTCGACGACCCGCACGCCCGGGAAGCTCCGCGCGATCTCGGCCGTGTTGTCCGTGCAGCCGTTGCACACCACCACGACTTCGGCGGTCGAGGGTGGCAGGGTCAGCGCCCGCAGGGTGCGCGCGATCACCGCCGACTCGTTGTGGGCGGGGACGATGATCGTGCCGGTGGGCGTCGACCGGGGGTGTACCGGCCATCGGGTGGCATGGGGCAGCCGCCGCCACGACGGCTGGTCGAGCAGCACGCGGAGGGTGTTGCGATGCTCGCCGCTGTAGCTGCGCAGCAGCTCGTGCAGGATGACGACCGCGTGGAACCCCGCCGCGTACCCTGGCGAGTGGTGCTTGCGCACGTAGCGCACCCGGTTGACCGCCATCAGCGCGGCGAGGGCACGCGAGGTGCCCGAACCGCCCTGGTCGTGACGCACGCGCGCGTGGGGTTCGTACCAGATGTCGACCCCGAGGTCGCGCAGCCGGCGGAAGTAGTCGGTCTCCTCCGAATAGAGGAAGAACCGGGAGTCCCATCGGCCCGCCAGCTCGGCGACCTCGCGGCGCACGAGCACGGCGGCACCCGTCGCCCAGTCGACGCGGTGGGCGTGCTGGTAGCTCTCGGCGTTGGTGTCGATCTCGCTCGAGAACGCGGGCCGGTCACCGCCGTGGCTGCCGAGCAGGGCGTCGCCGATCGCCCGCCCGATCGTCGGCTCGCGCCGCAGCGACGGGTAGACGGTGCCGTCGGGCGCCAGAACCTTCGGCACGACCGCCCCGACGCCCGGCATGCGGAGTCTGCGCAGCATCTCGGCGATCGCGCCGCGCTCCACCTCGAGGTCGGGATTGAGCACGAGCACCGCCTCGGCGTCGCCCGCTCGGCTCAGCGCGAGGTTGATGCCCGTCGCGTAGCCGCGATTGCCGCCCGTCTCCACGGCGACGATGTCGGGGTGCGCGGCGACGAGGGCCCGGGTGGAGTCCGTCGATCCGTTGTCCGCCACGATCACCCGCAACCGCAGGGTCTCGGCTTCGGCACGCAGGCTCTCGATGAGCGGACCGACATGGCGCGCACTGTTGTACGTCACGAGGGCGATCGCGATGTCGGCGCTCTCGCCCTCGGGCACGAATCGGCCGGTCGCGGTGCTGGCCGCGCGCTCCGGCACGGGCGCCCGCCGCACCGAGCGGTAGGCGGGCGGCCCGTCGACGAGGTACCGCGTCGCCAGCCTGCGCGGCTCGTGGGCGAGCCTCCACGCCCACTCGACGCCGGATTCGGCCGCCCATTGCGGAGCCCTGTCCACCCGCTCGGCGAGGAAATCGACCACGGCTCCGAAGGCGAGAAGCACACGGGCCCCGGTCGCCTCGCCGTGCTCCGCCATCCAGAGTTCTTGCCGCGGCTTCCCGAGGCAGACCACGAGCACGCCCGTGTTCGCCTCGGCGATGTCGCGGGCGATCTCGCGCGAGCGGTCGCGGTCGGCCAGGTCGTCGCGCGACGGCGACCACAGGCCCGAGAGCTCGAGCGCCGGGTAGTCGCGGGCGAGCCGTTCGCGCAGGGCGGTGTGCGTCTCGTCGTTGCCGCCGAGGAAGCCGACGCGCACGCCGTCCTCCTCCGCCGCCCGCAGGATCGGTTCGATGATGTCGCTGCCGGCGAGCCGCGGCCAGACCCGGCCGGTGAGCCGGCCGGCCTGCGCCGCCAAAGGGGCGCCGTCGATGAGGTGCAGCCACTCGAGCGGGGCGCGATCGATCGTGCCCTGCCATCGTGATCCGCCGCCGAAGTGGTGCACGTGGTCGAGGTTGACCGAGACGACCCCGAGCGCGGGCGCGTCGGCGTCGAGCGTGCGCAGCCGGATCTCTTCGACGGCGCCCGAGCGGTCGCGCAGGTCGACGGGGCATCCGCCGAGCATGATCCGTTCGGCGCTCACGGTCGCACCACCGACGGAGAGGAGGCGTGCTCGATGAAGAGGGCGGATGCGCCGCTTCCGTCGGCGGGGATCGACCAGACGTCGCTGTCGCCGGGTTGGTCGTCGCGTGGCACACCGTAGAGCAGCGTGGAGTCGTCGAGCCACTCGATCTGGTCGTCGATGTTTCGGGGGTCGGGCATCACGGTCTCCTCGTTGGTGGCCAGGTCGAGCACGGCGATCGACCAGTACGCGGTCGCGGTCGTCGAGACGTTCTTCTTGTATGCGATGCGGGTGCCGTCGGGTGAGACCGACGGGCACTCGACCGACTCGTGCACGGTGGTGAGGGTGCGGGCCGCGAGGCTGCCGCGCACGAGCCAGGTCCGTGAGTTCGTCGCCGCCGTGGCGTAGAAGATGTCGGGGTCGTTCGTGAAGGTGACGCCCCAGAAGTTGCGGTCGGCGGCGGTGTTCGCCTCGCCGTCGATGGTCAGGCCGAATTCCTCGAGGTTGCCGAACTCGTCGCCGCCGACCGTCGCGATCTGCGTCGCCGTCGAGAATCCGACGGTCGCGTACGCCTCGCCGGTGACGAACGATGTGAAGGCGACGCGCTCGCCGTCGGGGGAGACGCGTGCCCTGCTGGGGATGCCCGGCAGGGGCCAGCTCTTCGCGACGGCACCCGCCTCGTCGAGCAGGTTGGCGGAGAAGGTCGTCAACACCCCGCGGTCGATGCGCAGGCACATGCTCGAGCGGGCACCCGAGTAGATACGCTCACACGCTACGTCGCTCACGGATCGAGCGCCCGAGGGGTCTGCGGCGGATACGCTCGCGACGAATCCGTAGGCCGCATCCGGACTCGTCGCCCGGAAGACGATGCGGTCGGCGGCGACCTGCGTTGCGAACGCCGCGGCCTGGGCGTCCGGGGGCGTCTGCTGGCGCGCCTGATAACCCAGGATGGCGACGACGCAGTACGCGGCCGTCGCGCCGAGCAGCACGACGGTCAGTGCGGCGGCGACGACGAGTCTCACCCGCGGGGTCATTCGTTCACCGCGACCCGCGTGAGCGGGCGGATCAGCACGAGGAGCGCGGGGATCGCGGCGGCCAGTGCGGCGGCGACTATCACGACGGCGAGCTCGCGGCCGGCCGCGAACCAGAGTATTCCGAAGGCGGTGGAGCCGATGAGCCGACCGATAGCGACGACCGTCTGCGCGGCGGCTATGCCCGTCGCGCGGCTCTCGGGCGGGCAGACCTCGCCGGCGAGCGCCGCGAGCACACCATCGGTCGCCGCGTAGAAGGCGCCGAGCAGTACGAGGCAGACGATCGTGACCGCGGCGCCGCCGACGGGGAGGGCGGCGCAGGCGTAGGCGGCGAGCAGCGCGACATGGCCGAGGACGAACACGCGGGCGCGGCCGAACCGGTCGGCGAACCGGCCGAGGGGAACGGCGAAGATGAAGAATGCGACGTTCGTGCCGACGTACAGCAGCGGGAACCACTGGGCGGCGAACGGGCTGCGGTCCTGCAGCACGAGGTAGATGAAGCCGTCGCCGACGGTGAGCACCGCGAGAATGCCGGCGGTGAGGATGAGGCGGCGCAGTCGCGGCTCGGCGAGCGAACCCCAGCGGAACGGCTGTCGCGCCTCGCCGGCGGCGACGCTCTCCCGGCGCGGGCGGCGGGCGGGAACCACGAGCCCCAGGATGACGACTCCCACGACCGCGAAGCCGAGCGATACGATGAAGACGAGGTGGTAGCCGGTCGGCACGAAGAAGAGGATGAGGAAGGCGAGCAGCGGGCCTCCCGCCGCCCCGATCGTGTCGAGCATGCGGTGCACCCCGAAGGACTTGCCCAGGTTGGACGGTTCGGACGAGGCGGTGATGAGGGCGTCGCGTGGGGCGGTGCGCACGCCCTTGCCCAGCCGGTCGAGCGCGATCACCGAGGCGATGCCGGCGAAACCGCTCACGAAGAGCAGCCCGACCTTCGTTACTGCGGAGACCGCGTAGCCGAAGAACGCCACCCACTTCGGGTTGTCGGTGCGGTCGGAGGCCCAGCCGCCGCCGATCCTCACGATCGCGCTCACTCCCTGATAGATGCCGTCGATGAAGCCGTAGGCGATCATCGACAGGCCCATCGCGCCCGTGATGTAGAGGGGGAGGATCGACGCGACCGATTCGGAGGAGACGTCGGTGAGCATGCTGACCACGCCCAGGGTGATCACGACCGAGGAGACACGGGCGGCCGGCGCTCCCGTCTTCGACCGGTCGCCCCGTTGGGGAAGAGAGATGTACACCCGCGCCGCCGCTCAGGGAGCCACGGTGATCGCGCCGAAGAGCGAGTAGCGGGCGCCGTCACCGTCGGGCCGCACGGTGAGCGTGACACTGCCGTCGCCGAGCGCGAATACGGTGCCGGTCGAACCGCCGACGGACGGCGCGGTCACCCCCTGCAACGAGAGGGCGGCGAAGACGGTGCGGTAGTACTCGGTCACCTGGGCGGGCGACTGCGTCGTTGTGGCCTCGAGAGTCGCCTGGACCCTGCCCTCGCTCGAGCTCACCGACGACGCGACCAGCGTGGAGGGTTCGGCGATCGGGATCAGGTCGGGAAATCCGGCCACGAGCTTCTTGCGCGCCGCCGCGTCCACCGGCACGCCGCCGGTCAACAGCGGAGCCAGTGCGTCGGGCGCCGGCTGACGTCCGTCATCCGGCGCGGTGGCCTCCACCTCGGTCGTCGTGCGGGGACCGACGGGCAGCGGCGCCGGCTCGAAGGGCACGGGCTGCAGTGGGTCGCCGTCTTCCGGTGCGGATGACGCGTCGTCGCCCGCCTTGCCCGTGGGCGCGGCCACGCCGGGCATCGGCGTGCTCGCGGGTGTGGGCAGCACGGTGTAGGTCACGGCGATCACGGAGATGACTCCGGCCAGCACGAGGCCGGCCACCACGAATCGGCGGAGTGCGGAGGGCGAGGGCGGCTTCATCGGGGAGAGAGCACCCCCTCGTGCTCGACGTAGCGCTCACCCGTGCGTGGGCAGACGAACCCGCCGTCGTCGGTCGGGACGAGGGGCAGGCCGGCGCGGCCGACCCACCCGGTCTGGCGGGCGGGCACCCCGACGACGACCGCGAAGTCGGGGACGTTCTTGGTCACCACCGAACCCGCGGCGACGAGCGCGTACCGGCCGATCGTGATCGGGGCCACGCACACGGCGCGCGCGCCGATCGAAGCGCCGGTGCGCACGGTGACGCCGACGGCCTCCCAGTCGTCGTTCGTCTGCCGGCTGCCGTCGAGGTTGATGGCGCGCGGGTAGCTGTCGTTGGTGAAGACGACCGCCGGTCCCACGAAGACGCCGTCTTCGAGCAGGGCGGGTTCGTAGATGAGCGCGTAGTTCTGGATTTTGCAGTTGCGCCCGACGATCACCCCCGGCCCGATGTAGACGCCGCGGCCCACGATGCACCCCGAGCTGATCTGGGCATACTCGCGGATCTGAGCGAGATGCCAGACCAGGCTGTCCGGCCCCACCTTGGCGCGGGGGTCGACGTCGGCCGTCGTGGCGATGCGGGCAGGCAATTCGTCGTCGTGCATCACGCGGTGCTCCTCGACGCCGGTCATCAGTAGGCGCCGACCGGGGCTGCGACGACCTTAACCGTGCGCCAGAGGATGATCAGGTCGCCCATCAGCGACCAGTTCTCGACGTAGTACAGGTCGAGGCGCACGCTGTCTTCCCAACTGAGGTTGGAACGGCCGTTGACCTGCCACATGCCGGTCAGGCCCGGCTTGATGTAGAGCCGGCGGTGGACGTGGTCCTCGTAGGTGCTCACCTCGCTCGCGAGCGGCGGCCGGGGGCCGACCAGGCTCATGTCGCCCATCAGCACGTTCCACAGCTGGGGCAGCTCGTCGAGGGAGTACTTGCGGAGGGTGCGTCCGAGTCTGGTGACCCTCGGGTCGTTCTTCATCTTGAACAGCACGCCGTTGCCCTCGCTCTTGGCAACCAACGCCCCGAGCTGTGTGGGCGCCGACGCGTTCATCGAGCGGAACTTCAGGATGCGGAACAGCTCGCCGCCGCGTCCCACGCGCTCCTGCGCGAAGAACGACGGCCCGTCGCTGTCGAGGCGGATCAGCAGCGCGATCACCGCGAACACGGGGCTGAGGAAGAGCAGTGCGGTACCGGCGATCACGATGTCCATGGCGCGCTTAGCGACGTGCTTGGCGCCGTCGAACTGCGGGATCTCGACGTGGAGCAGCGGGAGCCCCTCCACCGGGCGGAAGTGAATGCGCGGGCCGGCGACGTTCGCGAGGCTGGTCGCCAGAATGAGGTCGGCCGTCGCCCCCTCGAGCTGCCAGGCGAGATCGTGGATGTACTCGCTGCCGCCGTTCGGATGCCCCGCGACGACGACCCCGTCGACCGCGAGCGTGCGGGCGAACTCCGCGGCGCGCGACATTCCCGCGAGCACCATGACATCCCCGAGCACGCCGGCCGTGCCGACCGGATCCTCCTCTTCGACCACCGCGCCGACGACCGAGTAGGCCGCCCCGGAACCGGCACGGATCTGCGCGACGACGTTCGCGACATCCGAGGTCTTTCCGATCACGATGACGCGGGAGAGCGCGTGGCCGGCGCGCTGCTGGGTCGTGAGCCACTGCCGCCAGAGCCACCGGCTGAGCAGGAGCCCGAAGAACCCGGCCGGGAACGCCAGGATGAAGAACCAGCGGGCCGTGTCCGCCTGGAAGACCAGGAAGACGATCGCGAGCAGCCCGAAGGTCGTTGTGCTCGCGTGGGCGACGCGTTTGTACTCCCCCGCCCCGACGCCGATGATGCGCAGGTCGCGGGTGCGGAACGCGGCGAGGCCGGCCCACCAAGCGAGCGCGACCAGCAGCGCCATCGACCCGAACCGCGACCCCGTCGGGGTGGCAAGCGATTCGAGGGCCGCCGACCCGAACCGGGCGAGGTAGGCCGCCACCACGACGGCGGCGATCACGGCCGCGTCGGTGATGCGCAGCCGGGCGCGGTAGCCGCCGGCCCAGCGCGCACCACTCGCGACGGTCGCTGTCTGCTGTGTCGGAGCGAGTGTCTCGGGCTGTGCCTGGTCACCCCCGCCGCGCCGGGGCGCCGCGGATCGTGATCCATGGGGGTGGTGCTGGAGCGCTATACGCCGCGAGCGGCTTCGGGAAAGCGCGAATTCGACCATGCTGAGCCTGCAATTCCGGGAAAATTGTACGACTGAGAGCACCGTGGGTGGCGGCGCTCGTGGTGCAATCCCGCAACAGCCTCGACTGGGTATGGGTCGAGTTCGGGTGCCGTCGCGGGAGGGTTTTCGGGTTGGGTAAGCGGGTATGACGTGCCCCCTTGGGGGGTAACGCCACGACGCTATTCCCCCCGCCTCCGGCCCCCATATCCCCCCTTCGGGGGGCAGCCATGGGGGGTCGGGTTGTGCTTGAGTGTCCAGTTAGGAAACGCGATTATTCGTCGTGGACAGAATTGCAAGGTTCGTCATCAGACGCCCGCATTCGCTAGCGTTGCGGAATGACGTTCAACGACAACGCCAAGATCAATTCGGGCAGAACCCGCCGCCGTGGCCGCACGGGCGGCATCGTCGCGGGCGGCGGTGTGGTCGGCGTGGTCGCGCTGTTCCTGCTCTCGCAACTGCTCGGGGTCGACCTGACCGGCCTGGCCGGAGGGGGCGGCGCGCAGAACGGCAGCGACGAGTCGATCGCCAACTGCGAGACGGGCGCCGACGCGAATGCCGGTGGCGACTGCCGGCTCGCGAGCGCGGGCGACTCAATCGACACCTATTGGGCGGGCGAGCTGCCCGACTACCGGCCCACGGATGTCGTTCTATTCACGGATCAGACGGACACCGGATGCGGCGGCGCCACCAGTGCCGTCGGACCCTTCTATTGCCCCGCCGACGAGACCATCTACATCGACACGTCGTTCTTCGACGAACTGAGCACGCGGTTCGGTGCCTCGGGCGGACCGCTCGCCGAGATGTACGTCCTGGCCCACGAGTGGGGCCACCACATCCAGAACATCAGCGGCATGATGGAGGGACTCGACCTGCAGACCACCGGTCCGCAGTCCGATGGCGTGCGCCTCGAGGTGCAGGCCGACTGCTACGCCGGAGCGTGGGCGGGCGAGGCGTCGACGGTACCCGACGACAGCGGAACCCCGTTCCTGGAGGAGATCACGAGCGAGCAGCTCGCTCAAGCGCTGAGCGCCGCGGCCGCTGTGGGCGACGACCGCATCCAGGGTTCGGCCGGTGGCGGCGTGAACCCCGAGACCTGGACGCACGGTTCGAGCGAACAGCGCCAGCAGTGGTTCACGACCGGCTTCGAGGGCGGCCCCGCCGCGTGCGACACGTTCGGAGCCGCCCTCTAGCCCGTCCCTAGAGGCTGACTTCCAGCGCGTGCTGCGCCTCCTCCACGGTGCCGAAGGTGCCGAGCGATTTGGCGAGCCTCGTCGTCGAGGCGAATCCGCTGCCCCACCGGGCTTCGACTATTCCCACGAACTCACCGTCGCGCCGGGCGACCCAGAGTCCGGACTGTTCCGCCACCCACACAATCGCGGGGGCCGTGACCGTCGAGTTCTTGCGATTTATGACCGTGCTCATAGCAATCTCCCTCCATTGGGCTCGTGCGTGACACGAGACTAGCCCGCTGTCGCGGGAGGGGAGAAGGGTCTGTCGCCGGATGCGCCGATGTGCGTCGCCGGGCGGCGGACTCAGGCGGCGCGGCGGGCGGTGAGCTCGGCGCGCAGCGGGAAGTCCTGGCCGTCGAGGATGATCTGCGCGCTCACTCCGCTCGACGCGTTGACCACGATCGGGGCGAGCAGGTTCATGGTCGTGCCGTCGGCGTCGGGGTTGGCCACGACCAGCACGAGGGCGTCTTCGGCCGCGTGCACGTCGAGCGCCACACAGTCTTCGTCGGAGATGATCGGCGCGTAGTCGGGCAGGTACACCGAGGCGTCAAGGACGAAGAGGCGGATGGCCGAGTCGGTGCGCGACTGCAGTGCGAAGAGGCCGTCGGCCCCGTCGATCTGGCTGAGGAGGAAGTCGACGTGGGGTGCGAGTCCGTGCGGGGGAGTCGTGAAGGTCAGTGCTGCGGTCATGAGAGGAAATCCATCAGTGAGGGCTGGAGGGCGCGGGCGGTCACGGCGAGGGCGGCTTGGTAGCTCACCTCTTGGGCTTTGAGGTCGAGGATGGCCTTGCCGAGGTCGACGTCTTCGATCTCGGCACGCTGCGCCTCGAGCGAGACCGATTCACTCATGTTTGCCCCTTGTGCTTTGAGCACCTGCGCCTGACGGGCGCCGACGGTGCCGCGTTGGCCGGAAATCGTGGACACCCGCGCGTCGATCTCGGTGATACGCGTTCCCACGTTCACCCCCGATCGCAGGTCGGCGACGATGTTGTCGACAAGTGCGAACACCGAGTCGTCGCCGACACCGAACGTGTCCGCGCCGTTCGCATCGACGCGGATGGAGGTCGTTTCGCTGATGCGACGTTCCACCGGACTGCCGGTTCCGGTGAAAGTCAGGTCCGCGTTGAAAGCGACTCCGGCATCGGAGTTGCCGGCGAAGACCGTGCGGCCCAGATACTTGGTGTTCGCGGTGGTCATGAGCTCGGCGCGCAAGCTCTCGAGCTCGACCGCGATCGCCTCCTTCTGCGTCGCCGACAGCGCGCCGTCGTTGGCGCCTTGCACGGTCAGGTCTCGAACGCGCTTCATGATGTCGCCGGTCTGGCCGAGGGCCGTGTCGACGACGCTCATCCAGGAGTTGCCGTCGCTGATGTTGCGGGAGAACTGCGCGACAGCGTTCTGGGCGGAACGAACGCGGATCGAGTCGGCGGTACCGGCCGGGTCGTCGGAGGGGACGCCGATGCGCTTGAGGCTCGAGGCCGATTCCTGGAGTTTCCCCAGTGTGCCGAGGCTGAGTTGCAGGTTGCGCTGCGCGGCGACCGCGAGGCCCTGGTTGGTGACGCGATTGATCACGGGCTATCTCCCCACAAGACCGGTGCGGTTGATGAGCGTGTCGAGCATTTCGTCCACGGCGGTCAAGACGCGGGCCGCGCCGTTGTAGGCGGTCTGGAACATCTGCAGGTTCAGCTGCTCCTCGTCCATGTCGACGGCGGAGTTGGCGAGCTGGTTGCCGACGGCGGCCTTGGTCGACAGGTCGGCGAGGTTCGACTGCTGCATGCCGGACTTGGCGGCGGTGCCGATGCTCGTGACGATGGCGGACCACATGGTGTCCGGGGCGTCTTTGTCGGACTTGATCTTGGCGATCGCGGCGGCGATCGAGCCGTCTTTTCCGCCGGCGCCGGGGGCTGCATAGGCGATCCCCTTCACGTCGGTGGGGATCACGGTGAGGCCGAGAGCGGCCGGACCGGTGAGCGGCAGGGCGAAGAAGTCGCCTCCGGGCGAACCGTCTGCGCGCACGCCCCCGTTGTGGACCGCGTTGATCTTTGTGGCGAGGAACGTGGCGAATTCGTTGTAGTCGGCGGCCGCTTCGGCGAGCGCTCCACCCGTGCCCGCGGCGTTGGCACCCGACAGGCTCGACAGCGCACCGGCGATCTCGCCGCCGTCGACGCTTACGGGTACGTCGGGCCGACCGACCCAGTTCAGTTTCACAGGGTCGCCCACGGCGCCGGCGAGGGCGGTGGTTCCGGTCACCTCGAGGGCGTACGACCGGTCGCCGGACACGAGCGCGTTGCCGCCGAGGAGCACTTCGGCGGTCCCGTCGGGAAGATTGCGCAAGGTCGCGCCGCTGAGCGTTGCCATCGTGGTGGTGAGAGCGTTGCGCTGGTCGATGTACTCGTTTGCCGACCCGCCCGCGTTCAGCGTGGAGCGGATGAGCCCGTTCAGGGCCGCGACCTGGCCCGCAGCATCGTTGAGTTCGGTGACGAGTCCGGACGTCTCGGTGCGCAGTTGATCCCACTGGTTGGTAACGGCGGTGTAGCCGTCGGAGATCTGGGTGACCAGCGCACCGGACTGCTGCAGGAGAACCGCGGCCGCTGCGGGGTCACCCGCCTTGTTGCCCATGTCGCTCCAGGCCGCCCAGACATTGCTGAGCTGCTTGGAAATACCGTTGTCACCCGGCTCGTGCAGCGACGTCTGCAGGGTGCTGAGCACATTGGCGCGCACACCCCAGTAGCCGCTCGACGCCGTGGTCGAGCGCACCTTCGCGTCGAGGAAGCTATCGCCGAGGCGCTGGATCGTGGTCACCGCCACGCCCTGGCCCACCTTGACCTGCCCGGTGAGCCGGCCGACCTGGGCGAGCGAGCCCGCAGCCTCCTGCACGGCCCGTTGGCGCGTGTACCCGGTCGTGTTGACATTAACGATGTTCTGGCCGGAGACGTCGATCCCGTGTCGGGCGGCCACCAGCCCGCTGTAGGCGGTGTTCAGTCCGCTGAAGGTGCTCATCGGGGGTCCTTAAAGATTCAGGTCGAACATACGGGCGGTTGCCAGAGAGTTTTCGGTGACGCCCTTGGCGTCGTAGGTGCCGCTCGCCGAACCGTCGTGCGCGAGCGCTTCCTGCGTGGAGCGGATGGCGACGCGCAGGTACTGCACGTTGAGGTCGCGCAGCTCCTGGATCTCACGGGTCAGTTCGGTCATTGCCACGAGGTGGGCGGTCAGGATGTCCCGCCAGGTGTCATCCGTCGAGTGCACGGTGAGTTCGCGCAGCGTCGAATTCTCGTCGACGCCCCAGTCTTCGGCGAGACTCGACACCTCGATCGAGCGCGCGAGGCCGGCGTTGCGCAGCTTCTGCATCACCTGCTCGACCTCTTGCGTCGCGTACTGCAGCCAGCGGGCCTTGCCCGACGTCAGCAGCAGCTGTTCTTCGGTCAGCTTGAAGACGAGCAGCTCGAGCAGTTCACGCTCGCGCCACAGCGACGCCGACAGTTCATGCGTACCCATGACGGAATACCCTCTCTGCCTGCTTCGCGATACACCGCCAGTACGGATGTCGAGTGATCCCGGGTTCGCGTCATCAGGAACTTTCGGCAAGGGTAACCCGCCGGTTAGGAAGAATCTCGGGAAACTTCCGCTAGATCCCGGGATTAAGGGGCGAAACGCGTGAAACCAGTTCGGGGGATACCCCTTTGGGGGTGCCCCGGTTTGGGGGCGGACAGAGGTTGAGGGTTTCTCCCACCCCGCCGATAGAGTCGCAAATACCCGAATAAAGCGCGTGTTTACCCTGGCCCGCGAAGCATCACATTACGTCCAGAAACTTCGATGTTGCGTGCCAATACGCGTGCGTCGAGCAATGCCAGAAACCGCTGACGGGGGTCACGCTGTGGAACGACACGAACGCAACGCGCTGGTGGTGGAGAACCTACCGCTCGTCGGATATCTCGTATCCGAGGTGTGGGCGAAAGCCCGCCACCTCTCTCGCGACGACCTGGCCTCGGCCGGCGCCCTCGCCCTAGTCACCTCGGCGGACTCGTTCCGGCCCGAGCTCGGCATCCCGTTCGGCGCCTTCGCCCGCCGTCGCATCGTCGGCGCCTTCGCCGACGAGATGCGTTCGGAAGACTGGGCCAGCCGCGGCGCCCGTCGTCGCATCAAAGAGACCCTCGCGGTGCAGGACACCCTGACGGCCGCGCTCGGCCGCAAGCCCAAGGTCGATGAGGTCGCCGCCGCGATGGGGGTCGACCGCGAATCCGCGGCGGCCGGGATGGCGGACGCCGCCCGCGTCGTCGTCGCCCTCGACGAGACCGTCGCCGAGGCCCTCGTCGCCGAGGCCGCCCTGCCGGAAGAGACGCTGCTCTCCGCCGAGCGGCTCGCCTACCTGCACTCCGCGGTCGACGCCCTGCCCGAGAAGATGCGGGTCGTCATCGAGGCGATCTACTTCGACGACAAGACGGTGAAAGACATCGCGGAAGAATCGGGCACGACCCACTCCGCCGTCTCGCAGCTGCGCTCCGAGGCCGTGCGGCTGCTGCGCGACGGGCTCGAGACGCACTACTCCGACGGGGCCGCCGAGTACACGCCGGTCTCCCGCGTCGCCGTCTCCAGCCGAAGCGCGTACCTCGCCAGGATGGCGGAGCACGCCATGGCCACGTCGGTGCGCGACCGCGGCGTCGTGCACACGGAAGCCGCGGCATCCTGAGCCTGTAAAAAAAGATTTATCGCCCGCCTAACGCCATCAGGCGGGCGGCCGATAGCTAGAAGTATCAGCCCATGGATGGGCCGATGCACTCAAACCCAATCACGGAGGAAAACATCATGGGTATGCAGATCAACACCAACATTTCGGCACTCAACTCGTACCGGAACCTCTCCAACACGCAGAACGACCTGTCGAAGTCGCTGGAGAAGCTTTCCAGCGGCCTCCGCATCAACCGCGCAGCGGACGATGCAGCCGGTCTCGCCATCTCCGAGGGTCTGCGCTCGCAGGTCTCCGGCCTCAAGGTCGCCGCCCGCAACGCTCAGGATGGCATCTCCGTCATCCAGACCGCTGAAGGTGGACTCACCGAGACCACGTCGATCCTCCAGCGTCTTCGCGACCTCGCTGTTCAGGCCGGTAACGACTCGAACAACGCCGACTCGCGCGCCGCGATCAGCACGGAAGCAAACGCTCTCGTGTCGGAGCTCGACCGCATCTCGAAGTCGACCAACTTCAACGGCATCAACCTGCTCGACGGTTCGGCCGGAACTCTCAAGTTCCAGGTCGGCGCTGACGGCGACGCCAGCAGCCAGATCGGCGTCAGCCTGACGTCGGCCAACGTCGCAACGGTCGCCAGCGCGCTGAGCGTCGGCAACACCGGCACGACCTTCGCCTCCAACACGGCCACCGCCCTGCTCGCCACCGGCGCGCAGGCGTTCACCTTCACCGAGGGAACCACGACGAGCCTCGTCACGGTCAACTTCGCGGGTGCGGCCGGAACGCTGAAGACGGTCGACGACGTGGCAGCGAAGCTGAACGCCGACGCCGGCTTCTCGGCCAAGGCTGTCGCGAGCGTCACCTACGACGCTGCCGGAGTTGCCAACGGCATCAACGTGAAGTCGCTCACCGGTGGAACCGTCGCCGTCGCCGACCCCGGCACCGGCTTCTCGGCCGCAGGCACCGCCGGTACGACGGGAGCGCTGAGCTTCACGACCGCTGCCGGCGCACAGTCGGCGATCACGCTGCTCGACGCGCAGATCAAGAACATCTCGTCGGCTCGCGCCGACCTGGGTGCTTCGCAGAACCGCTTCGAGTCGACGATCAACTCGCTCAACGTCTCGGCGGAGAACCTCACCGCTGCGGAGTCGCGTATCCGCGACACCGACATGGCGAGCGAGATGGTCAACTACACCCGCGCGAACATCCTGTCGCAGGCCGGTACCGCCATGCTCGCGCAGGCGAACCAGTCCAACCAGGGCGTTCTGCAGCTCCTCGGCTAGTCCGACCGGGTAACAACCAACGCCCGGCGGTTCTCCGAAGAGAACTGGACGTCTTGAACGAGCGCCGCCGGGCGTTTCCCGTACCACCACAAACTTTCTTACCGCCAGCGAAGGAGAACGGCTATGGCATCGATCAGCCTCCCGGGCCTAGCGAGCGGACTCAATTCCGCAGAACTCATCAGCTCGCTGCTCGCGATCGACGCCCAGTCGCAGACGCTGATCAGAAACAAGGCGATCGTCGCAACCACGTCGGTGAGCGCGCTCCGCGGCCTCAACAGCCAGGTAGCCGCCCTCGGCACCCTCGCGACCGCGACGGCCAAGGCCGGCGGCCTCGACTTCTTCTCGGCTAGCTCCAATTCGGCGGCCGTCACCGCCACAGCGTCATCCGGGGCGTCGAACGGCACCATCGACATCGTGGTCGGCAAGCTGGCTCAGGCCCAGTCGGGTGTTACCGCCGCGATGACCGCGTGGACCGGTTCCCCGTCGATCACCATTGTCGGCGCCGACGGCAAGACCACCGGCATCTCGCCCGCATCGGCCTCCCTCGACGACGTCGTGACGGCGATCAACGCCTCCGCGGCAGGCGTGACCGCGACCAAAGTCGCCTCGGGAACCGACGCCGGCGGAGCCACCCAGTACCGGCTGCAACTGAGCGGCAAGGAAACGGGTGCGGCCGGCTCGTTCACCGTCTACGCGGGTACGGAGGCGGATGTCGCCGCCGGTACCGCCACGAACGTGCTCGCCCAACCCGGCGCCGCGACCATCCGCCTCGCGCAGGACTCCTCCGTGACGCTCTGGGCGGGAACCGCGGCGGAGCAGGTCATCACGTCGAAGAGCAACACCTTCGCCGACCTGCTCCCCGGAGTCTCCGTGACCGTCTCCGGTGTCTCGACCACCCCGGTCACCGTCTCCGTCGCCCGAGATACCGCGAAGACGAGTGCCGCGGCCGCCAAACTCGTGAGCGACCTCAACGCCACTCTGGCCTACATCTCGATCCGCACCGTCTCGACGGCGAGTACCGATGCCGAGGGGAAGCCCGTGCTTTCGGGAGGGGCTTTCACGGGAGACAGCACGACCCGCGACGTGACGAAGAAACTGTTGGACGCGGCATCCGCCCCCGTCGGCGGCCGCTCGCCCTCCGAATTCGGTATTTCGATCACCAAGACCGGCACCATGGAGTTCAACGCGGAGAAGTTCGACGCCGCGTTCGCGAAAGACCCGGTCGGCACGCAGAAGGTCGTGGCCGAGATCGCCTCGCGGATCGCCACCGCCGCCACCAACGCGTCCGACAAGACCACCGGCACCATCACCACCAAGATCACCGGCGAGCAGACCACCATCGACCAGCTCACAAAAGAGGTGGCCAAGTGGGACGACCGGCTCGCGACGCGGAAAACCAACCTGGAACGCTACTACGCGGCGTTCGAGGTGAGCATGGGCAACCTGAACGCCCAGATGACCTGGCTGACTTCCCAAGTAGATGCACTGAAGGCCTCGAAGGACTGATCATGACCATGTACGCGAATGCCCAGCAGCAGCGCAACCGGTACGCCGCGGACGCCGTCATGTCGGCCTCCCCCGCCCGGCTGCTCACCATGCTCTACGACCGCCTGCTGCTCGATCTGAGTCGAGCCGAGTCGGCCCACGAGACCGGTTCGTGGTCCGTGGCATCCGACAACCTGCTGCACGCGCAAGACATCATCACCGAGCTGACGTCGTCGCTCAAGCCCGAACTCTGGGACGGCGGGGATCGCCTGCTCGCCCTGTACAACTATGTGTCGGGCGCACTCATCGACGCGAACGTCAAGCGCGATACAGCCCGCATCCGCGAGAGCATCGGTCTGCTCGAGCCGCTGCGTCAGGCCTGGCACGAGGCGGCGGCAGAACTCGTCGTGTCGCAGCCGGCCGCGCCGCGTGCGGCCGCGGCGGGCGGGATGCTGGGCGTTGCCTGATCCCGCCGAGTACGCGAGCTGGACCGCGGCGCTCGCCGACTTGCACGCCTACGCACGAGCGGCACGCGACCCCGATTCGACAGCGGATGACGCGACCACCGCCATTTGGACGCCGCCGATCCACCTCGGTCCGCTGCCCGTAGAGCTCCGCGAACGCGCGGAGAGTCTGCTCGCCGAACAGCGGGTTTCCGCGCGCACCCTCGACGAGCTGCACCGCGTGACCGGCCGGCACCTCTCCGCGGTGCGCGCCGTGCCGCAGCTCGCCGACCGCCAGTCGGTCTACCTCGACGTCACGGGCTGAGGATTTAGCCGCGCTCTCCTAACGGGAGGCCGTGGGCAGCCGATAGCTAGTCGGTGAGAGCACGGATTGCTCACCATCAGGCCACGGATCGGCCACTTCGTTTCTTGTAATGAGAAGACGGACAAAGTGCTCGAATCTGTGACCTCCGCTGCACTGAGCAGCGCGCTCGACGGCCTGGCCCTGCGCCAGCGCGCGATCGCGAGCAACATCGCGAACGTCAACACCCCCGGCTACACGGCGAAGCGCGTGCTCTTCGAAGACGCCCTCGCCAAGTCGGTCGAGAACGGCGACGGCGACGTCACGGCGGTCACCGCGCGCGCGCTCGAGCCCACGCGCCTCGACGGCAACAACGTCAACCTCGACACCGAGACCCTGTCCAACGTCGACACCGTGCTGCGCTTCCAGTTCGCCAGCCAGGCCATCGGCGGCCAGTTCACCGCACTGCGCACGGCGATGAGGACCAACTGATGACTTTCGACGCGATCGGCATCGCGAGCACCGGCATGACACTGCACCGCAAGTGGCTCGACTCGGTCTCCGACAACCTGTCCAACATCAACACCGTCAAGGCCACGACCGACGACGCGTTCCAGGCCCGCTATGTCGTCGCCCAGGAGGGCGAGGGCACCTCCGGCGTCTACGTGCAGGGCGCCGCCTTCGGTTCCGCCGAGGGCCGCCTCGTGCACGAGCCCGACCACCCGCTCGCCGACGCCGACGGCTACGTGCGTTACCCCGACATCGACCTCGCCTCGCAGATGGGCCAGCTGATCATGGCCCAGCGTGGCTACCAAGCCAGCGCAGCGGTCGTCGACCGCGCGAAGGAAAGCTACCAGGCCGCCCTCCAGATCGGACGCAACTGATGGACCCGCTCGCAATCTCCCCGGTGCAGGGCACGACAGGCACCGGCTACCTTCCCAGCGTCGGAGGGGTGCAGTCCACCGACGGCTCCGGCTTCGCCAGCTCGCTCACCGGCGCCGTCGAGAACGTGCAGCAGTTGCAGGACGCCTCGAGCGACCTCGCGATCAAGGCCGTCACGGGCGACCTCGAAGACATCCACAACGCGACGATCGCGTCGTCGCGTGCCGCCGTCACCCTCGAACTCGTCGCCGCCGTGCGTAACAAGGGCGTCGACGCGTTCACCGAGATCATGAGGATGCAGGCCTGATGCCCCGCCAAGTCACCTCCGCGTTCCGCAACTTCGCGAACGCCGTCCGCGAATTCACCGTCGCACAGCGCACCGTCGCGATCATCGGCATCGCCGTGCTCGCGCTCGGCATCATCGCCTTGGGCATGTGGGCGACGAAGCCGTCGTACACCCCGCTCTTCTCCGGTCTCAGCGGGGAGGACGCCAACACCCTGGTCGAGCAGCTGCGCGGCGAGGGCGTCCCCTACGAACTCTCCAACGGCGGCGCCACGATCATGGTGCCGGAGGAGAACGTCTACGACCAGCGTCTCAAGGCCGCGGCCGCGGGCCTCCCCTCGTCGACGACGGGCGGCTACTCGCTGCTCGACTCGATGGGGGTCACCGCCTCGGAGTTCCAGCAGGACGTGACCTACAAGCGTGCCCTCGAGGGCGAGCTCGCCAAGACCATCTCGGCGCTCGAAGGCGTCAAGACGGCCTCGGTGCGCCTCGCCATCCCCGAGGAGACGGTCTTCGTCTCGGAGAAGAACGACCCGACCGCGTCGGTGTTCGTGGAGACCCAGAGCGGTGTCACCCTCACCTCCGACCAGGTGCAGGCCATCGTGCACCTCACGAGCGCCTCGATCGACGGCATGGACCCGACCGACGTCGCCGTGGTCGACTCCGACGGTTCCGTGCTCTCCGCCGTGGGTGAGGGCGCTACCGGCGGTGCCGACCAGCAGGTCTCCGACTACGAGGCGGGCATCCGCGCCTCGGTGCAGTCGATGCTCGACAAGATGGTCGGCGCCGGCAACGCGACCGTGGTGGTCGCGGCCGACATGAGCCGCGAATCGGCCGAGCGGGTGGAAGAAACTTTCACCTCGCCCGAAGACCCGCTCGCCCTCAGCGAGTCGGCGACGGTCGACAGCACCGGGGCCGGCGGCCAGACCGCGGCCGGCGTGCTCGGACCGGACAACATCGCGGTTCCGGGAACCGCCGAGGCCGCCGACGGCGAGACGAGCTCGAGCCTGACGCGCAACAACGCGGTGAACAAGGTCACCGAATCCACCAGCATCCCGGCGGGCGTGCTCACGCGCAAGACCATCTCGGTGGCGCTGAACCAGGGCGCGGCTAAGGGACTGAACATGGCCGGTGTCACCGACCTGGTGGCCACCGCCGCGGGCATCGACGAGGAGCGCGGAGACGTCGTCACCGTCGAGGTCGTGCCGTTCAACGGGGCGGGAGCCGCGGAGGCCACCGAGGCGCTCGCCGCAGCGGCCGCAGAGGCGGAAGCCGACCGCTTCGCCGACCTCATCCGCACCGCCGTCATCGCACTCGCGATCGCGCTGCCCATCATCGTCGCCCTCGCGATCTTCGCCGCCCGGTCGAAGCGCCGCAAGCAGGACATCGAGGAGGCCGCCGACCTCGCCGACCTGCGTTCGATCCTCAACGACACGCAGCCGACGGCCGCGCTCACCACCCCCGCCTACACGGCGATCCCGACGGTTCCCACGTCGCCGCTGCTCATCGAGCCGAACGCGATCGACCGCACCCGCGCCGAGATCGACGCGCTCGCCGCGCAGGACCCGCACCGCGCCGCTGAGTTCCTGCGCGGCCTGATGGACGGCCAGCGCGCGTGACTGACGTCGCCGCCGCCCTGAGCGGAACCCAGAAGGTCGCGGTCGTGCTCATGAGCATGGACCAGGAGGCCGCCGCCGGGGTGATGAAGCAGTTCACCGAGGCGGAGGCCGAGGAGATTGCCGGCGAGATCATCAAGCTGCGCCGCGTCGAATCCAGCGTGGCCGACGAGGTCATGACCGAGTACCTCGACCTCACCGTGAAGGGCGGCTGGAGCTCGCGCGGCGGCAAGGACTTCGCCAACAGCCTGCTCGAGGCCAGCTTCGGCGCCGAGCGCGCCGGCGACCTGATGAACCGCGTCGCCTCCAACATGGCCGGCAAGGCCTTCGAGTTTCTCGACAGCGTCGAGTCGGGCCAGATCGTGACCCTGATGGACGGCGAACTGCCGCAGACCATCGCCCTCGTTCTCGCGCACATGCGCCCCGACCACGCCGCGCCGGTGCTCGCGGCCCTCGACGACGACGTGCGCAGCGAGGTCGCCCAGAGCATCGGCATGATGGGGACCGCGATCCCCGAGGCGGTGCGGATCGTCGCCGACACTCTCAAGCTGCGCGCGGGTGCCGTCGTGTCATCCGGCGAATCCATGGACGTCGTGGGCGGCATCCAACCGCTCGTCGAGATCATCAACCGGGCCGACATCTCCACCGAGAAGGCCCTGCTCGAACGGCTCGACGAGATCGACCCCGAGCTCGCCGAAGAGGTGCGCTCGCGCATGCTCACCTTCGCCGACATCGTGAAGCTCGAGCGTCGCGACGTGCAGCAGGTGCTGCGCGGCATCGACACCGCGGTGCTCGCGGTCGCCATGAAGGGCACCACCGAGGCCGTCACCGAGGTCATCAAGACCAACCTCTCCGAGCGCAACCGGGAGCTGCTCGACGACGAGACAAAGTCGCTCGGCCCCGTGCGCGCCTCGCAGGTGGAGGAGGCCCGCGCGGAGGTCGTGCGTGCCATCCGCGACCTCGAGGCACAGGGCAGCATCACCGTGCAGCGCGGCAGCGACGAGGACGAATATGTCCAGTGAGACCGGGTTCTCGACCCTGAGCTATCCCGCCCTGCGCAGCGTCGCGGGCGAGACCCGCGACGACAGCGCACGCATCGCCGGGCACGCCGCCGGCTACGCGGCCGGGCTGCGCGAGGCGGAAGAGCGCGTGGCCGCTCGCATCGCCGAGCTCGAGGCGGAGACCGCGGCGTCGATCGCCCACGGCCGGGCGAGGATCGACCTTGCCGTAGCCGTGCTCGATTCCGCCGCCGCCGCCCTCGACGCCCGCACGGTGCCGGTGCTCGAGGCCGCAGGCGGCGCGCTCGCCGAGGGCGCCCTGCAGATCGCGGAGGCCGTGATCGGCTCGGAGTTCGCCGACGGAGCGGTTGCCGCGCGTTCCGCGCTGCACCGCGCTCTCGACTCCGTCGACGTCGGGCTGGTGCGCACCGTGCGCCTGAACCCGACCGACCTCGCGACCCTCGGCCCCGAGGTGCTCGCGGCGACCGGCGTGACGTTCACCCCCGACCCGACCCTGGCCCGCGGCGACGCCGTGACCGAGTTCCCCGACGGCTACCTTGACGCGCGAATCGGCACCGCCGTCGCGCGCGTGAAGACGGCCATCGAGGAGGCACGGTCGTGACCACACTGCTGCCGCCCGCCCTCCGCACCGCCGTGGGCGCCGGGCGTCCGCAGCGCGTCGGGATCGTGTCATCCATTCTGGGTCTCGGCGTCGAGGTGACGGGTCTCGACTGCGCGATCGGCGACCTCGTGACGATCGGCGACGACGCGTCCGTCGTGGCCGAGGTGATCGCCACCGGCCGCAACGGACTGCGCTGCATGCCTCTCAACCGGCTCACCGGCATCAGCGCCGGCGCGCCGGTCCGTGCCCAAGGCGCCCCCGTTCTCGTTCCCACCGGCGCCGGTCTCTTCGGCCGGGTCGTCGACGGCCTCGGCCGCCCGATCGACGGCAAGGGTCCCCTCATCGTCGACGGCTACGTGCCGATCGACAACGAGAGCCCGTCGGCGATGGACCGCGCGCGCATCGACACCCCGCTGCAGCTCGGCGTGCGCGTGCTCGACACGCTCACCACCGTCGGCCGCGGGCAGCGCATGGGCCTGTTCGCCGGCTCCGGCGTGGGCAAGTCGTCGCTGCTCTCGATGATCGCAAGGGGCACGGATGCCGAGGTGTCGGTCATCGCGCTGGTCGGCGAGCGGGGTCGCGAAGTGCGCGAATTCCTCGAAGACGACCTCGGGCCCGAGGGCCTCGCCCGCTCGATCGTGGTCGTCTCCACCTCCGACGAACCGGCCATGATGCGCCTGCGCGCGGCCTTCCTCGCCACCCGCATCGCCGAGTCGTTCCGCGACCGCGGCGCGCACGTGATGCTCATGATGGACTCGCTGACCCGCGTGGCCATGGCCCAGCGCGAGATCGGGCTCTCCGTCGGCGAACCGCCGGCGACCCGCGGCTACCCGCCGTCGACCTTCTCGCTGCTCGCCCAGCTGCTCGAACGCGCGGGCACCGGTGCCGTCGGCAGCGTCACCGGCATCTACACGGTGCTCGTCGACGGCGACGACCACAACGAGCCGATCGCCGACTCCGCGCGCTCGATCCTCGACGGGCACGTCGTACTCGACCGCAAGCTCGCCGTCTCGGGACACTTCCCCTCGGTCGACCCGCTCGGCTCGATCTCGCGCGTCGCCTCCCGCGTCAACACCGCCGAGCACACCGAGGTGGCCTCCCAGCTGCGCCGCGTGCTCGCCGCCCGCAAATCGGCGCAGGATCTGCTCGACATCGGCGCGTACCAGCCCGGCGCGAACCCGCTGGTCGATGCCGCCGTGTCGTTCGAGGCCGACATCAACCAGTTTTTGCAGCAGCGCATGACCGACCAGTCGAGCGTCGTCGACGCGTGGGCGCAGCTCACCCGCCTCACCCGAGCGTTCGGGGCCAGCTAATGGCCGGCCCGTTCCGCCTCGCCGGACTGCTCCGCCTGCGCCAGGTGCAGCAGGATCAGGCCGCGAGCGACCTCGCCGTCGCGAACGCCCGCGCCCGCGAGAACGCCGCCAGGCAGAACCGCACCCGCGCGGCCCTCGGCGGATCCGGTGCCGAGGCGACGAGCAGCAACGTGCTCTACGCCATCGCGGCCGCGCGTTCTTCGTCGCGCAGCATGCTCGCCGAACTCGAGGCCGTCGACCAGCGCAACCAGACGACCGTCGCCGAGGCGGCCGCCGCGTACGCCGCGGCGCGCGCCCGGTCGCTCGGGCTGGAGAAGCTCGAAGCGCGCCACATCGAGAACCGCAACGCCGACGACGTGGCCGCGCAGCAGGCCGTGGTCGACGAGATCGCGACCAACGGTCCGAAGAGTGGAGACCCGCAGTGACCATGATCGGACTGTTCACACCGCCCGCAGCACCGGCGCCGACCGGCAAGCCCGGAGCGGCCGCCGCGTCCGGCGACGGATTCGGCGCGACCCTGCTCGAGGCGATCTCGGCGGCTGTCCCCGGTTCGCAGCCGGCGGCCGACCAGACGGCCACCGCCGCACCGACGGCCGACGAGGCCTTCGCCGGGCTCGCCGCCGGGCTCTTGGGCGGGACGGCAGCGCTCGAGGGCGACGTGCCGGCGGACACCGCGCCGGGCGAAGAGGCCGGCAATGAGACGGATGCCGCGGCGCCCGCCCCTCTCACCGCGACGCCCACGGCCGACGCACTCCCCTCGGCCGCGGTCGCCGCGCCCGTCTCGCCCGCGGTTCCTGCCGCTGTCCCGACCCTCACGACTCCGGTGGCGACTCCGGCACCGGATTCCGCGCCGGCCGACCCCGCCGCGGACAGCGCGGTGTCCGCGGTCGTCCCCTCCGCGGCTCCGGCAGGAGCCGCCGTCGCCCCACCGACCGTCGCCGTTCCCGCCGGGCCCGCGAACGCCGGTTCGGCCGAGCCGGCAGCGGAGCCGACCGGGCGCCCCGCGCCGGCAGGTGTCTCGGCGCCCGCGACACCGGCACCCGCCGCGCCGGCCCAGACCCCGAGCGCCGCCGCGCCGGCACCGTCCGCAGGGACGCCCGCCGCTGTCGTCTCAGCCGTCACGGCCTCGGCCGACGCCGCGTCGACCGCGGCGCCCGGCGCCGACGCGGTCGCCGCCATCCCCGTCGACGCGGCCGTGCAGCCGAAGGACGCTCCGGCGCCCGTCGTCGTCGCCGTCGCTCCCGCCGCGTCGGCCCCCGTCGCCGTGACGGGCGCCGCGGCATCCGCCCCGCCTGCCGCTCCGTCGATGCCGCTCGCCGCCCAGGTGGCCGGACCGGTCTTCACCCTCGCGGCGGCGGGCAATGGCGAGCACGTCATGACCATCGACATCGTGCCCGAGAATCTCGGCCCGATCACCGTGCGCGCCCACGTCGGCGGCGAGGGCGTGCGCGTCGAGCTGTTCGCGCCGAACGACCTCGCCCGCGAAGCGCTGCGGGCGATCCTGCCCGACATCCGCAAGGACATGGGCGGCGCCGGCCTCGGCGGCACGCTCGACCTGTCCAGCCAGAACCAGCCGACCGACCGCGGCGACGGCGGCCAGCAGCGCCGCCAGCAGCAGGGCGAGACCGCGGCGACCCTCGAACAGCAGGCGGTGGCGGCACGGCCGTGGCTGCTCACCGACCCGTCAACCACCATCGACGTGATGGCCTAAGGAGCAGCAATGAGTATCGACGCCATCACAGGAACCATCTCGGCACAGGCGGCCGCGGCCGCCGCCGCCGCGCAAGCCGCAGCCCCGAAGCAGGCCATGGACTCCGAGGTGTTCATGCACCTGCTCGTGACGCAGCTCCAGAACCAGGACCCGTCGTCGCCGATGGACACCAACGAGATGCTCGCGCAGACCACGCAGCTTGCCATGATGGAGAAGATGACGGAGCTCACCACGACGAGCACCGAGAACTTCTCGCTGCAGATGCGCATCGCCGCCTCGGCGATCATCGGCCAGAACGTCTCCTACCTCGGCGCCGACGGCAAGGCCGTCACCGGCAAGGCCGACAGCGTCTCGTTCACGAACGCCGTACCCACCGTCAGCATCGGCGGCAAGGACATCGCGCTCGACCTCATCTCCGGCATCTCCACGGTCACCCCGACCGTGCCCGCAGCTTCCTAAACCCACTCTCTCCACCAACCGAAAGGCTCACCCATGCTTCGTTCTCTCTACGCAGGTATCTCCGGTCTTCGCTCGCATCAGACCATGCTCGACGTCACCGGCAACAACATCGCCAACGTCAACACCACCGCGTTCAAGTCGTCGTCTACCCAGTTCCAGGACACGCTCTCGCAGCTCACCACCGGTGCCGCCGGTCCTCAGGACGGCGTCGGCGGAACCAACCCCGCCCAGGTCGGCCTCGGCGTGCTCGTCGCGGGCATCTCGACCAACTTCGCGCAGGGCTCGACGCAGGCCACCGGCCGCGCCACGAACCTGATGATCTCGGGCGACGGCTTCTTCGTCACCCGCCTCGGCAACCAGACCTCCTACACCCGCGCCGGCGACTTCGACTTCGACGCCGAGGGCCGCCTGGTCAGCCCCGACGGTTCGCTCGTCCAGGGCTGGGGCGCCGTCAACGGTGTGGTCACCGACGGCGGTCTCGTCGGCGACATCCAGCTGCCGCTGAAGGCGATCTCCCCCGGCGAGGTCACCACCACGGCGACCGTCGGTGGCAACGTGCCCTCCGACGCCGCGATCGGCACGGTGCTTGTGCGCGACGTCGAGGTCTTCGACGCCTCGGGCGCCTCGCGCAGCATGGCCATCACGTTCACCAAGTCGGCCGCGGGCTGGGACGTCTCGGCATCCGACCCGAACAACCCCGCCGGTGCGGCGACCGGTGCGAAGGCGCTCACCTTCGCCAACGGCGTGCAGACCTCGGCGGCCGGCCCGCTCGTGGTCGGCGGTATCTCGGTCGACCTCGGCAAGGTCAGCGGCTTCGCGGCCCTCACCACCGTCGCCGTCACCGACAAGAACGGCCTCGACGCCGGGACGCTCGAGTCGTACACACTGTCGAAGGACGGCACGCTCATCGGCTCGTTCAGCAACGGCGCCTCCCAGGCGCTCGGCCGTGTCGTGCTCGCCACGTTCGACAACCCGGGCGGCCTCGAGAAGGCCGGATCGTCGTCGTATCGCGCCACGTTCAACTCGGGGGAGGCCACGGTCGGCGCACCAGGCTCGGCCGGCTACGGCTCGCTCACGAGCGGCGCCCTCGAAATGTCGAACGTCGACCTCTCGCAGGAGTTCACCAACCTGATCGTCGCCCAGCGCGGCTTCCAGGCAAACGCCCGCATCATCACCACCTCCGACGAGGTACTGCAGGAGCTCACCAACCTCAAGCGCTAGCTTTTTCCAGCCGCAAGGATCGGCCGTCGTTTGCCTAACACCGGGTAAACGACGGCCGATAGTGCTTGGTAAGCGACCCAGGAAGGGTCGCCTCTACCGGGGATGGATTCCATGATCGTTGTCACGCGGCTTAATGACAGCCAGTTTGCGATCAATCCCGACCTCATCGAGCGCGTCCACTCGAACCCCGACACCACCCTCGTGATGGTCGACGGAGCCAAGTACATCGTCACCGAGTCGATGGAACAGGTGATCGACAAGATCGCCACCTACCGGGCGCGCGTCATCGCCCTCACCCACGAGCTCTCGCAGTCAGGCCAGCCGGCCGGCGTGCGCGCTCTCGGCCTGGTCAGCTCGATCGACCCGGCCAGCCACCCTGTCAACGACGAGGCCGACGGCGTCACCTCGATGGGCCCGAGGAAGCTGTAATCATGGATCCCGCAACCATAATCGGGCTGCTCATCGCCTTCGGCTCGCTGTTCGCGATGATCACCCTCGAGGGCGCGAACGTATCGTCCGTTCTCCTGCCGGCCCCGATCATCCTCGTCTTCGGCGCGACCATCGCGGTCGGCATCGCCGGCGGGACCATCAAAGACGCCATCTCGGCGTTCAAGGCTCTTCCCGGCGCCTTCATCGGCAAAACCTCGAAGCCGCAGGCCACGATCGACCAGCTCGTCACCCTCGCCGAGAAGGCGCGCAGCGACGGACTGCTCTCGCTCGAGCAGGAGGCCGAGAGCGTCGACGACCCGTTCCTGAAGGGCGCGCTGCAGAACGTGGCCGACGGCACCGACGGCGAAGAGCTGCGCATCCTGCTCGAAGACGAACTCGCGACGAAGGCCAAGTCGCAGCGCAACGCGGCGAAGTACTTCACCACGATGGGCGGCTACGCGCCGACGGTCGGGATCATCGGCACCGTCGTGTCGCTCACCCACGTGCTCGAGAACCTGTCTGTGCCCGAGGAGCTCGGCCACATGATCGCGGCGGCGTTCGTCGCCACCCTGTGGGGCCTGCTCTCGGCCAACTTCATCTGGCTGCCGATCGGCGCCCGTCTCCGCCGCCTCTCCGACCTCGACGTCGAGCGCATGACGCTGACCATGGAGGGTGTGCTCGCCATCCAGGCAGGCAGCCAGCCGCGGCTGCTCGGCGAGCGGCTGCGCGCCATGGTGCCCGCCGACCAACTGGCAAAAGCAGCATGAGCACGCCGCGTAAGCGCGGCGGCCTCGAAGAGGAGCACGTCGAGCACGTCGACGAACGGTGGATGGCCTCCTACATGGACATGGTCACCGTGCTCATGTGCATGTTCATCGTGCTGTTCGCCATGTCGAGCGTCGACGCCGACAAGTTCGAGAAACTCAAGAATTCGCTCGCCACCGGCTTCGGCGCGACCGAGGTCGGGTCCGTCGACACCGCGGAGGGCGTCGTCGTGCCGGCCGACAAGGTCGGCGCGGAGGGCGAACCCGTCGAGGTGCCCCTCACCGACCTCGACCTGGCCAAGGCCGAGGTCGACGAACTCGAGCAGCTCAAGGAGCAGATCCGGCTGAACCTCGCCGCCCAGTCCCTCGAGCACACGGTCGATTTCAAGATCGACGAACGTGGGCTCACCATCCGCCTCGTCGGTTCGGAGACCTTCTTCGGCTCGAACAGCACCGACCTGGCCGGTGTCGCCCCCGCCGTGCTCGACGCCGTGTCGCCCGTGCTGTCGGCGACCAGCTACCAGATCGCCGTCGAGGGGCACGCCGACAGCCGGGCGCCCGGCGCCCCGTTCCCCACCAACTGGGAGCTCTCCTCCGGCCGCGCGACGCAGGTCCTGCGCCGGCTGGTCGAGAACGGCCACGTCGGCCAGGAACGCATCGGCGCCGTCGGCTACGGCTCGGCCAGGCCCGTCGCTACCGGCGGAAGCGAGGCCGACATGGCCGCGAACCGCCGGGTCGACATCGTCGTGATCTCCGACCAACCCGAGTCCGTGCGGGCCCTCATCCCCTCGGTTCTCGAGAATTACATCAGCCCGGCGAGTAACGCCTTACCTGCGGGGTAGACCTACCGATAGTTACCTTCGTGACTGTCCAGGAACACATTGCCGTCGGCGCGCCCGCGAAGCCCGCCCCAGTCGTAGAGCTCTACGACTTCCGCCGGCCCACCACTCTCGCCCGCGAACACTCGCGCGTGCTCGAGCTCGCTTTCGAGACCTTCGCCCGCCAGTGGGGCACGCAGCTCACCGCGAGCGTGCGGATGGTGTCCCAGGTCAGCTGCGACCAGGTCGCTATGCAGACCTACGACGAATACGCCTCCGGCCTCCCGCCGATGACGGCCATGGTGCTCTGCACCCTCGGGTCCAGCGACGCGAAGGCCGTGCTGCAGCTTCCCGCCGCCTCCGTGCTCGGCTGGATCACCTACATGCTCGGCGGCAGCCGCCCGCGCGCCGTGGCCGAGCGCAAGTTCACCCAGATCGAGCAGGCGCTGGTGCGCAAGCTTTTCGACGACGCGCTCGAAGACCTCCGCTACTCGTTCGGCCCGCTCATCGTCACGCCCATCGCGGTCGACGGCATCCACTACAACTCGCAGTTCGCCCAGGCAGCCGCGACGGCCGACCTCATGATCGTGGCATCCTTCACCGTGCGCGTCGGCGATACGAGCGCCCAGGCGACCATCGCGATCCCCGCCGAGGTGTTGCTGCCGCAGCTCGGTGAGGCGAACCCCACCAGCACCGTCGCCAACGCGAAGGACCTCGTCGCCGCGCAGCTCGGCAGCGTCCCCGTCGACCTGGCCCTGCGCCTCAGCCCGGCCATGGTCACGCCGAGCCGCATTCTCGGACTCGCCGTCGGCGACGTCCTCGCGATCCCGCACCCGCAGCATCGCCCATTCGAAATCGCCGTGGACGGCCAGGTTCTGGCCCGCGGAGCGGCGGGGGCAAACGGCGCACGCCTCGCCTGCGTCATCGTCAGTACCAGCTCCGAGGAGAACTAAGTGAACCCCATCGCCCCGTCGTCCACCGTTCAGGAGGCGACCGCCGCCGCGGAGGCCCTCGTGCGCCTGCTTCCGACGACCGTCGCGCTCGCCGCGTCGCCGACAAGCGGTTCGGATGTTCCGTTCGGCCTCCAAGCGTCGGCCACCGTCGCCGCCTACGTGGGAGAGATCTCCGCCGACATCGCGCTCGTTTTGCTCGACTCGGACCAGCTCGTTTCGGCCGCGTCGCCGGACGGCGCCGCCGTCTCGGTCGCCGACGTACTGCGCCCCTCGTTCGAGGCCGCGACGAACACCCTCGGCACCGGCGTGCTCGGCACCGCCCGTGTCGATGACGCGAGCGCGCTGTTCGGCGACGCCGAGACGGTCGTATTCGCCCTCTCCAACGGCGGCGCCACCGCCGGCTGGTTCGCCATCCGCATCCGCACGAGCGGCATCCTCACCGGCGGCCGCAGCCTCGACAACGACGAGATCGTCGGCAAGCTCGGCCGCATCAACAACGTCGAGATGGCCCTCACCGTCGAGATCGGGCGCACCCGCATCTCGGTGCGGGACGTGCTCGGCCTCGAGCCCGGCGCCGTCATCGAGCTCGACCGCTCGGCCGGCGCTCCCGCCGACGTGCTGCTCAACGGCCGGCTCATCGCCCACGGCGAGATCGTCGTGATCGGCCAGGACTACGCCGTGCGCATCACCAAGATCCTCGACGTGATCGAGAGCCTCGCCTAAATGGAAACCGTGGTCGTCGCGCTACGGGTCGCACTCTCGCTCGGTGTGGTCTTCGGGCTGCTGTGGTTCATCCACCGCCGCCTGACGCGCGGGGGAAAGTTGCGCGCTGCGGCGACCCCGATCACCGTTCTGGGCAAGCAGGGCATCGGGGCCAAGGCCTCGGTCGTCGTGCTCGACGCCGACGGCATGCGTTTTGTGCTCGGCGTCACCGAGAACAACGTCACCGTGCTGCACAGCGCCGAGGCCCCGGCCGCGGCGTTCGCCGAGATCATGGCGACGACGGCGCCTGCGTCTGTCGACGCGGGCGCGCCCGTCGCAGCACCCGTCGCCAGCGCCGCGCGAAAGGCCGCGACCGACACCGACGGCCTCGTCGCCCCCGGCCGGGTGCCCGGCGCCCTCGGTGGCTCTATCCTCTCGCCCGCCACCTGGCGTCAGGCCGCCTCCGCAATCGGTCGCCTGCGGTGACCCTCCTCTCCCGCGGCGCCGTCGAGCGTCGCGCTTCGCGGATCCGCGTCGGCGTCATCGCCCTGCTCGTGGTGATGATCGCGATCGCGATCGTGCTGGTCGTCCCGACCGGCGCCC
Organism: Conyzicola nivalis; assembly: GCF_014639655.1. Taxonomy (NCBI): domain Bacteria; kingdom Bacillati; phylum Actinomycetota; class Actinomycetes; order Micrococcales; family Microbacteriaceae; genus Conyzicola; species Conyzicola nivalis. Next base: position 2,663,267 of record NZ_BMGB01000001.1, read on the forward strand.
ACGCCGTGGTCGAGCCCACCCCGCCGGTCGATCCGACCGCGCCGGGCGGCGACGGCCTGTCGGTCGAGATCAACGGTCCGAACGGCGCGCCCTCGTCGGCGATCGTGACCCTCGTCGGTATCACCCTGCTGTCCGTCGCCCCCGCGCTGCTGCTCATGATGACGTCGTTCACCAAGATCTTCGTGGTGCTCGCCATGGTGCGCAATGCGCTCGGCCTGCCCTCGATCCCGCCGAACCAGGTGCTCGCCGGCCTGGCCCTGTTCCTCTCGCTGTTCATCATGGCGCCGGTGCTCACCGACGTGAACGAGCTCGCCGTGCAGCCCTACCTCAACGGCGAGATCGACGTGACCCAGGCGTTCGACCTCGCATCGGGCCCGCTGCGCACGTTTATGCTCGCCAACACCCGCGAGGAAGACCTCGCCCTGCTCACCCGCGTCTCGGGCGCCGAGAACCCCGAGAGCCCCGACGACGTTCCGATGCTCACGCTCATCCCGTCGTTCATGATCTCCGAACTGCGCGCCGCGTTCATCATCGGCTTCGTCATCTTCGTGCCGTTCCTCGTGATCGACCTCGTGGTCTCGTCGGCGCTGATGTCGATGGGCATGATGATGCTCCCGCCCGTCATGATCTCGCTGCCGTTCAAGATCCTGCTGTTCGTGCTCGTCGACGGCTGGGCGCTCGTGATCACCTCGCTCGTCTCGAGCTACCAGGGCGGTGGCTGATGGATCCGAACGCGGTTCTCGACATCGGCCTGCAGGCCTGCGTCATCGGCGCCAAGCTGTGCGCGCCGGTCCTCATCGTGGCGCTCGTCGTCGGCTTCGCCATCTCGCTGCTGCAGTCGATCACGCAGATCCAGGAGGTCACGCTCTCCTTCGTGCCGAAGCTCGCGGCGGTGGCGATCGCGCTGCTCGTCTCGGGGCACTGGATGATCTCCGAGATGGTCACCTTCACCAACGACCTGTTCGCGCGCATCCCCAGCCTGCTCGGCGGGGGATGACGTGCGAATCGACCTCGACTTCGAGTGGATTGAGGCGGTGATGCTCGCCGGCGTGCGCATGGTCGCGTTCATCGTCATCGCGCCGCCGTTCTCGTCCAACGCGTTCCCGCTGCGCATCAAGGGCATGCTCGCGCTCGGACTCGCGATCGCCGTCGCCCCGGTCGTGACCCCCGGCTACGTCTCACCCGACACCGGCACCTACGTCGTCGCCCTCGTGCTCGAGCTCGTTGTCGGCGCCGTGCTCGGCTTCCTCGTGATGATCGTCTTCTCGGCCATCCAGTCGGCCGGCAACCTCATCGACCTGTTCGGCGGGTTCACCCTCGCCCAGGGCTTCGATCCCCAGCTGCAGGTGAACGGCGCGCAGTTCACCCGCCTGTTCCAGATGACCGCGCTCGCTTTGATGTTCGCGTCGGGCGGCTACCAGCTGGTTATCGGCGGCCTCGCGGGCACCTTCACCGCTATCCCGATCGGCGGCGGCCTCGACCTCGCCGTCCCGGTCGAGGCCATCACCATGGCAACGGGCCAGATGCTCATGTCGGCCCTGCAGATCGCCGGCCCCATGATCGTGGTTCTTTTTCTCGCGGATGCCGGACTCGGTCTCCTCACCCGCGTAGCCCCGGCGCTCAACGCGTTCGCCCTCGGATTCCCGATCAAGATCCTGCTCACCCTGCTGCTGGTACCCCTGCTCTTCGTCGCGCTGCCGGAAATCGTGAACTCCGTCACCAAGACCGCCGTCGGCGAGCTCGCGGGGGTGAGGTAGATGTCGAACGACTCCGGTGAAAAGACCGAGCTGGCCACCCAGAAGCGCATGAAAGAGGTGCGCGAGAAGGGCCAGCTCGCCCGCTCGCAAGACCTCACCGCGTGGGTGGGTGTCGGCGCCGTCGCCGTCATGATCCCGATGACGATCAGCGCCGGAACCGGCGCGACGATGGATCAGCTGTTCACCGTGGCATCCGTCGTCCGCAATCCCGACCCCGAACTCGCCGTCCAGGCACTCGGTGCCGGTATGGAATCGATCATGGCCATCCTCACGCCGATGGTGGTCGCGGTCGTCGTCGCGGTGCTCGCCGCGGCCGCGATCCAGGGCGGCATCCACTTCAAGAAGTTCAACGGCAAGTTCGAGCAGTTCAACCTCATCAAGGGACTCGGCACGACCTTCGGCGCGCAGGCCCTGTGGAACGGCGTGAAGGCGCTGCTCAAGACGGCGGTCGTCACGCTGGTGCTGGTGATGGTGATCCAGGGGCTCATGCCGGTGCTGATGACGGCGGGCGGCCTGCCGATCTCCGAGCTCATCGGCGCCGCGACGGGCGGGACCGAGGCGCTCATCCGCTCCGCCGTGATCGCCGGGCTCGTGCTCGCCGCGGCCGACGTGTTCGTGGTGATGCGCCGCAACCGCAAGAAGACGCGCATGTCGAAAAAAGAAGTGACCGACGAGAACAAAAGCTCCGAGGGCGACCCGCTGATCAAGTCGCAGCGTCGCGCGCGGCAGCTGGCTATGAGCCGCAACCGCATGATGAGCGCGGTCGCCGACGCCGACGTCGTGATGGTCAACCCCACCCACTTCGCAGTGGCCCTCAAGTACGAGCCGGGCAAGTCGGCACCGCGCGTCGTCGCGAAGGGCGCGGGCGAGGTCGCGGCGCGCATCCGCGAGAGGGCCGAGGAAGACCGGGTGCCGATCGTGCGCGACATCCCGCTCACCCGCGCGCTGCACAAGGCGTGCGAACTCGGCCAGGAGATCCCGGTCGAGCTCTACACCGCGGTCGCCCAGGTGCTGGCGTTCGTGATGGCGCTCAAGGCCCGAGGGGCCGCGCAGGGCGTGCACACCATGAGAGAGCCCACGCTCCCCGCCGAACCATCCCCACTGACCACCGGAGGAAACTGACGTGAACCGCAACCTCGCGAAACTCGCCGTTCCGATCGGCGTCGTGGGCATCGTCCTGCTGCTGGTCGTGCCCGTGCCGGCCGGCGTGCTCGACTTCCTGCTGATCATCAGCATCATGCTCTCGCTCGTCACGCTGCTCACGGCCATGTTCGTGCAGAAGCCGCTCGACTTCTCCGTGTTCCCCTCGCTGCTGCTGGTCGCGACCCTGTTCCGGCTCGGTCTCAACGTGGCATCCACCCGTCTCGTGTTGGGCGACGGCTTCGCCGGCGAGGTGATCGCGGCGTTCGGCCACGTCGCCGTCGGCGGCTCGATCATCATCGGCGCCGTCATCTTCCTCATCCTCGTGGTCATCCAGTTCGTGGTGGTCACCAAGGGCGCCGAGCGCGTGGCCGAGGTCGGGGCGCGGTTCACCCTCGACGCCATGCCCGGCAAGCAGATGGCCATCGACGCCGACCTCAACGCCGGGCTCATCACCGACGACCAGGCCCGCGCCCGGCGCGCCGAAGTCTCGGCCGAGGCCGACTTCTACGGCGCCATGGACGGTGCCTCGAAGTTCGTCAAGGGCGACGCGATCGCCGGCATCATCATCATCATCATCAACCTCGTGGGCGGCATCGCGATCGGCATGCTGCAGCGCGGAATGGAGATCGGCGACGCGCTCAACACCTACGCGCTGCTGACCATCGGCGACGGACTGGTCACCCAGATCCCCGCCCTGCTCATGGCCGTCGCGACCGGCATCATCGTCACCCGCTCGAACGCCGAGAGCGACCTCGGCAGTTCGGCCTCCACCCAGCTCACCCAGTCGCGCAATGCGCTCATGATCGCGGGAGGCGCGGCGGTGGGCATGGCCTTCATCCCCGGCATGCCGCTCATCCCGTTCGTGCTGGTCGGCGCCGCACTGTTCTTCATCGCCTACCGGGTGAAGGTCAACAAGGCCGCCGACCTCAAGCAACTCGAGGACGCGCAGACCGACGAGGCCAATGTCACGACGCCGATCACCACCGAGGGGCTCATCGAGCAGATGCGCGTGCACGCCCTCGAGATCCTGCTCTCCTCCGACCTGGTCGACATAGTGTCGGATGCCTCGGACGATCTCCTGGCGCGCGTGCGGGCCCTGCGGCGCAAGATCGCGATGGACCTCGGTGTGGTCGTCCCACCGGTGCGCACCCGCGACAGCGTGGAACTGCCGAGCTCGACCTACGTCATCCGCATCGCCGGCGTGGAGGCGGGCCGCGGTGTCGCCCCGCAGGGCAAGGTGCTGGCCCTCGGGGACGCGCTCGACAGCCTGCCCGGCCAGGCCACGGTCGACCCCGTGTTCGGCCTCAGCGGCAAGTGGGTGCCCGCCGAGATGCGTCACAGCGCGGAGATGCTCGGCGCCACGGTGATCGACCGCGTCTCGGTTGTCGTGACGCACCTCTCGTCCATCATCAGCGCCAACGCCGCCCGCCTGCTCACCCGGGAAGACGTGCGGGTGCTCACCGAGGGTGTGAAGCAGGTCAACCCGGCCGCGGTCGACGAGCTCGTGCCGTCGCTGCTCAGCCTCGCCGAGGTGCAGCGGGTGCTGCAGGGGCTGCTGCACGAGCAGATCCCCATCAACGACCTGCCGCGCATCTACGAGTCGCTCTCGCTGCGCGCCAAGGTGTCGAACGACCCCGAGGGGCTCATCGAGGCCGCCCGCACCGCGCTCGGCCCGGCGCTCGCCGCGAACTACATCGAGGCCGGCACGTTGCGCGTCATCATGATCGACCCGCTGCTCGAGCAGTCGATGCTCGAGGGGCTGCGGCCGTCCGAGGCCGGCACCCAGATCCTGCTGGCCCAGCAGTCGCTCGAGGCCGTACTGGACTCGCTGCGCGACTCGGTCGCCAAGCTCGAGGCCGCCGGCCAGTCGGCGGTCCTGGTCTGCGCCCCGGCCCTGCGCCCCGCGATCCGGCGCCTCGTCTCCGCGCAGTCGGGCGGCCTGCCCGTGCTCTCCTACCAGGAGGTCACCGCCGCCAACGTGAACATCGAAACAGTGGGGGTCGTGCGTGTCACCGAGTCGATATCACGTTGAGGCCGACTCGGTCGCGGATCTGAACGCCCGCATTCTCGACCAGTACGGTCCGGATGCCGCCGTGGTCGCCACGACCGTGACCACGACCGGCGGACTGCAGGGCTTCTTCGCCACACGCAAGTTCCACGCCACGGTGGAACTCGCCGACGGCACGGCCACCGACGCCCACTCCTTCGACCTGCCGGCGAGGGCGGGAATCGCGGCGCTGCTCGACCGCGCCGACGACTTCGACGAGGTGGCGCCCGCCGCCGAACCGTCGTGGAACGTCTCGACCTCCACGCCAGGGTTCGCGGCGATCCTCGCCGACCTGACGTTGAACACCGCCCAGCCGACACCCGCCATCGCGCCGCCCGCCCCGCCGAGCCCGCTGCCGCTGCGCGGCGCCGGCGACCTCGTGGTGTTCATCGGCCTGGGCGACGACGCGCTCGCGGTGGCGAAGACGGTCGCCGCGGGGATGGGCGCATCCGTTCTGCGCATCGGCGGGACCATCGAGCGTCCCGAGATCCCGCGCATCGACGACCGGCGCGGAGCCATCGCGGCCCGTGCCGAGGGCGTGCGCCTCGGCGAAGGAGTCGTGATGGCCTTCGGCCTGCCGCGCCGCGGACCGACGGCCGGATCGGTGACCGATCTCGAGAGCCTGCACGCCGACCAGTTCTGGGTCGCCGTCGACGCCGGCCGCAAGCCGGAGGACACCGTGCGCTGGGTGCGCGCGGTCGCCAATGTCGTGCCGCTCACCGCGGTGATGAGCTGGTCCCCCGACGAGACATCCACCCCTCATTCGGTCGCGCAACTCGGGCTGCCCGTCGGTTGGGTCGAGACCGGTTGGTAGGCTGAATAAATGCTCGTTCTAACTCGCAAACCGGGAGAACGCATTCTCATCGGTGACAACATCGTCGTCACCATCCTCGACTCACGGGGAGACGGGGTGCGGATCGGTATCGACGCGCCGCGCGGAATCGCGATCCAGCGCGAAGAGGTGCTGAAGGCCGTGACCGATGCGAACCTCGCCGCCGCCGGGGCCCGCCCCGACGACGCCGAGCGCATCAAGGCCGCGTTGGGCATCGTGCCGCCGACGGCGCCGGGCCCCGACGCCGCGACCCCGCCCGGCGACCCGGCGCGCTAGTCCGCGAGCCGCCACTCCCCGGCGGCGTCGATCGCACGGATCTCGCTGTCGTCGCCCAGCAGCTCCCAGCGCTGCAGTGAGAACGGCAGGTTGCCGTTCTTCCACACCGAATCGTGGAACGCCCGCAGGTCGAAGTCCGGCCGTTCGGCCGCATCCGCCAGCAGTCGCAGCAGCTGCAGCTTGCCGGTCGTGTAGGCCATCGCCAGCCCGGGCCCGGTGAGATACATCGCCGTCTCCTCGGTCGCCGTGCCCGCGTCCATCGGAACGCGCCGCACGAACTGGTCGACGGCCTCGGCGAAGCTGTACGCGCCGATCGCGAGGTTCACGTCGACGACAACCCGCAGCGCGCGCAGCCGCACGAAATTGTGCACGATCGTGAGCGAGGCGTCGCCGCCGTCGAACAGGCCCGCCTGCATCATCAGCTCCTCGTTGTAGTGCGCGATGCCCTCGTTCGCGGCGGAGTCGTAGTAGCGGCGGCGGATCACACGCTCGTGCCCCCACGCCCGGACGAGCTGCTGGAAGTGCGCCCCCTCGTGCACGATGCCGAGCCGCGGGTCGAGCGCGTTCGCCGCGTAGAAGTAGCCGAGGTCGGAGTCGGGCGCCGGCATGTACGAGGTGCCGTCGCCGCCGAGCCGGTGCTCGTCGGTGAGATCGTCCGGCACGCCGAGCCAGGTCAGGCCGCGCAGGTAGGCGGGGATCTCGGCGGTCAGGTAGTGCCCGTGGCCCGCCTGGCTCAGGATGCCGCGGCTCTCGTAGAACTCCCGCACCGCCGTCTCGTCCCGCGCCTCGGTGGCGTGCTGCTCGTCGCTCGTGGCGGCGGGCCGCGTGCTCCCCGCCGGGCGCGTGCGTGACGCGAGCTCCCACGCCACGGCGTGGGAGTACTCCTGCTCGGCGGCCGCGACCAGCTGCTCGGGCGACGCCGCGATGAGCGCCACGTGCCGCAGGTACCACTCGAAGCTCTCGCGCCCCACCGGCGCGAGGCGCGGCATGGCGGGTGCCTCGTGCTCGAGCCACGCGGCAAACCCCGCGAGAGCGGCGGCTGCGGGGTCGATGGCCGCGGCCAGGGCGGCGGCGGTCTCGGTGCTCACGTCGGGGGAGAGCGCCGCCACCGACGCGGCGAGGTCGCTCTCGATCGAGCCGAGCAGCTCCGCGGCGACCGTGGCGAGCTCGGCGGTGCCGTGTTCCTCGAGGTTGGCCCGGGCGACGAGCACCTGCGCGGGTACGGCACGCAGCACGTTCACGAGGCCGGCCTGACGCTCGGCGTCGAACGGGGCGGGCTGCAGCAGCAGGTCGAAGTACGGGCCGAGAATCTGGCTCGCGGCGAATACGGCGTCGCGCTGCCACGAGCGGGTGACCTCGAGTTCCCAGTGCACGCGGGCGATGGCCGAGCCGATCAGGCGGTGGTCGACCCTGTCCGCCACCGACTCCTCCGAGGCGTCGATCGCCCGCCACCGGTCGACGAAACCCGTGAGCGCCGTCCGGCGTTCCCGCACCGACCCGGCGTCGAACCGCGGCAGCCAGAGCGGCGGGTGCGCGATCCGCGGCATGTCGTCGGCGCTGCGGAAAACGGTGGCTTCGCGCCACGCCCAGAAGTCTTTACCGAGTAGTTCGATCGTCGCGTTCACGGAGCCGATTCTCGCAGACGTGTCATCCGCACCCGACCGTCTTCCGCGCCGGCTCCCATCGGCAGTACCGTCGTCGCATGACGAACCTCATCGAGAAACTCACTGACTCGGTTCCCGCCTGGGGTTCGAAGCTGTCGTACGGCGAAAAGGCGACGCTCCACGGGCACGACATCCTGCCCGTGGCGGCCGTCGTCTTCGGCTTCGGCGCCGGCGAGGGCTCGGGCGAACAGCCGGCGAGCGACACCGTTCCCGCGGGAAAGGCGAAGGCAGCGGCGGCGGTGGCGGCGGGTACTCGATCCCGATCGGGGCCTACATCGGCGGTCCCGACGGAATCCGCTTCCACTTCAACCCGATCACGCTGATCGCGGTCGTGGTGCCCTTGGTCTCGGCGGTCGGCTGGGTGATTCGCGCGCGCCACCGGGGAAAGTAAAAAACCCCCGGAATCCCGAGGGTGTTCCGAAGGTTTAGTGGTGGCCCCGACCGGCGTCGATCCGGTGACCTCACGATTTTCAGTCGTGCGCTCTACCAACTGAGCTACAGGGCCATGAGAGGCGAACCCCTCATAAGACGAAAAGCCCCTCCTTTCGAAGAGGCTTTCCATTCTTTGCGACCCTGACCGGACTTGAACCGGCGACCTCCGCCGTGACAGGGCGGCGCGCTAACCAACTGCGCTACAGGGCCATGCTATTTAATTTTGTGTTTGTGACCCCAACGGGATTCGAACCCGTGTTAACGCCGTGAAAGGGCGCCGTCCTAGGCCACTAAACGATGGGGCCATGCGCAAACAAAACGTCATAGCTACCGAGGGAAAAGCATACGGGTCTCTCGGCCAAATACCAAACCGGGGCATTCGACACGGCCCGGCGGGGCACTCCGGCGAGCAAACATCCGGCATGTAGGTTCAAGTGGTCATTGAATGTTCTGGGTGAAACCTGAGGTTTCCCTATGCGGCCAAAACGTGGCTCTTGTTACTGTTAGAGAAGTTGACAGTGTGACGGGCGTTATAAATGACGCCGAAACACGATTCGGGGAAAAATGATCATCTGGCCACAGCGAGCCACTTCACGCAGCACGCCTCGGCGACGACGCTCAGACCGTCTCGTCGCCATCGCGCTCGCACTCACCGTGGCGACCGTCGGCTCGATCGTCGCCACCGACGCGCAGCCGGTGCAGGCCGTCGACTACCCGTCGTGGGACGACGTGAAGAACGCGCGCTCGAGCGAAGCCAACACCGTTTCCGAGATCAAGCGCATCCAAGACGTGCTCGCCGGGTTGCGCGCAGAGGTCGAGCGCACGCAAGCCGAGGCGATCCGTCTGGGCGAGGCCTACCAGGAGGCCGACCAGGCGTTCCAGGAGCAGGCGCTCAAGGCGCAGAAATTGAAGGGGCAGGCGGATGACGCGGCTCTCCTCGCCACGCAGTCGAAGCAGCGCGCCGGCGAGATCGTCGCCCAGCAGTACCGCTCCGGCAACGGAGACGTCACCACGGGCCTGCTCGTCAACGCCGCCAAGGCCGACGACATGCTCTACTCCTACGGCATGGCCGACAAGTTCACCGAGCAGACGGCCGGCATCTACGAGAAGGCCGTCCTCGACCAGAACACCGCGCAGGCGCTCACCGACCAGGCCGACATCGCGCAGGACGTGCTCGAGAAGTTGAAGCTCGAGGCGGAGGCTGCTGCCGCGGCCGCGCAGGCCGCGGCCGACGCGGCCGCCGTGGCCGTCACTGAGCAGGAGGAGAACGAGGCGACGCTGAACGCGCAGCTCACCGTTCTCACCGAGCGCCGCATGGCGACCGAGGCCGACTACAACACCGGTGTCGCCGTGCGCGCCGCTGAGGCAGCACGCCGCGCGGCCGAAGCCGCAGCGGCTCGAGCGGCCGCCCTTGCCGCAATGCCCGCCGGCGGAGGCGCCGGCAGTGGCACGCCCGCGGGCGTCGTCAACCAGAGCGGCTGGTCGAAGCCGACGTACGGCGGAATCACCAGCGGTTACGGCAACCGCCTCAACCCGGTCAGCCACGTCTGGCGTCTTCACGCCGGTACCGACATCAGCTCGGGATGCGGGCGGCCGATCTACGCCGCCCACGCTGGCACGGTCACCTATGCCGCCCCGAACGGCAGCTACGGCAACTTCATCCTCATCACGCACGGCAACAGCACGGATACCGCCTACGGACACATCGTCAACGGCGGCACCCTCGTGAGCAAAGGCCAGACCGTGAACGCGGGCGACCTCATCGCGTACGTCGGCTCCACCGGCGGCTCGACCGGGTGTCACCTGCACTTCGAGGTCCGTATCGGCGGTATCACCACCGACCCCGTGCCGTACATGCGCGACCGTGGAGTGACCCTCGGCTGAGCTCGCCGAGGCGAGTAGCGCTTAACGCGAAAATCGCCGGTTGAGTAGGTCGCAGAGCGACTCACTCAACCGGCGATACGTGTCTTAGTGCCCTTCGGCGGCGAGCTTCGCCACGCCCGCCTTGACGATCTCGTCGGCCTCGGCGGCGTCGCCCCAGCCTTCGGTGCGAACCCACTTGCCGGGCTCCAGGTCCTTGTAGTGCTCGAAGAAGTGCTCGATCTCCTTGCGGGTGAACTCGGGGATGTCGTTCAGGTCCTGGATGTGTGACCAGCGCGGGTCGGTCGCCGGAACCGCGATGACCTTCGCGTCGGAGCCGCCGTCGTCGGTCATGTTGAAGACGGCGACGGGGCGCACCGAGACGCCGACGCCCGGGAACAGCGGGTAGTCGAGCAGCACGAGAACGTCGACCGGGTCTCCGTCGAGGCCCAGCGTGTTCTCGAAGAATCCGTAGTCGGTGGGGTAGACGAAACCGGTGAAGAGCACGCGGTCCAGGTATACCCGGCCCGTCTTGTGGTCGACCTCGTATTTGTTGCGGCTTCCCTTGGGAATTTCGATGATCGCATCGTAGGCGGCCATGGTTAGCGCTCCTTGGTTTGTTGATTGCTGGAATAACGTTACTGGATGCAGCCAACGCGCCCGAGACTGACCCCGGCCATCGCCGACCTCCGGCGCGCGGTGCGCGGCGCCCTGACTCCCGCCTCCCTGCCAAATGAAGGAGATTTCGAGCCGGAGGGCCCTGCATCCGCAGAAACGAGTGACGGGCGGGCGGTTTCTCCTTCATTTGGCAGCCAAGCCGCGCTCGTGCTCGTCGCCCTGAGCGGCGGACCCGACTCGCTCGCCCTCGCCGCGGCGACCGCCTTCGAGGCGCCGCGGGCGGGACTGCGCGCAGGCGCCGTCATCGTCGACCACGGACTGCAAGAAGGCTCCGCGGATGTCGCGGCCAACGCCGCCCGCCAGGCCGCCGCCCTCGGCCTCGACCCGGTTCTCGTGCGCGCCGTCGCCGTCGGCACCGCAGGGGGCCCGGAGGCGGCGGCCCGCGTCGCACGCTACGAGGCGCTCCGGGCGGCCGCCGCCGAGACCGGCGCCACCACGGTCCTGCTCGGACACACGCTCGACGACCAGGCCGAGACCGTGCTGCTCGGCCTCGCACGCGGGAGCGGGGCGGCGAGCCTGCAGGGCATGGCGGCGCAAACCGGACTGTACTCGCGACCCTTGCTGGGCATCCGTCGTTCTCAGACCGAACAGTTCTGCGTCGACTCCGAACTCGACCCGTGGACCGACCCGCAGAACAGCGACGACGCCTTCACCCGCGTCCGCGTGCGCACGAGCGTGCTGCCGCTGCTCGAGCGCGAGCTGGGCCCTGGCATCGCCGAGGCGCTCGCCCGCACCGCCGAGCAGCTGCGCGAGGACTCCGACGCGCTCGACCACTTCGCCGAGGAAATCGCCGAGGAACTGGCCGACATCGCCGAGGCGGGCATCTCGTTGCCGGTACGAGCGCTCGAGGCGAACCCGCCCGCACTGCGGCAGCGGCTGATCCGGCTCGCGGTGCAGAGCGAGTTCCACGTCTCGCTCAGCCGCGCGCACACCCTCGAGGTGGCGAGGCTCGTCACCGACTGGCACGGCCAGGCCGCCCTCGACCTGCCGGGCGTTAGGGTTGAACGGCGCGATGGGCTGCTGGTCTTCAGCGCGGCCCGGGCTTAGATACGAACGGAACCACCATGGAATTCAGTGACGTCGAGAACGATATCGCGGAGATTCTCTACACCGAGCAAGAGATCCACGAGAAAATCGCCGAACTCTCCCGCCGCATCGAAGTGGACTACGCGGGCGAGAAGGTGCTGCTGGTCGGTGTGCTGCGCGGCGCCGTGATGGTCATGGCCGATCTGGCCCGCGAACTCACCATCCCCATCGAGATGGACTGGATGGCGGTCTCGTCCTACGGCTCGGGCACCCAGTCCTCGGGCGTCGTGCGCATTCTGAAGGACCTCGACACCGACCTGCACGGCCGCCACGTGCTCATCGTCGAAGACATCATCGATTCGGGACTCACCCTTTCCTGGCTGCGCGGCAACCTCGAGACGAGGGGCGCGGCATCCGTCGAGATCTGCGCGCTGCTGCGCAAGCCCGAGGCCGCCAAGGTCCAGGTCGACGTCAAGTACGAGGGCTTCCAGATCCCCAACGCGTTCGTCGTCGGCTACGGCCTCGACTTCGCCGAGCAGTACCGCAACCTGCGCGGCATCGCGGTGCTCGCGCCGCACGTCTACGCCTAGAGGCACCGTGCGCCCACGGCGATGCACAGATGGTCCGCCTTCGGCGAACATGCAGCGGCCACCCAGCGCCAAGGCAGTAGCCTGACCTTACGTTTCTTCAGCAGGAAGGTGCTGGGCGTCTCTGCCCGGAACATCATGGACTTCAAGCGCATTTTTCGCGGCCCGATCGTCTACATCGTCGTCGCCATCATCGCGGTCATCGTGGGCTCCAGCCTGCTGACCGGTTCCGGCTTCAAAGAGATCTCGGTGAAGGACGGCCTCGAGCTGCTCGAGGGCGGCACCGTCGAATCGGCGAAGATCGTCGACGGCGAACAGCGCGTCGACCTCACGCTCACCAAGGCCGACGGTGACCAGGGCAAGCAGGTGCAGTTCTATTATGTCGCACCGCGCGGTCCCGAGGTCGTCGCGGCGGTCACCGCCGCCAACATCAAGGACTACACCGACGAGGTTCCGCAGACGAACTTCTTCGCGTCGCTGCTCAGCATCCTGCTGCCCTTCCTCATCATCGGCGTCATCTTCTACTTCCTCATCGGGCGTATGCAGGGCGGCGGCTCCAAGGTCATGCAGTTCGGCAAGTCGAAGGCCAAGCTCGTCGGCAAGGAGAGCCCCAAGGTCACCTTCGCCGACGTCGCCGGCGCAGACGAGGCGATCGAAGAGCTCGAAGAGATCAAAGACTTCCTGAAAGACCCGGCCAAGTTCCTCGCCGTGGGTGCTCGCATCCCCAAGGGCGTCCTGCTCTACGGCCCTCCCGGAACCGGTAAGACCCTCCTCGCCCGCGCCACCGCCGGCGAGGCCGGCGTGCCGTTCTACACGATCTCGGGTTCCGACTTCGTCGAGATGTTCGTCGGCGTCGGCGCGAGCCGAGTTCGCGACCTGTTCCAGCAGGCCAAGGACAACTCGCCCGCCATCATCTTCATCGACGAGATCGACGCCGTCGGCCGCCACCGCGGTGCCGGCGTCGGCGGCGGAAACGACGAGCGCGAGCAGACGCTCAACCAGCTGCTCGTCGAGATGGACGGCTTCGACGTCAAGACGAACGTCATCCTCATCGCCGCGACCAACCGTCCCGACGTGCTCGACCCCGCGCTGCTGCGTCCGGGCCGCTTCGACCGCCAGATCGGCGTCGACGCCCCCGACCTCCAAGGACGCCGCCAGATCCTCGAGGTGCACGGCAAGGGCAAGCCGCTCGCGAAGGGCGTCGACCTTGAGGTGCTCGCGCGCAAGACGCCCGGGTTCACCGGCGCCGACCTCGCCAACGTGCTCAACGAGGCCGCGCTGCTCACTGCCCGCAGCAACGCCCAGCTCATCGACAACCGCGCCCTCGACGAGGCCGTCGACCGCGTGATGGCCGGCCCGCAGCGCCGCACCCGCCTGATGAACGACAAAGAGAAGCTCATCACCGCGTACCACGAGGGCGGCCACGCCCTCGCCGCCGCGAGCATGCGCAACACCGACCCCGTGACCAAGGTCACGATCCTCCCGCGCGGCCGTGCCCTCGGCTACACGATGGTGCTGCCGCTCGAAGACAAGTACTCGGTCACGCGCAACGAACTGCTCGACCAGCTCGCCTACGCCATGGGCGGCCGCGTCGCCGAAGAGATCGTCTTCCACGACCCGACCACCGGCGCATCGAACGACATCGAGAAGGCAACGTCGATCGCGCGCCGCATGGTCACCGAGTACGGCATGAGCTCGGTCGTCGGTTCGGTCAAGCTCGGACTCACCGCCGGCGAGCCCTTCCTGGGTCGCGACATGGGCGCGAGCAGAGATTATTCGGATGACATCGCTCGCGTCATCGACGCCGAGGTGCGTGTTCTGATCGAACAGGCCCACGACGAGGCGTGGCAGGTGCTCAATACCAACCGCGACGTTCTCGACCGCCTTGCGAGCGAGCTGCTCGAGAAGGAGACACTCGACCACAACCAGCTGGCCGAGATCTTCGAGGGTCTCGAAAAGCTGCCGGAGCGGCCGCAGTGGTTGTCCAGCGCGAACCGACCGCTCTCCGACCGACCGCCTGTCGAGGTGCCCTCGAAGCTGCCGATCGATCCCGAGGTCGTCGACGGCGGCGTCGACTCGGAGCCGCCGGCTCCGCCGAAGCGCACGCCGCGCCCGCGCAAGACCCCCGGCATCGCGACAGCCTGACCCTCGATGGCCATCGACACCCGACGCATTGAGGCGGCGGTCGCCGAGATCCTTGCCGCCATCGGCGAAGACGTCACCCGTCCTGGGCTGCAGGCGACACCGAAACGCGTCGCCGCGGCCTACGCCGAGTTCTTCTCCGGCCTAGCGGTCGACCCGCTCGACCACCTGGCCGAAGCGGTCGACCTCGAGGCCGGCCAACTCGGCGAGGTCGTTATCGTGCGCGACATCCGGTTCCGATCGATCTGCGAACACCACCTGCTGCCGTTCATCGGCACCGCCCATGTCGCCTACGTTCCCGACCGCAAGGTCGTCGGCCTCGGCTCTCTCGCGCACGTCGTCGAGACGCTGGCCGACCGCCCCCAGCTACAGGAGCGGCTCGGCGAGGAGATCGCCGACGCGATCGACACCGGCCTCGACCCTCTCGGCGTGCTCGTGGTGCTCGATGCCGCACACCAGTGCGTGACCACCCGCGGCCCGCGCCAGAGCACCAGTTCGACGGTCACTCTGGCGAGCCGCGGAACCCTGAGCGAAACTAGTTCCCGAGCGGAGATCATTTCGCTGATCGGAGGCGGCATCCGTGAGTAACGACATGGTCCTGGTTCGCAGAACGGCGCGACCGCGCCCGCGCATCATGGGAATTCTCAACGTGACACCCGACTCGTTCAGCGACGGCGGGCGGTACCACTCCGTCGACGACGCGATCGCGCACGGCGTCGCGATGCACGAGCAGGGCGCAGACATCATCGACGTGGGCGGCGAGTCCACCCGGCCGGGCGCGGTGCGCGTCTCCCCCGACGAGGAGCAGCGGCGCGTGCTGCCGGTCGTACGGGAGCTCGGCGACCGTGGCATCCGGGTCAGCATCGACACCCTCAATTCGTCCACCGCGCGTCTCGCCGCGGAAGCCGGTGCGGCGGTCGTCAACGACGTGTCGGGCGGTCTGGCCGACGAGGAGATGTTCCGCACCATCGCCGCGCTCGATACCGAGTACATCGTGTCGCACTGGCGCGGCCACGGCCAGAACATGAACGATCTCGCCACCTACAACGAGGTCGTCGGCGACGTGCGCACCGAGCTGCAGCGCCGCGTGGCGGAACTCATCGTCTGGGGCGTCGACGAGCGCCGCATCATCATCGACCCAGGGCTGGGCTTCGCGAAGACGAGCACCCACAACTGGAAGCTCCTCGGCAACCTCGACCGGCTCGAGAGCCTCGGCTACCCGGTGCTCATCGGGGCGTCGCGTAAGCGTTTCCTCGCCGATCTGCTGCCCGGCGATGCCGAGCCCACCGACCGCGACCCCGCCACCGCGGTGATCGGCGCCCTCGCCGCGCAGGCCGGAGTCTGGGGCGTGCGCGTGCACGACGTCGAGACGACCAAGGCCGCCCTCGCCGTCTGGACCGCGTGGGAGAAGGGAGCGACCGAGTGACGCGCCCCCTCGACCAGATCACGCTGACCGGGCTGCGGGCATCCGCTTTCCACGGGGTCTTCGAGAACGAGCGCCGCGACGGGCAGGTCTTCGTGCTCGACGTCACCGTGTCGCTCGACTTCGCCGCGGCGGCGTCGGGCGACGATCTCGGTCTCACCATCCACTACGGCGAACTCGCCGAAGAGATCGTCGGGGCGGTCGAACGCGACCCCGTCGACCTCATCGAGACGGTCGCCGAACGCATCGCGCAGGTCGTGCTCGCCCACCGCGCGGCGCAGCTCGTCACCGTGACGGTGCACAAGCCGAGCGCGCCCATCACCGTGCCGTTCGACGACGTCGCCGTGACCATCACGAGGTCGCGCGCGTGACCGGGATCCGCCAGCAGCGCCTCCGGGTCGAGCTGCCCGCCGTACTGTCGCTCGGTAGCAATCTCGGCGACCGGGAGGCGACGATCCGCGAGGCGGTCGCCGACATCGCCCGGCTCGACGGGGTGAAAGTGGTCGCGGCATCGTCGCTCGTCGAGAGCGCCGCCGTGAAACTCGACGGTGTCGACGAGGCGGCTCCCGCCTACCTGAACGCCGTAGTCGCGATCCGCACGGCGCTCGACCCGGAAAGCCTGCTGGCCGAGCTCAACCGCATCGAGCACGACCACGGCCGGGTGCGCGAGGAGCGCTGGGGCGACCGCACGCTCGACATCGACATCGTCGACCTCGGCGGACTGCGTGTCGCCACCGAGCGGCTCACCCTCCCGCACCCCCGCGCCGGGGAACGCGGGTTCGTGCTCGTGCCCTGGCTCGAGATCGACCCAGGCGCCACGCTGGGCGACCAGGGCTGCATCGACCGGCTGCCCGCCGCGGCCGACACCGTCCACCCCTATCCCGCAAGGCCGCTGCTGTGACCCGCACCCGCCCGACCATTCTGCTGCTGATGACCGTGTTCGGGGCCGCCGCCGGCTGGTTCCTCGAGACCGCCCTCGTGGCGAGCGGCCGCGCCGCGTTCATCCCGCCCGTCACGCTCGCCGCCCCCCTCGCGCTCATCGGCGTCATCGTCGTAGTGATCGCGTGGCCCGTATTCCGGGTCGTGCGGGGAACGGCCAAGACCCGGGTCGACCCGTTCTACGCCACCCGTGCGGTCGTGCTGGCCAAGGCGTCGAGCCTCACCGGCGCCCTGCTCGGCGGCGCCGCCACGGCAGTGCTGGTCTTTCTTCTCACCCGGTCGGTGATCCCGCCGGTAAGCTCGCTCGCGTTGGCGATCGCAACCGTGGTCGCCGCGCTCGTTCTGCTCGTGGGCGGGCTCGTCGCCGAGAAGATGTGCACCCTGCCCCCGAGCGACGACGATCCGACCCAACTCCCCGCCAGTCAGGACCACGCGTGACCGATCGCCTCGACCTGCCAGAAGTGACCTGGCGCCGGGTCTCGCCCCGCTACATCGTCGTCGACGTGGTCGGCTACATCGTGTTCGGGCTCATCATGGTCGGGGCGGGCGCCGCCGTCGCCTACTTCGTCTCGATCGACTGGCTCTGGTGGATCGTCGCCGCCCTCGCCGTGGTGTTCGTGTTCACGATCGCGCTCACGCCCCGTCGGGTGCGGTCGATCGGCTACCAGCTGCGCGACGACGACGTGCTCTTCCGCCGCGGCATCCTGTACCAGCGTTTCGTCGCCGTCCCCTACGGCCGCATGCAGCTCGTCGACATCAACCGCGGGCCTCTCGACCGCATGCTCGGCCTCAGCGAACTCAAGTTCGTCACCGCCGCGGCGGCGACCGGCGTCGTCATCCCCGGCCTCCCCGAGGCAGACGCCGAGGAGTTGAGAGACCGCCTCGTCGCCCTGGCCGAGAGCCGAAGGGCCGGGCTGTGACCCGTTTCACCGACGGGGAGTGGCACCACCTCCACCCGCTCACCCCGCTGCTGCGCGGCGGCATCACCTTCGTCGCCGTCATCGGCTTCCTGCTCTACAACATCCGCGACATCCTGATCGATATGGTCCTCGGTGGCGACGGCCGCAACGGCGAACCGCTCGTCTGGCTCTACGAGAGCGAGTTCTTCTGGCTCGCCGTGCTCGCGCTGTTCGTGGGCCTCGCGCTCGTGGTCGTCGGCTACTACCTGTCGTGGCGCATGAACACGTTCCGCATCACCGACGAGGTGGTGGAGGTGCGCAGCGGCATCGTCTTCCGCCGCAACCGCAAGGGCCGGCTCGACCGCATCCAGGGCATCAACATCGCCCGCCCGCTCTTCGCCCGCATCTTCGGGGCCGCGCGCCTCGAGGTGAACGTCGCCGGCCAGGACGCGAACATCAGGCTCGACTACCTCGGCTCCGAGGCCGCCGACGAGCTGCGCCGCGAGGTGCTGAGACTGGCCTCGGGAACGCGGGTCGTCGCCGCCCAGGAGGTGCAGCTCGACGCGGAAGGAACGCCGATCTCGCGCGG
The DNA here is from genome assembly GCF_014639655.1 of Conyzicola nivalis. Lineage (NCBI taxonomy): Bacteria > Bacillati > Actinomycetota > Actinomycetes > Micrococcales > Microbacteriaceae > Conyzicola > Conyzicola nivalis. The sequence goes on from NZ_BMGB01000001.1 coordinate 2,681,561, forward strand.
CGCCGCCGTCTCCCACCTCATCGACCAGCGTGTCTCCGAGCTGCTCGCGCCCGAGCTCGACCCCGACCTCGCCCCGCCGGAGTCGGTCGTCGCGATGCACACCGGCAGGCTCATCGGCTCGCTGCTGCTCAGCGGGTTCAGCGTCTTCGTGCTGCTGCTCATCGGCGGCATCGCCTGGGGCGTCGCGGCCACCGGGTCGTACCTCTTCCTGATCGGTGTGCTGCCCACCCTGATCGGCACCGGCAGCTTCTACATCACGCGCTTCACCCGGTCGCTCCGGTACAGCATCGCCGGAACCCCCGACGGCGTGCGCATCGGCTTCGGCCTGCTCTCGACGAGCAACGAGACGCTCCCGCCCGGACGCATCCACTCGATCCAGGTCACCCAGCCGCTGCTCTGGCGCGCGGCGGGCTGGTGGGAGATCAAGGTGAACCGCGCGTCGACCTCGTCCGCCAAGGGCGCGGCCGGACAGGCGAACACCACGATCCTCCCCGTCGGCAACCTCGACGACGTACGCAAGGTGCTGGCCCTCGTGCTGCCCGACCACGTCGACGCCGATTCGGTCGCGCTGTTCGAGCGCGGCATGAGTTCAAAGGGTGGCGACGACGGCTTCGTCAACTCGCCGAAACGCGCGCGCTGGTACCTCTGGTTCTCACAGCCCCGCAACGGGTTCGCCACGCTGCCCGGCGTCGTCGTGCTGCGCCAGGGCGCGGTCTGGCGGCAGCTCACCATCGTGCCCGAGGCGCGATTGCAGAGCGTCGCGATCAGCCAGGGTCCGGTTTTCCGGTCGCTGCGTCTCGCCTCCCTCCGGGTGCACACCGTAACCGGCCCGATCTCGCCGGCGCTCTCCGCCGTGGACAGCGCGCAGGCGGTGCTCTTTTTCAGAGAAGTCGCGGATGCCGCGATCGCCTCGTCGTCCGCCGATACGAGTCACCGCTGGCGCTCGGGCGAGGTCGCACCGTGAGCGGCCCGTCCGGACGCCTCGGCGTCGGCATCATCGGCGCCGGCCGGGTGGGTCCCGTGCTCGGGGCGGCCCTCGCCGGCGCCGGTCACGCCATCGTAGGCATCTCGGCGACGTCGCAAGACAGCATCGACCGCGCCGAGGCGATGCTGCCCGGCGTGCCGATCCTCGACATTCCCGCGCTCATCGAACGCAGCGAGCTCGTGATCCTCGCCGTGCCGAGCGACCAGCTCGAACAGCTCGTCGCGGGGCTCGCGGCGGTCGGGGCCTGGCAACCGGGGCAGCTCGTGCTGCACACCGCCCCCGGATTCGGCACCACGGTGCTCGCCCCCGCGACCGCGGCCGGCGTGATTCCCCTCGCGGTGCATCCGGCCATGGTCTTCACCGGAACCAGCCTCGACCTCGTGCGGCTCAGCGAGAGCTACGCGGCGGTCACGTCTCCCACACCCGTGCACCCGATCGGCCAGGCGCTCGTCGTCGAGATGGGTGCCGAGCCGATCATCGTCGCCGAGGCCGACCGCGCCGCCTACGCCGAGGCGATCGAGACGGCCACGAGCTTCTCCGCGTCGATCGTCGGCCAGGCGGTCGGCATCCTCGCGGGAGTCGGGTTCGACGCCCCGGGCCGGTTCCTCGGCCCGCTCGTCCGCTCGTCGGTGGAGACCGCGCTGCAGGGCGTGACCCCGCCCGAGCGCTTCCTCGAATAACCGGGCCGCTGCGCTGGTGTCTGCGCAGTCCTGGGACATGTGCGCATCGGCGCCCGTGCGCGGTTGTCCCAGAACACCGCAGATACTCGTCGTTGTCCCCTCAGGCTACGTGCCGCCGATGCCCCGAGTAGCATCGGTAGTCGGCCGTTTCGGCCGCCACCCCCAGCACCGAGGAGTTCCACCGTGCCCGTCACCGTCGTCGAGACGATCGCCGAACTCCGAGCCGCGCTGCGGGGCCGCACCGTAGCCCTCGTGCCCACGATGGGCGCACTGCACGACGGTCACCTCGCGCTCGTCGCCCGCGCGAACGAGCTCGCCGAGACCGTCGTCGTCTCCATCTTCGTCAACCCGCTGCAGTTCGGCCCGAGCGAAGACCTCGACAAGTACCCGCGCACCCTCGCCGACGACCTGGCGAAGCTCGAGGCCGCCGGCGTCGAGTTCGTCTTCGCGCCGAGCGTCGCCGAGATGTACCCGGGCGGGTCGAGCGAGACCAAGGTCACCGCCGGCCAGGTCGGCACCCTCTACGAGGGACGCTCGCGCCCCGGCCACTTCGACGGCATGCTCACCGTGGTGGCGAAGCTGCTCGGCATCGTGCGTCCCGCGTTCGTGCTCTTCGGCCAGAAAGACGCGCAGCAGGTGTTCCTCGTGCAGCGCATGGTCGCCGACCTCAACGTCGCCAGCTCGGTCGAGGTCGTGCAGACCGTGCGGGAGGAGAGCGGCCTCGCCCTTTCCAGCCGCAACCGCTACCTCGACGAGCGTGAGAAGCGTGCCGCCCTGGCGCTCTCTACCGCGCTCGAGGCGGCGCAGTCGAGCGGCGACCGCGGCATCGACGCCGTGCTCGCCGCTGCGCAGTCGGTGCTCATGGACGAGCACCTCGTCCGTCTCGACTACCTCAGCGTCGTGAACCCGGCCACGTTCCTGCCGGTCGACGACGACTACCGCGGCAAGGCGCGCGTGCTCGTCGCGGCGCGAGTGGGCGACACCCGCCTGATCGACAACGAGCTCATCCACCTCGGCGGCTGAAGCCGCCCGGCGGCGCCCCGGCTACCATGGAGCGTTGACCACCGCAGCGCCAGGAGACCCCATTGACCGAGCACGCCGCCGAACCCACCGCCCCTGAGCTCTCCGACGAAGAGCTGAGCGAGCAGAAGCAGGTCAGGCTCGCCAAGCGCGACCGGCTGCTGGCCGAGGGTGAGGCCTACCCGGTCTCCGTGCCGATCACCACGACGATCGCGAAGGTGCGCGAGCGTTTCGCCAACCTCGAGACGGATGCCACGACGGGCGAGATCGTCGGACTCGCCGGCCGGGTCGTGCACTCGCGCAACACCGGCAAGCTGTGCTTCGCGAGCCTGCAGGCCGGCGACGGGCAGCGCATCCAGGCCATGGTGAGCCTCGGCGAAGTGGGCGAGGAGTCCCTGCAGCGCTGGAAGGACCTCGTCGACCTCGGCGACCACGTCTTCGTCTCGGGCGAGGTCATCTCGAGCCGCCGCGGCGAGCTGTCGGTCATGGTCAAGGACTGGCAGATCGCGGCCAAGGCGATCTTGCCGCTGCCCAACCTGCACTCGGAGCTCAGCGACGAGGCCCGCGTGCGCAGCCGCTACCTCGACCTCATCGTGCGCGAGCAGGCCCGTTTCGTCGTTCAGGCCCGCGCCAAGGTCAACGCCAGCCTGCGCGACACCTTCGCCAAGCACGATTACCTCGAGGTCGAGACCCCCATGCTGCAGACGATGCACGGCGGTGCATCCGCCCGCCCCTTCGTCACGCACTCCAACGCCTTCGACACCGAGCTGTTCCTGCGCATCGCGCCCGAACTCTTCCTCAAGCGCGCCGTCGTCGGCGGCATCGACCGCGTCTTCGAGATCAACCGCAACTTCCGCAACGAGGGTGCCGACTCCACGCACTCGCCCGAGTTCGCGATGCTCGAGGCCTACCAGGCGTATGGCGACTACAACCAGATCGCAGACTTGACGCAGGAGATGATCCAGAATGCGGCCGTCGCCGTGAGCGGGTCGATGACGGTGCAGTGGGCGGATGGCACGGCTTTCGATCTCGGAGGCGACTGGGATCGCATCTCGATGTACGAGTCCCTTTCCGAGGCATCCGGCATTTCGATAACGCCCGAGACCCCGCTCGCCGAGCTCACGGCGCTCGCCGAGAAGGAGGGCGTCGAGGTGCACCTCGCGAATCACGGCAAGTACGTCGAGGAGCTGTGGGAGCACTTCGTCAAGGACTCGCTCGTGCGCCCGACGTTCGTGATGGATTTCCCCGTCGAGACCAGCCCGCTCGTGCGCGCGCACCGCAGCAAGGCGGGCGTCGTCGAGAAGTGGGACCTCTACATCCGCGGCTTCGAGCTGGCGACCGGCTACTCCGAGCTCGTCGACCCGGTCGTGCAGCGTGAGCGTTTCGTCGAGCAGGCGCTGCTCGCGAGCAAGGGCGACCTCGAGGCCATGCGCCTCGACGAGGAGTTCCTGCGCGCCCTCGAGCACGGCATGCCGCCGTCGGGCGGAATGGGCATGGGCATCGACCGCCTGCTCATGGCGATCACGGGTCTCGGAATCCGTGAGACGATCCTCTTCCCGCTCGTCAAGTAATCCTGCCGGTCGAGTAGGCCGCCCGCGGCCGTATCGAGACCTTAGGAGCGCGCCTTCAGCCGCACTCCGGGCAATTCGGGCGCCGGCAACGGCCTGCCCGGGTACCCGGCCACGACACCGAAGCGGCCGTCGTCGCGGACGCCACCGATGACATCCGTCTGCCACTCCTCGCGGAAGCGCACGATCTCGTCGTGCGTGCGGCCGATGAAGTTCCACCACATGACGATGCTCTCGCCGAACGGGCGGCCGCCGATAAGCAGCAGGCGGGCGCCGCTGGGCCCGGCAACGAGGTTCAGTGTGTGAGCACCCGCCGCCCGGTACGCGAGGTGGGCCGCCGGCAGCTCGTCCCCGTCGACGCTGAGCGAACCGCGGTCGAGCAGCACGCCGTGCTCGAAGTCGGCGTCGACCGGCAGCTCGACGACGGCGTCGGGGGCCAGGTCGAGCTGCGCGCCCACGATCGCGCTGAAGGCGGTCGCGGGGGAGGTGCTGCCCACAAGCGACCCGAGGAACACGCGCACGGTGGCGCCGGGCAGTTCGACCGCGGGCGGGGCGTAGTGCTCGAAGGCGGGTGCGGTGTGCCTGGCCGCGTCGGGCAGAGCGAGCCAGAGCTGGGCGCCGTGCAGAACCGTGGTCGCATCCGTCGACACCTCGGAGTGTGCGATCCCGCTTCCCGCCGTCATCAGGTTCAGTTCGCCGACGCGCACCGGCGCGTGGCTGCCCACGCTGTCGCGGTGGTCGATCTCGCCGGCGAAGAGCCAGCTGACGGTCTGCAGGCCGGTGTGCGGATGCGGCGGCACGACCATCCCGCCCCGGTCGGCCACGAGGTCCGGGCCGTAGTGGTCGACGAAGCACCAGGCGCCAATGAGCGAGCGGTGGCGCTGGGGCAGCGTACGCCGCACGGTCATCGCGCGGGGACCGCCGAGCGGCACGTCGCGCGGCTCGAGGATCTCGACCGCGCCCACGACGGGCGGCCCGGAGGCGATCGCGACCTCGGGCGGCTGCTTTTCGAGGTTGCTCATGCGATAAGCGTAAACTCATGCCTCATGAGCGATCTGAAGCTTCCCGGCGAGGAAAAAAAGAAGAAGGAAACGTCGCTCGGTCGCGTCGCCATCTGGGTCGTCGTCGGCTGTGTCGGTGCCTACACGCTGATCAGCGGCATCATGGGCATCATCGCGAAGGGCTGAGCAGTGACCCGCCGCACCTCCCGCCTCCTCATGACCACCGCCCTGCTGGGAATCATCATTGTGATCGCAGTGATCACGGTCGTCCGCTAGTCGGACGAAGTACTCTGTACCCGTGCTCGAAAACTTCTGGGCGAATGCCGCCTACTCCCTCGCACCGACCGTTCTGATCGGACTCATCTTCTGGTTCGTCATGCGGTCGATCTTCAGAGCCGACCGCACGGAGCGCAAGGTCTACAACGAGATCGAGGCGCAGGAACGCGCCAAGTTCGAAGCGGAACGCGCTGCCAAGTAGCGCACGAGCTTTGCAGACTGAAGGGACACCCCATGGGCTTCTTTGACCGGCTGTTCGGATCGAGCAGCGACGACAGCGAGCAGCAGCGCCAGCAGCAGCCGCCGGCACGTCGCGACGGCCGCACCGACGACGAGATCGCCGTCGAGCGTTACCGCTACCTGTTGCGCACGGCGCCGCCCGAGACCATCGAGAGCGTGCACCGCGAGGCGTTCTCCAAACTCACCCCTGAGCAGCGCGAGCTGCTGTTCACGGAGCTGAGCAAGAACGCGCCCCAGGGCGACGCGCCCAGGTCGAGCGACGCGGCTGCTCTGGCCACCTCCGCCACACGCTCCGAACTGCGGCAGCCCGGCACCATGGAACGATCGATGTCCGGCGGCGGCGGTGGCGGCATGGGCTTCGGCAGCATGGTCGCGAGCTCCCTGCTCGGCACGGTTGCGGGGTACGTCATCGGGTCGGCCCTCGTGAGCGCCTTTATGCCCATGGACGATGGATCATCGGATGCCTCGGGCGACTCTTCCTCGGACGCGTCGGCCGACAGCGCCGACTCAGGCTCGGACGCCAGCGCAGACGCCGGCAGCGACTCGAGCGGCGGCGACTTCGGTGGTGGCGGAGACTTCGGCGGAGGCTTCGACTTCTAGCGGCCCGCGCCGCGCCCGCTCTCGCTCTACTCTCCCTGCCAAATGAAGGAGATCCGGCCGATCACCCCCGCCGATCGGCGTAGACGTGTGACTCGGTTCCGGTTTCTCCTTCATTTGGCAGATTTCGTTGGCGCGGACGGGCGCCCCGCCGGGTTAACTGCGGGTGGCTGGGGCGTGGACGTCCGGGGCGACACGCCCGGGATGTGTGGTGCTTTGCCGAGGTGGCGTGGCGCACGTAGAGTAATGACTCGTCACCCCAAAGGTTCGGAAAGCCGCAGAGCTTCCCGGCCTCAAGTAGGGGACTGAATCCCGAT
>NZ_BMGB01000003.1 GCF_014639655.1 Conyzicola nivalis
GCGACACGCCCGGGATGTGTGGTGCTTTGCCGAGGTGGCGTGGCGCACGTAGAGTAATGACTCGTCACCCCAAAGGTTCGGAAAGCCGCAGAGCTTCCCGGCCTCAAGTAGGGGACTGAATCCCGATCGGAATGTGTCTGGCCTTGAGCCGATGTGTTTCTGGTTTTAGGATGAGATTTCCGCTTCTGGCGTGGGGTCTATTGAGATGTTGTCCGGTTGTTTTCTGCCGGCGGGTCGATTTGACACCGGGTTGGGACGTGGTAAGTTATACAGGTTGCCCTGAGCGAGACCGTGAGGTTGAATCAGGAGCGTCCGATCCTTGAGAACTCAACAGCGTGCACAATGTCAAATGCCAAAAACCCGGGCATTCGGATCCGTTTCTAGCGGTGATGGATGTCACGGATTCCTTTGGAAATTGAATTAAAACAAACAAAGCAAGTCAGTAATGATTTGTTCTGTCAGTTTCAAACTTGTCGCATCGACATCCTATTCCGGGTGCGTGCGGCGCTAGATGTCACGCCGGCTTGCCGGTTAGTGAATCAAACATTTATGGAGAGTTTGATCCTGGCTCAGGACGAACGCTGGCGGCGTGCTTAACACATGCAAGTCGAACGATGACGGAGAGCTTGCTCTTCTGATTAGTGGCGAACGGGTGAGTAACACGTGAGTAACCTGCCCTTGACTCTGGGATAAGCACTGGAAACGGTGTCTAATACCGGATACGAGCCTCCTCCGCATGGTGAGGGGCTGGAAAGAATTTCGGTCAAGGATGGACTCGCGGCCTATCAGCTAGTTGGTGAGGTAACGGCCCACCAAGGCGACGACGGGTAGCCGGCCTGAGAGGGTGACCGGCCACACTGGGACTGAGACACGGCCCAGACTCCTACGGGAGGCAGCAGTGGGGAATATTGCACAATGGGCGCAAGCCTGATGCAGCAACGCCGCGTGAGGGACGACGGCCTTCGGGTTGTAAACCTCTTTTAGTAGGGAAGAAGCGAAAGTGACGGTACCTGCAGAAAAAGCACCGGCTAACTACGTGCCAGCAGCCGCGGTAATACGTAGGGTGCAAGCGTTGTCCGGAATTATTGGGCGTAAAGAGCTCGTAGGCGGTTTGTCGCGTCTGCTGTGAAAACCCGAGGCTCAACCTCGGGCCTGCAGTGGGTACGGGCAGACTAGAGTGCGGTAGGGGAGATTGGAATTCCTGGTGTAGCGGTGGAATGCGCAGATATCAGGAGGAACACCGATGGCGAAGGCAGATCTCTGGGCCGTAACTGACGCTGAGGAGCGAAAGCATGGGGAGCGAACAGGATTAGATACCCTGGTAGTCCATGCCGTAAACGTTGGGAACTAGATGTAGGGGCCATTCCACGGTTTCTGTGTCGCAGCTAACGCATTAAGTTCCCCGCCTGGGGAGTACGGCCGCAAGGCTAAAACTCAAAGGAATTGACGGGGGCCCGCACAAGCGGCGGAGCATGCGGATTAATTCGATGCAACGCGAAGAACCTTACCAAGACTTGACATATACGAGAACGGGCCAGAAATGGTCAACTCTTTGGACACTCGTAAACAGGTGGTGCATGGTTGTCGTCAGCTCGTGTCGTGAGATGTTGGGTTAAGTCCCGCAACGAGCGCAACCCTCGTTCTATGTTGCCAGCACGTAATGGTGGGAACTCATAGGAGACTGCCGGGGTCAACTCGGAGGAAGGTGGGGATGACGTCAAATCATCATGCCCCTTATGTCTTGGGCTTCACGCATGCTACAATGGCCGATACAAAGGGCTGCAATACCGTAAGGTGGAGCGAATCCCAAAAAGTCGGTCTCAGTTCGGATTGAGGTCTGCAACTCGACCTCATGAAGTCGGAGTCGCTAGTAATCGCAGATCAGCAACGCTGCGGTGAATACGTTCCCGGGCCTTGTACACACCGCCCGTCAAGTCATGAAAGTCGGTAACACCCGAAGCCAGTGGCCTAACCGCAAGGGAGGAGCTGTCGAAGGTGGGATCGGTGATTAGGACTAAGTCGTAACAAGGTAGCCGTACCGGAAGGTGCGGCTGGATCACCTCCTTTCTAAGGAGCACTCGGAGACAGCGTCTGTATACAGCGCTTATCAGCTTCGTAAGCCATTTCGGAGACACATGTTCTCCGGTGGCGCTCATGGGTGGAACATTGACATTGATCGGGACGGAGAGTCCTGACCTAGTACAACCCGCTTGCGGGTTCGGAACAGTCGTTTTCTCCGATAACGGTCTTGTGCACGCTGTTGGGTCCTGAGGGACCGGGCCGGCGCATCTTCGGATACGCCGATCGGACCTCTGGACTTCTGCCGCCTGGACAGCTTCGGCTTTCCGGCGGGGGAGTACCGCCCGTATTTTGAGAACTACACAGTGGACGCGAGCATCTTAAAGATGCAGACGAGATAGAACGGTCTTCGGACTGTGATGGATTGTCTGTGTCACAAATTATCCAGACTCCCCCCGGGGATGTTCTGGGTTACTCATGTGATATCAATTTTTTAAGAGCAGACGGTGGATGCCTTGGCATCTGGAGCCGAAGAAGGACGTATAAATCTGCGATAAGCCTCGGGGAGCTGATAATAGAGCTGTGATCCGAGGATTTCCGAATGGGGAAACCCCGCCAGGCGCACTTGTGCGACCTAGTGACTCCCGCCTGAATATATAGGGCGGGTAGAGGGAACGGGGGGAAGTGAAACATCTCAGTACCCCCAGGAAGAGAAAACAACCGTGATTCCGTTAGTAGTGGCGAGCGAAACCGGAAGAGGCCAAACCGATCATGTGTGATAGCCGGCAGGCGTTGCATGGTCGGGGTAGTGGGACTTTTCAGCTGTTACTGCCGTACAGCAAGAGTTACAACGCGATATAGACGAACGGTCTTGAAAGGCCGGTCATAGAGGGTGCCAACCCCGTAGTCGAAATGTCGCAATGGCTCGAGAAGGATCCCAAGTAGCACGGGGCCCGAGAAATCCCGTGTGAATCAGCCAGGACCACCTGGTAAGCCTAAATACTCCCAGATGACCGATAGCGGACAAGTACCGTGAGGGAAAGGTGAAAAGTACCCCGGGAGGGGAGTGAAATAGTACCTGAAACCGTCTGCTTACAAACCGTTCGAGCCTCCTTAGTAGGGGTGAGAGCGTGCCTTTTGAAGAATGAGCCTGCGAGTTAGTGATCAGTGGCGAGGTTAACCCGAGTGGGGCAGCCGTAGCGAAAGCGAGTCTTAATAGGGCGTTTTAGTCGCTGGTTCTAGACCCGAAGCGAAGTGATCTATCCATGGGCAGGTTGAAGCGACGGTAAGACGTCGTGGAGGACCGAACCCACTTCAGTTGAAAATGGAGGGGATGACCTGTGGTTAGGGGTGAAAGGCCAATCAAACTTCGTGATAGCTGGTTCTCTCCGAAATGCATTTAGGTGCAGCGTTGCGTGTTTCTTGCCGGAGGTAGAGCTACTGGATGGCCGATGGGGCCCAAAAGCTTACTGACGTCAGCCAAACTCCGAATGCCGGTAAGTGAGAGCGCAGCAGTGAGACGGTGGGGGATAAGCTTCATCGTCGAGAGGGAAACAACCCAGACTACCAACTAAGGTCCCCAAGCGTGTGCTAAGTGGGAAAGGATGTGGAGCTGCACAGACAACCAGGAGGTTGGCTTAGAAGCAGCCACCCTTGAAAGAGTGCGTAATAGCTCACTGGTCAAGTGGTTCCGCGCCGACAATGTAACGGGGCTCAAGCACACCACCGAAGTTGTAGATTTCGTATAGTAGCCCGGCCCGCAAGGGTCCAGGCGTACGGAGTGGTAGGAGAGCGTCGTGTGGCCAGCGAAGCGGCGGTGTAAACCAGCCGTGGAGGCCACACGAGTGAGAATGCAGGCATGAGTAGCGAAAGACGGGTGAGAAACCCGTCCTCCGAAAGACCAAGGGTTCCAGGGCCAGGCTAATCCGCCCTGGGTAAGTCGGGACCTAAGGCGAGGCCGACAGGCGTAGTCGATGGACAACGGGTTGATATTCCCGTACTGACGAAGAACCGCCCAAGCTAATCCAGTGATGCTAAGTGTCTGAATCCCCTAGATGGATCCCTTCGGGGTGAAGCGTGGGGCCTAGCACACGACCCTATGCTGGTGCGGTTAGCGTATTAACAGGTGTGACGCAGGAAGGTAGCTGAGCCGGGCGATGGTTGTCCCGGTCTAAGGATGTAGGGCGAACGGTAGGCAAATCCGCCGTTCACATAGCCTGAGACCCGATGGGTAGTCCTCACGGACGAAATCAGTGATCCTATGCTGCCAAGAAAAGCATCGACGCGAGGTTCCAGTTACCCGTACCCCAAACCGACTCAGGTGGTCAGGTAGAGAATACCAAGGAGATCGAGAGAACCATGGTTAAGGAACTCGGCAAAATGCCCCCGTAACTTCGGGAGAAGGGGGGCCTGATGCGTGAAGGGATTTACTCCTGGAGCGTTTGACGGCCGCAGAGACCAGTGGGAAGCGACTGTTTACTAAAAACACAGGTCCGTGCTAAGTCGCAAGACGATGTATACGGACTGACGCCTGCCCGGTGCTGGAAGGTTAAGAGGAACGGTTAGCCGCAAGGCGAAGCTGAGAATTTAAGCCCCAGTAAACGGCGGTGGTAACTATAACCATCCTAAGGTAGCGAAATTCCTTGTCGGGTAAGTTCCGACCTGCACGAATGGCGTAACGACTTCCCAGCTGTCTCAACCGTGGACTCGGCGAAATTGCACTACGAGTAAAGATGCTCGTTACGCGCAGAAGGACGGAAAGACCCCGTGACCTTTACTATAGCTTTGTATTGGTGTTCGGTGTGGCTTGTGTAGGATAGGTGGGAGACTGTGAAGCGTGGACGCTAGTTCATGTGGAGTCATTGTTGAAATACCACTCTGGTCACTCTGGATATCTAACTTCGAACCGTGATCCGGTTCAGGGACAGTGCATGGTGGGTAGTTTAACTGGGGCGGTTGCCTCCCAAAAAGTAACGGAGGCGCCCAAAGGTTCCCTCAACCTGGTTGGTAATCAGGTGTCGAGTGTAAGTGCACAAGGGAGCTTGACTGTGAGAGTGACAACTCGAGCAGGGACGAAAGTCGGGACTAGTGATCCGGCAGTGGCTTGTGGAAGCGCTGTCGCTCAACGGATAAAAGGTACCTCGGGGATAACAGGCTGATCTTGCCCAAGAGTCCATATCGACGGCATGGTTTGGCACCTCGATGTCGGCTCGTCGCATCCTGGGGCTGGAGTAGGTCCCAAGGGTTGGGCTGTTCGCCCATTAAAGCGGTACGCGAGCTGGGTTTAGAACGTCGTGAGACAGTTCGGTCCCTATCCTCTGCGCGCGCAGGAAATTTGAGAAGAGCTATCCCTAGTACGAGAGGACCGGGATGGACGAACCTCTGGTGTGTCAGTTGTTCCGCCAGGAGCACCGCTGATTAGCTACGTTCGGAACGGATAACCGCTGAAAGCATCTAAGCGGGAAGCCGGCTTCAAGATGAGATTTCCAAGACTTAGGTCGAGAGGCTCGCAGCTAGACTACTGCGTTGATAGGCGGGATGTGGAAGCGAGGACTAAAGACTCGTGGAGCTGACCCGTACTAATAAGCCGATAAATTGATAACACCTTCTGTCTGCAGCAATGCAGATGATGAGTATGCTTGCGTCCACTATGTGGTTCCTGATCTACGGTCGGGAACTGCGAACAGAACACTGTTCGACCCCCACCACCTGTGTCTAATAGACGCAGTGCTGGCAGGATCGCAATCAGTGGCTCTGTCCGCGAAACCTTTGATAACGATCAAAAGAGTTTCGGCGGCCATAGCGAGAGGGAAACGCCCGGTCACATTCCGAACCCGGAAGCTAAGACTCTCAGCGCCGATGGTACTGCAAGGGGGACCTTGTGGGAGAGTAGGACACCGCCGGACACAATTT